>NZ_CP098023.1:3250000-3587500 GCF_030440425.1 Microbulbifer sp. MI-G
TAATTCGGTTAATCACTGATTCAAAGGCCAGTTCTGATTCAGTGAAAAATTTGGCCCCTACTAGCGCCACACCTCAAGGGGTCGCTCAGGCTTGATCCTACAGTTACCGATTGTTGGGTCTTGCCCGGCCAGATAAGCTGCCATATATACGCTCTGCACGTCCGCACCAGTGAATACCAAGGACTACCTCAATCGAATATGAACGAAGAGTGCAAAAGGTATTCACCTTGTCTAGCCTCGCAATGAATTGATCCTCCCAAAACCCCCAGCAGGGGAAATCGCACCCCCTAAGCCATCTGGTGCTTCTTAAAATTCTCCGCCTGCTCCAGAATCTCCTTGAAAACCTCATCATTGGCGATAGGTGGGTAGCCAAACTCGGCCAATAACAGAATAAGCTTTACTTGTAGTTTCGCCTTAATATCCTCAACGTTGTCCTCACAGCTGCTACCAAAGTCCTTCATCGCCTGATTCATTTTGGTTTTGATGCCGATATAGTCCACCACCAGCCCTTTCCGCTTGCCCCCAACTTTGCAGCTTACCCGCGAGATGGTCTGAATCAGATTACGTTTTGATACCGGCTTATCGATATACATACTGCTCTTTAATTTGTGTAACCAACAACTTGACTAACTTAGAATCGAAACATATTCACCAACAACCCTTAAATCTCTAACTTGATCTTCAGTCAATGAAATGTCCTTATAACCAAGCGCATTGGTTTTTGGCCTCAGTATGATTCTGGAATGGTACCATACTTCATCCTCGGTATCAGTCTTGTCGCTATGATACTCCTTAACCGTGTAATGCCCTCCCTGTTCAACATCCTGAATATCTCGATGTTGTACCAACACAATCTTCCCTTCACGAGAGCCTGCAGGGTTTTCCCTAAAAAGACACCATGAACCATTTGGAATACGGCGATTCATAGACTCGCCTAGCACCTGTGCGACAAAATAGCCATCTGATATACGAATATGCTCTGGTAGTTCAACCCAATCAAAATCACCTGTAGTTTGGTATTCACTGAAATCACCTGCAGCAATCTTTAGGTTATATATAGGGACAGAATTTATATAGGGCTTAGCTTCTTGTGCTTGCAGTATGCGGAGGTTTAAACCCGGATATTTTTCTTCCAGCGTTATTTCTCGAACTTGGCGAGCCTGATCAATCAACCTTGAAAAGTACTCATTAGTTTCTTGATCTGTACAAAACAGATAGCAGCCCTTTTGGCCACGACTCATCAAAGTTCGATATGTATTCTTAATAATATTATCGGCAATTCTAGATGCCTCCTTTGGTCTTTCCTTCAAGAGTTTTTTGTAGCCCCTGATTGTTTTATCCCTAGCATCTCTTTTGCTTGCATCGGCAATAATCTTACCATTACGCACAATAAGATCAGGACCAATAATCACACCTATGTAATCCACTTCTAGCCCCTGACAAGTATGAATACAACCTATTTCTTTTACTGATTCAGGTGATATAACCCAGAGATTACCATCAGCTAAAAGATTCCACTTTGCTTCAAACTCATATTCTGGCATTTGGATGTCCATCACGTTTTTATCTTTCCTGCTCACCCACCTCCAACAATAGCCAGCAACCAGTCTAGCCCTATTACTAATAGCGTTCTTCTGAAATATCTCCTTTCGCAAACTAACAGGCGAGTCAAATACCTTGAAATCGTAGTCGACATTATCAATCTCGGTGTTTGCCGTATCTCGTACCTGCAAAGCAGAATCAAGCCACGCAAGGTATCCATCAGAACCATTGCAGCGAAATTGAGACTTTAAATCCATACGACAAATAGCCGCACCCAGCTTACTTGCCCAAGCTTCAACCTCCTCTAAGGAACCAATATCATTCATGCTTACGCGCTGATTTTTATCAAGAAAAAAAATTGTGAGCCTGGATGCGTTAATAATTTCCTTGACCTGGTTTTCACCTTTATTCTCGTACATGCCTGACTTTTTATTTAATCGATGAGCCTCATCAACAATCAGAGCGTCAAAGAAATTTGACTCAGTATCAATATAGGAACCTGATCCCTTGAACATATTATTGATTTTTGTTTTAGTCATGGTACCAGTCAGTTTTGCGGCAAATACAGCTCTCGGCGCTGCATTCTTGGAAACATACTGCGTATTCATTTCTCGCTTAGTAAGCTCAACCAGCAAGTTGATGGCTACCACGGATTTTCCTGTGCCTGGCCCACCTTCTACAATAAGAACCTGTTTTTTTCCTTTCTGCGCCTTATACGCCAGATCAATTGCTGCTTCGTAAACTAGCTTTTGGTCATCAATCATCAGGAATTCCTGATTGCCAGTCAGCATAGATGTGAGACTATCAGCCAAGCCTTTGGAAGGTTTAATCCTGCCATGCTCGATACGATACATGATGTTATCGCTATCGCCATATTTGACATGTTTTTTTAGAAATTCAGAAAATTTTTTAGCATCCGAGGAAATAAAAACAGGTGCATTTCTGGTATGCGCAGCATAAAACGGATCATTAATCGCCGAAGCGGAACTTAAGTTATGTAGATAAGCGCATGGAATTAACCTTATGCCTTCTTGCCGGACGGTTTCATTATAATCCTCTATTAAGGCCGCATATGTCCACGCCTGATAAGAGGGATGATTGGTTTCCTTTTCGCCTCCAGAAAAAAATGTTTTAACTATGCCATCCTTGTTTATTTTTGTTACTTCACTCCACTGTTTAAGTTCGATGATAACGGCAGTATCTCGATTTTTCCCATCCTTTCCTGTCAGAATAAAATCAATGCGCTTGCTGGTTAAAGGCAATACGTATTCAATTGAAACACCAGAATCCTGTGGAATATCTGAATCAATCATAATCTTGAACATGTATTGCATAGAATTCTTCCATGAAAGCACTTCATTTTTAGATGGACGCTTGAATAACTTCCTTTCAAACTCTAACAAAATGATATTCTCTATAGCATTCTCGCTGACATCATCAATAAACTTTTTCTTGTTTCCACTGTATACCAACATGATTAATATTCCGTGTATTTCTTGGAGCTGCCTTTTACTTTACTTGCTGGATATTTCTGTTCATTTATAGTCATTTTATTTTTAGCCGACTCTAGCAAATCAACACTTAATTTATCAGCCAACCTGAGCAAATAAAGAAAAATATCTGCCATCTCTTCTTCGACTGCTCTGCTCTGTTTCTGAGTTAGATTTCTTGACTGCTCTTCTGTGAGCCACTGAAACAACTCCAGTAATTCGCCCGCTTCACCCGCTAAGGCCATGGATAGGTTTTTTGGTGAGTGGAATTGATCCCAGTCTCGAGCTTGGGCGAACTGGCGAAGCTTTTCTTTAATATCGTCTAGATCATTCAATGCGTATCCTCACTGACTTACCATCTAGAGAAGATGAAACAAACCTTCTCCTGAGATTTTCATTTTTAGCTGACACTGGCGGTCTTTCGTCTGGGCTTATGGCCAATTATTTCCAGCCAACTTCCGGAAGAATGGTGGCTTTGTGAAGTGTTTGAGCTTTAGGTCTGTAATGGAGCCAATACGCAATCCGGTGAAGAGCCCAATGCGAAGGATTAGCGAAATGCTTGTATTTCGAGGACTCCACCGATCCGCGCAGCTTGTTGGCGCTATCCCAGAGGGATTCCTCAAAAGCAATGGTTTGCTTGGGTTTTGCGGGCTTCTTGGCCATGTACCGGGTATTCCTTAGTGGGTTCCGCCTGCTCCGTGACAGCAGGCCGGGCAAGGCTGGGGGTGTTATCCCGCCCAATTTTGCCCGATTCCAGCGGCCCTGTCGCTCCCTACCAAAGCACCCCGCTAAATACTTACGCAACCTTGCCACTGCCAAACCCCATTGCCGCTCCAGCACTGAATAAGGGGCGTGCAAACCAAAAAGCCGCTTCCGGTACCCCCCGCTCCGCTTGCGGGCCCCCTTCCCGCCCGGCCAGTACGCAAAGTTTTGGCAATCCCCTGTGCGCTTTTTAACCGGAGTAGCCCGGCAGCGATGGCTTAAGGCGGCGGAAGACCAGCGGCGATGGTTTTGCCACGCTGCACACAACAAGAACCCTTCTATTGAAACGCACCGCCTGAGCCGCACCCTGCGACACACACAAACTCCATCCTGGCGGAGCCCGAAGTGTCTGGCGGCGGCTGGCTATCGCTAGCGCGGTGTTACATTCGCCTGCCAGTCTCCCTGCTTCAAGCAGAGCCCCCGGTGGGCGGGCGCGGTTTTTCCCGGTAGACAAGGCGCTTCGCCTGCCACGGCTTCCCGGCATCACCCGGGGCGCCGCTTTGGGCACAGAATGGCCAGTTGGGTCTGTGAAAGACCCCCTTACCGACACTGAGCCCGGTAGCGCATGGTGAAATCTTGGAGGCAGAGAACCCTAGGGATAGCCAATGCAGAAAAACGCATGGATGATCCGCGCCGGGCGCGGCGGTATTTACAGTGAAGACTTCGAGAAAGGCTTTGCCGCAGTGGGTTGGTCCCAGTTGGGAGACCTTAGCCAGTACTCCAGCACCGAGCGCCTGCGGGACGAATACATCAAGATTTACGGTAATGACAAGCCCTCAGCTACCGCTAATGCCTTAGCCATGATCCTGAAGTTTCGCGATCAGATTGCCGCCGGCGATTATATCGTCAGCTACAACCCCGAGACCCGCAGCTACCTGCTGGGCGTGGATCAGGGGGAATATCGGTATCAGCCGGGTACCATCGGCGATTACCCCAATTTGCGCCGGGTGGAGTGGCTGGGCAAGGTCAGCCGCGACCAGCTACCCCAGCAAGCCAAAAACTCCCTCGGTTCCACCCTTACCCTCTTCTCCCTAAGCCAGGACACCATCGAGGCCTTTTTAACCATACTGGAAGGCCGCACGCTTACGCCCACAGCAGCGGAAGTGGCGGAAACCGACAGCGCCCAACTCAAAGACCAAACCGTGGCCCAGAGCCATGAATTGATCAAAGACAAGATTGCCGCACTGCTGCCCGAGGAAATGGAAGAGCTGGTCGCGGCGATCTTGCGCGCCATGGGCTTTAACGCCAAGGTCTCCCCCAAGGGTCCGGATCGCGGTGTGGATGTGATCGCCTCGCCGGATGGCCTGGGCCTTACCCAGCCGCGCATCAAGGCGGAAGTCAAGCATCGCGGCGGCGCCATGGGTGCACCTGCCATACGGGGTTTTATCGGCACCCTGCGGGAGGGAGATTCCGGCCTGTTTGTGAGCACCGGCGGCTTCAGTCGTGAGGCCCGCTACGAGGCCGACCGCTCCACTTTCCCCCTCACGTTAGTCGACCTGGATGACCTGGCGGACTTGATTGTCAGCCACTACGATAACTTCGATCTGGAAGGCCGGGCACTGGTACCGCTGGTGCGGATTTATTGGCCGGTGGATTAAATTCGTCACCCTTGGGAACAATGCCCTATCTTTCGTTCGCGGGGCGGCTTGGGAGCAACGCTATCCTGGGCACCTGGCTTGATCCGTCCCTCATTGCTAATGCCCGGCTCCTGAGGGGCAGCATTGCCGCTTCTTGTGTAGATTCACTAGCAGGTTGTTGAAAAAGGCATCCTGCCTTTTTCAACACACGAAAAGCGAAAAATGTGAATTTCACTTTTCTGCCAAAATCAACGACTTAGGTGGTGATTTTGCCGGAACATCCATATTCCGGTAGCAGGCGTCGAAATTTTTCGAATTTCAACAGCCCGCTAGAGCATCAAAGGATGCGGTGAAAGGTTTTTGCAGGAGAGCCTTATAGCTTTAGAAATTACCGAAAGTTAACCAGTGAATCCCGATTCAAGTCTCTAATACTTTTAACTCCCGTCAGGGTCATTGCCACACGCATCTCGTGTTTGTATAAGTCGAGCAATTTTTCAACGCCGGTTTGCCCCTGTGCAGCCAGCGCATAGATATAAGAGCGTCCTAGCAGCGTACAATCCGCGCCCAGTGCAAGCATACGAACCACGTCCAGGCCGCTTCTGATACCGGAGTCGACAAAGAGTTTAAGTTCGCCTTTGACTGCATCGGCGATACTGGGAAACGCCTTTGCCGTGGAGAGAACGCCGTCGAGCTGACGACCACCATGATTGGATACCAAAATACCGTCTGCGCCAAAGGAGACCGCATCTTTAGCATCCTGCTTATCCAGAATGCCTTTAATTATCATCGGGCCATTCCAGAATTCACGGATCCACTCCAGATCTTTCCAGGAATTTGAAGGATCGAAGTTTTCTTCAATCCACCCCATGTAATCTTCCAGCCTGGTAGGTTCACCACGATAGGTAGAGATATTACCCAGGTCGTGTGGCCTACCAAACAAACCCACATCCAATGCCCAGCCGGGGTGGCGCATGGCCTGGAGCACGCGACGTGCACCTGCGTTGGGTCCGCTCATACCTGAATGCATATCGCGGTAACGGGCACCCGGCACAGGCATATCAACGGTAAATACTAGAGTGGTAACGCCGGCTTTTTTCGCGCGCTCTAACACATTTTTCATAAAACCCCGGTCTTTAAGAACGTACAACTGAAACCACATTGGACGTTCAAGGGCGGGGGCAACTTCTTCTATCGGGCAGACCGAAACCGTAGACATAGTAAAAGGAATGCCTTTATTCTCTGCAGCTTTTGCCGCCTGCACCTCACCTCTGCGCGCATACATGCCCGTTAAGCCAACCGGCGCAAGTGCGATTGGCATAGCAAATTTCTCGCCGAAAAGCTCAGTTTCAAGGCTTAGCGCTTCCATGTTCTTTAATACGCGCTGTTTAAGCGTAATCTCAGCAAGATCTTCCGTGTTTCTTTTCAATGTATGCTCACAGTAAGAACCGCCGTCAATATAATGAAAAAGAAAGGGAGGCAATTTCGCTTTGGCAGCGACACGATAGTCGGTGGGAGCAGAGATGATCATATTTCGATCCTGTAAAAATTGTAATACAAGCCTTTCTTCGATGCTCCAGTAGGGTCGATATCTTAAAGAGGGAGGTGCCCCTACCCACAGACCTGCCGGTGCTTTCACAGTCGCAGGGCTAGAGTGAGAATAAATCGCATCCTGGCCATTCACAAGCAAACACCGACGCCGGTTTGCGACCTCTTTGTTGTCTTTTTGTCGCTTCTCCGGGCAGGGATCGAGCGGGTTTTCACCGGCCTGGGTTTGCCCGAAACAACACTGCGCGGCTGACCCATGAACGGGATGGCAGCGAACCCAGTGTGCAGAGGGGAAAGGTCAACCGATCCTAACTATAAAGCATGCATCGCCAGCGCGCTGAATGTTTGCTTTAAGAAGCGCGGCCACTGGCCTTCGAGCAACAGGGCCATCTCAGTTAATGTGAACAGGCCCCAGCTGACCAGGACACATTGCGCTTTTTCCAAACACAGTCGATTAAAAATATAGGCACCAAAATAATCTTATCGAATTGTAATCGGTTTTCTTTAAGGGTAAAGCGGCGTAAGATTCAGAGGCATTGCTCGCCATTTCGGGCCAGGATTGGGCCGGTTTCTGTCTAACAAGCATAAAAACCCCAACGGCCCGGGCAATGTCCAGCAGATCCCTCCCGGTAACAGGAGAACGGTACGTGACCTAAGCGTAAGTAAAAGGCGCTGACCCAAGGTGGGCGAACACCAAAGGGCCAGCTAACCAAATTGATAAACCAAGTATCAAAATGGCTATATGGATCATACGCTAGAAGCCCGCTCGTCTTCAATAAAGCGGGGCCCCTGCAGGCGCCTGGTGCGGTTGCCCAGGCTTTGGGCGCGTTGCATCCGCCGATTCTGCTTTACCGCCTACCGTTCCCGCGCCCCGCCCTTCCGTGCTTTCCTCTGTGACTGCCTCAATACGCCCATCACAAAAAGTCAAACCGGGCTTGCAGCCCGGAAGGAAAGGCTTATGTTGGTTGTAAAACGCCGGCCCGGCGAGAATTTAAGAATCGGAAGCAATGTTTCCGTTACCGTACTGGATATTTCGGGGAACCAGGTCAGGGTGGGCATCGCGGCCCCCAAGTCCCTGCCGGTACACCGGGAGGAGGTGTACCTGCGCATCCAGAAGGAACGGGCGCAAGGGGATGGCAGTGGTTGAGTAGCGGAGGCCACCCATCAGATCCGCCATACCCCTGACTGTCTCTGCAAGGCCGCACCGCCATCTCCGGCGGGCTCGCCCGCCCGGGTGAGCCCCGGTTATTCCACTGGCGGTAAAGGGGCAGCGGGCCGGGTTCCCCAGCCATTCGAACCTTCGCTCAAATGCGCACTGGCATGACAGCAATAAACCGGCGCGGCTGTGCGGTTGGCCTATCGGTGGCAGCGCAGGAACCCGCGCCCCATAAGGCGGCGGGCTCAATCCCTGCCAGCCAGTCAGAATCAACCGTTACATTCACACGGCTAACTACCCTGCCCGCTTGCAGGGCGTTTGTTTTCGGCGCCGGTCTGGCCTTTCCCTGGCGGGCGGCGCAGCAGGATTCCGATCGCTAAAAAAGCAGCGGCAATAAAGGCATTGGTGTAATAGTCTAGGGATAAACCAACCTGCAAACCCTTTATCATGCCTACAACAAGTATTACACCCCATGAAACTACCGGAACCGCCAATAAAAAGCCCAGCTTCCCCGAGGCGCTAGCGGTTAGAAATGCAATGGCATAACAGATAAATGCACTCACCATTGCAACGATAAACACACCTATACAAGCCATAAGCCCAGCGGCAAGAGGGTCAGAGAGCCCACTGCCAAATAGCGTAGCGCCCAATATCCACAGCGCCGCCATACAAAGTGCTACGCCGGCAACCAACGCAGATCCGGCGCCGCTTCGCGCCAACCAGGGTGTTTCTAACGCTATGAGAGGATATAAGGTAAAAAGCCCGATAATACTTGTTGCCAGTGCAATCATTGCCGGAATCGCGGCCCACAATATAGACAACTGAAAATCAGAGACAAGTCGAATCCAGAGGAACACCACATTCACCAACATCAAGCTCCCTGCAACAACAAACAGCGTTGAACTCCGTTGCTTATACCCACTCTGTACCAGTTTAACGTTCAGCCTATTTCCCTCGCCTGATTTATAATTCTGTGCGAATTGAAACCCGAAGCACATGACAGCCTGAATGGCTAACACCATCCTGTGATCATACAGTCATTGGCCCGGCAGTATGTGTGTATCCTTTGGGAACTAGTGGTGCCGCAAGCCATAAGCAGTTTTATTCGGTCTCCGCCCCCAGGAACTGTAGGAGTGGGCGGCATTTGGATGCCAAAAAACGCGGCGCTATTGCCGCCGATACCCCACCCATCCTACAGCGCTTGCGCATTTCCCCCAAACACGGGTTCTAGCTCAACCGTTACTTCGAAAGCTGCTTCAAGCGTTTAGTCGGCGCAGCAGAGAAAATCCGGCAGGTCTGCACTGAGCAGCATAAACGCTGGATACATAGCATGCGAGACTGTAAATTCTGCCTTTCCACCAGTATCTGAATCGATTACAAACCGCTATTAAACGGGTACCCGTACCAATTGCGACTTCCTCATGCTTGAATTTTAGACAGTTGTATAAATCAACGTCAGAAATTCATCGGTTATACCTTTCTTAACTGTCTAATAAGCCTGTCGAGGAGAAAAAACAGCCCTAAGCCCGACCCGCTCAATTTGTGGGCGTCTATAATTGTCGGGCGATACCCGATAGCAGTCCGAAACTCTTACGGCTGGGCATCGCCGTCCGTCAGGATGGGGTAGGTGGTAATTTTTTTATCCAAATAGAATATATCCGTTTACTATCAAAGGCGCAAATCCAGATATTCGGCATTCATTGACTGCCTGGATCGTATCTTACGCCGCTTTTGATCTATTACGGCCATATCTCATTCCAATAATAATTTAGGATATAAATGTTTTTTAGTTACCTGTGCCTGAATTATAAACCCTTAATTGAGGATAAAAACTATCCAGCCGGGCTCCTGTTCAAAAATGGCATGTAAAAATTCGGATGTATAAATCCCATTTAATTAACTATTACAGGGAAGAACTAAACCAATGTTCCAGATCAATATAAGAAAGTATAAATTCTTAACCGGCCTAGCTGCGCTATTGGTTTTTCTATCATCGAGTCTGACAGCACAAACCAACTCAAACATACTCTCACACAAAATACAAAATTATTTGTCCACAGAAAAAGCGCAACAGCAAGTTTCTGCATTTATTTATTTTAAAGATAAAGGAGATAATCTCGATGCAAAACTGTTAGCAGCAAAACAGTCGCTTTCATCGCGCGCTTTACAACGTCGGATTGTCAATCGTGGCGTCGATAACCTGGTCGACTTGACCGATATACCGATCAATCCCGAGTACCTTAATTCGGTCAAGGCTAAAGTGAGTAAAATAAGACATCAGTTAAAAGCGCTTAATGCCGTCTCCGTAGAAACCACACCGATAGTGCTAGCGCAATTATCCAAACTGAAATTCATTAAGAAAATCACCTTGGTGAAATCGATCAAGCGTAAACCCAATCCAGTTAGCCCGCGGCAACCACTTAAAGACATGCAGCAGCCACTGCCGACGCAACCTGAGGTGGCTACTTTGTTAGATTATGGCAATTCTTTTACCCAGAATAATCAAATCAACGTACCCCCTGTTCACGATATGGGCTATAACGGTAGCGGCGTCATCGTGGCTATTTTTGATTCAGGCTTCAATCGATTAACCCATGAAACGTTTAATCAAATGTATATCGCCGGCACCTGGGATTTTGTCAACGGTGACACGGATGTGGGTGACGGCGGCATGGGCAACGGTAGTCATGGTACCAATACTCTCAGCACCATCGGTGGTTATAGCCCAGGCAATTTAATCGGCCCGGCGTACGGCGCGACGTATTATTTAGCCAAAACCGAAAATACCGAATCAGAATTACACGTCGAAGAAGATAACTGGTGCGCAGCGGCTGAGTGGGCAGATACAAACGGTGCGCAAATTATTACCAGCTCCTTAGGTTACAATGACTTTGACTCCGGCGGCGACTACTCTCCGTCGGATATGGACGGTGACACCGCCATCGTTACAATTTGTGCCGACCTTGCAGCAGAAAAAGGTATCGTGGTAATTAACTCTGCAGGTAATGGTGGAAACTCAAGCCAAAATACCTTAGGTGCGCCTTCCGACGGTCATTTTGTTCTGGCGGTTGGCGCGGTGACTTCGTCAGGTTCGCGTTCATTCTTTAGCTCGGTCGGGTTATCGGCTGACGGTCGAATCAAACCGGACGTTATGGCGATGGGTTCAAGCGTGCGCGTCGCCAGTTCAAGCTCAAATACCCGCTATTCGTATGCCAACGGTACGTCTTTTTCTTGCCCGTTAACTGCGGGAGTCGCTGCGTTATTACTCCAGTCCAACCCCAATCTTAGCGCGTCTCAAGTTCGGGATATTCTACGCAATACTGCCGATAATACGGCATCCCCAAACCGGTTCTACGGGTACGGCATTATTAACGCGTTGGCAGCGGTACAAGCCGCGGCAAGCGCGGAAATACCTGTCGGCTTCACCCACACAACTGACGCCTTAACCACAAGCGCAGTTGCTAAGCAATCCCCGGAAAAATTCTAGGCCAATTAGGCTAGACCAACAGTTGATAGACAGCCAAATAAAAAGGCCAAGCTTTTGGCCAAGCTTGAGGGATACCGGAAAGGCAGTCACCAGATGCCTTTCTTTGCCCTAAACCAGGAGCTTGCTGGAAAGCGTATCCTATTGCCTCTGGAGAACACCGACTGAATCCGCCTGGGTTTGCCGGAGGCAATTTGATTGGCGTTAGGCCGCTTGGGCAGGCTCGACTTGCTGATACGCTGGGTACATAGCTTGGGAAACTGTAAAATCCACCTTTCCGCCAGTAGCTGAATCGATTACAAACGCTATTAAGCGGGTATCCGTACCAATTGCGACCTCCTTATGCTTCAATTTTAGACAGCTGAGTCAATCAACGTCAGAAGCTAATCGGATATATCTTTCTTAACGGTCTACAGGCCTGTCGAGGAGAAAAAACAGCCCTAAGGCCGACCCGCTCAATTTGTGGGCGTCTATGATTGATTCTTCTCCAACACCGCCCGACGCTTGCCCCCTCCACGGCAAAACCCAGGGACATTGCCTGACCCAGCCCTCTATTGTCGCCTGTAACTATGACGATCCTGCCTTCAAACTGCCCTGTCATGGGGTGTGCCCTCTCTGGAGCGGGCCTGGGATATCAGTTCAGTGCATACCAGGCGAATATCAATAGCCGAGCGAAATCATTACACTAACACCCCCCCAACCGGTAGTGACCACAGCAGTGATGAAGCCCCAATCAGTCCAAACTATTGGTCTGCCACAGACACGGAGATACCCATTGTGAGTGAAGGCAAGGCTCAAGGCGTCGGCTCGCTGCGTCCGGTATTGGGTTTTCTCGCCCACTACAAACTGCGCGTTGTGGCTGCCATCGCTGCCCTCCTCTTCACTGCCGGCGCGACGCTCTCTATGGGTAGGGGCGTGCAAGTACTCATCGACAACGGCTTTAACGGTGACTCCAGCGCTGACTTGAAGAGCGCTATTACCTTGCTGATTATGCTCGCAACAGCAATGGCTGTGGGCACTTTTATCCGGTTTTACCTTGTGTCCTGGCTGGGAGAGCGAGTGAGTGCCGATATTCGCAAAGCCGTCTTCGATAACCTCGTCCGGTTACATCCGGGCTACTTCGAGACAAATCGCTCGGGCGAAATCATGTCTCGGCTGACCACCGACACCACCTTACTGCAAACCATTATTGGCTCCTCTTTTAGCATGGCCTTGCGCAGCAGCCTCACGACAACAGGGGCGCTGGTGATGATGTTTATCACGAATCTCAAGCTCAGCCTCATTATCACCGTCGGGGTACCGCTGATTTTGCTACCGATCCTCGTGTTTGGCCGCCGGGTTAAGAAACTCTCTAACGAAAGCCAGGACAGTATCGCAAGTGTCGGTAGCTATGCGGGGGAAGTGATTCAGCATATTCGTGTGGTGCAAAGCTACACCCGGGAGAACTTCGAAAGCAGCGCGTTTTCGCGCGAAGTTGAAATCGCCTTTGCCATTGCACGACGACGCATCTGGCAGCGCTCACTGCTCATCTGCGCAGCAATCTTACTGCTATTTATTGGCATGTCTGGCATGCTTTGGGAAGGAGGGCAGGATGTACTGAGCGGGCGCATGAGTGGTGGCGAGCTCGGCGCCTTTGTCTTCTACGCGATCATGGTTGGATCAGGCTTCGCGACAATATCCGAGGTCTGGGGTGACTTACTGCGAGCCGCAGGCGCCGCCGAACGGTTAGTCGAGCTTATTGATACGCCCAGCCTCATTTCATCGCCAGAAGAACCCGCTGTTACCGCCCTCAGCAAGCAGCCCGAACTGCGCATGACCAACATCAGTTTCAGCTACCCGACCCGACTCAATCAACGCGCGCTGGACAATTTCTCCCTCACCATAGAAGCAGGCAAAAGCCTTGCACTGGTAGGCCCTTCCGGTGCGGGAAAATCCACTGTATTCGAAATGCTGCAGCGCTTTTACAACCCACAGCAGGGCCGCATTGAACTAGACGGTCACGATATTCGCACCCTCAGCCTGGAGCAGCTGCGAGAAAGCCTGGCGCTGGTACCCCAGCAGCCGGCACTGTTCACCGGCGATGTCCGCTACAACATTCGTTACGGCAAACTCGATGCCAGCGAAGAAGAGATCATTGCCGCCGCCCGTGCCGCACACGCTCACGAATTCATTAGCGCGCTGCCTGAGGGCTACCAAAGCCATCTGGGGGAACAGGGTGTTCGCCTTTCAGGTGGCCAGCGCCAACGCATTGCACTGGCCCGAGCCATCCTCAACAATCCCCCCATATTATTACTGGACGAAGCTACCAGTGCGCTGGATACCGAGAGTGAACACCAGGTTCAACTGGCACTACAGGAACTAATGCGCGGCCGCACAACTGTCATCATTGCGCACCGCCTGTCCACTATTTTGCATGCAGATAAAATTGCCGTGCTGGATCAGGGCCGGGTCATCGCCACCGGCACACATCAGGAACTGCTGCGCAACTGCGAACTCTACGCCCGTCTGGCCAATCTACAATTTCGCGAAACGAGCCTTAGTGAGTCGACTGAAATTACGGCCGATCAAATTTCACGCGCAGTGCCGGATTAATGCCCCTGCAGCTCCGCCTCATCTAAACCCAGTACGGCGGGGTGATCAGCCCTTGACCCTAATGTACGGTTAGGTGGCGGGCATAGTACTCTTCAAACCAGGTATCTGCGGCGCTGCTGCCAAGGCACAGGGACGCTATTGTATATAAATCGTGCACTTCCGTGTCGATGGGATGCTCCAGTGCGAGCGAAAGTAGTGCGGGTAGCTGTACAACGTCATCCAGCCAGGTTTTTAAAACCTGAGTGCCATCTTTTCCCCAAAAGGCTGATGGTGACTCTCCCTGGGTGAGTACATTCACCTGACTTGCCAGAAACGCAATGATGCATTGCCGGGAAGCCGGGGAGTCATCATTCCACCATGCGCTTAACTGCCTGGACACATCCCACCCCGCACAGGCCAGTGTGGACAAGCAGGTTTCTACTTGCCGGGTATCTTCCCAGCGCCCCCACTGCCACCACGCGTTGAAAAATAAAACCACTGCGTTTTGCTCAGGCTCTGGCCACCTATGCCATTCTGCTTCTACAAGCTTGCCGGCGATGACCTCATCATAATATATTCCCATTTTTTCAAAGAACATAAAGCATTGCGCATGGGCAGACAAACTGCAGTTTTGACTGCCCAGCCACGAAAGGGTGATTGTGCCGTAATTTGTTAGGGTTTTGCTCTGAGTTTAGCCAACGCTGATTTGCTAACACACTCATGCTCCAGGCATATACCAACATAGGCCGCTTTATTGCCGATACTTTCAGTAAGGGCTGATTTGGCAAGTTCCATATTGTCGATCTCGATATTTTGGAGGATTTCATTTTCAAGATGCATAGACTTTGACATGGCTACAACAAAATCATCGCGGGAATGACTATGCATATAGAAAATCCCCACATTCAATACCACTGAAACAATGAACGCTACTGATAAAATCATTTTCGTACGATCCATGTATTAAATTCTCATAGAAACTTAACGCTGAGTGAATGGCTGCATTGATACGCTTTTAGAGGTCAGGTTCCCACTTTGTAGTGGGCGAACATTGCATGTATTGTTATAGGGCATTTAGCACCAAATCCAATACTTGGCAATGTAACTCACCGAGTTTTTTTAATCGACAGTTCACCTATAGCTTGATATTCAATTTTCATGATAAATAAAAAGAACGGAACCTTACTGTGTAGAAACCAAAACAATCTTGGCAGAAAAGAGTGGAGTCCAATGATCTTTATCACCTTATAAATTTCTCGTTCAGTTGGTCGAAAATCTAGTCGATGTATTTCGTGGCAGGAAACAACAGCGTATTCATAGTTAAAGGTGTCATAATGTGTGTCTTGCGCAAGCTCACGTCAAGCTCTTTGTCTATGCGCTCAAATGACTCTCTATTATTTTTATTCTCTTCTATCATCGCTCAATCTAAGCCCTATAATGCCCAGCTCGTTTGTCGGAGGTCAAGTTGTAGCCATTTGTTTTGCGCCTACGTATCCTCGAATTCCGTCTTGGCTTGCTTTACTAGTTTTTCATACTTTTTTTGGGTTATGGAAGAGTTCGATAATTGTTCTTCTGCCTTTTGTAACTTTTGCCAGTACTCATACTCAATAGCAGCCAGTATGTAACCAAGCTTTTTTTCTGTAATTAGTTTTTTTGAAAACTGTTGTTTGGCTGTTTTTTTATTCCAGTTTCCATCTCCTGGTGCTGCAGGAAGTGTGTAATCATTATCCAATGATAGAATCATCGGATATCCTATAGCCTTTTTCTATGTGTTCTTTTGCACATAGATACAGAATATAATCCACTGAATCATGCGCACCATACCAATGGAGATAAAAATTTTCTGAGCAATAGCCCACCACTTTTTCATCTTTATCCAGGATATCTATACGACCATGTGAACATCCCAATATAAATAGGCAAAAAAGCATAAATGTACTTTTTTTCATGGCATTCTCATTAGCACATAATGCCCCAAAGCACGAATCGGATCCGCAACGAGCCAGAAATCCAGTACACGCAGTGTGTGGTCGATCCTTTGTTTGTTGTAAGTGTCGAATTCATTTACTAAGTGCCACACCGTTATTATTAAGATAGAGACGACCTGTGATACTAAGGTCTTTTTACTCCCACCAAGAAGTGAAAAGTAACCATAAAGCACCAGCAGATCACCTCAGAATAGGGTATATCTTGTCTGCGCTAAGAAAACAAGGATTTTCTATCGCCGCTATAGCCAAAAATCTAAATCGGCAACGCAATACCAGCTACCGAGAGATCAACAGGATCAGCTGTGACTACATTGGTGGTTCATATCGACCTGGCCAGGCCCAACGACGCACTGTTGCACCTCGATCGCCTTCGCTGTACAACAGACACTACACCCATAGTGACTTCAAACTAATTAGAAGGCTGCTACAGAAAAATCTGAGCCTTGAAAAAGTTGTCGGAGAAGCGTATTCATCACGAAACGATCTACCGATATATTTTCCGAAATAAAATCATTGGCGGTACGCTGTGGACATACCTACAACAACCGTGGAAGGCTAGCTGATAAACGGCATATATCTGAACATTCGGATAGCGTTGAAAGCCGCAAATACCAGGGACACTGGGAGATCGAAACTGTCCATGGGTGAGGTAGGGTGGTTCCCCCAAAAAATAACGTGGTGACAAGGGCCTACCTCTGGGAAACCGACCGATTCGGTGGATTGATCCATATTCCCAATGAACGAGACCAATAGCTATAAACTATTGGTCATACAAGCCAGTCGATAACACCCGGAATGGAAGTGGGAAAGCAGCCGGGGCTATTCCCATCTGTGCTCAAATCAGAACGCGAGTATCAACGCCCGAACTCAAGGTCGGTAATAATCATGGACCGCATAAAATCGTTGAAGCCATTTGAGTGTGGCGGAGCCGGGCGGTCCACCACTTGAGTTTGCGGAGCCAATGCAGCGGTTTCCCGATCTACAACATAGAAGCCTTGTATCGTTGTAGTATCCCGGTAACACTGGGGTACACCTGCGCTCAGTTCCTTTCTCGACTTGTAACTGACTGAGGCGACCAATCGACAAACCGGAATGATCGCGATCAGTGCCAGCATATCCCGCACTGTGCGGAGATTGAATTCGCCATTGGCGACCCTGACTGCGGTGACATCGGTATTCCCGGCAGCCCTTTCCGCGGCCCATCCACCTACCCCATTGCCTATGGTTTGCCAGTTGTTGGTCATCAAAATATCCCGCTGGTTCAGTGTCCTGGTGGGTTGGGCGGCAGTGAAAATAGGCCTTACTTCGCGCTGAATTTCGCGAAATCGCAGCGCCTCCGCGATGACGGTGATATAACGCAGCAGAGCACGCGCGGTATTCTGTCCGACATTCCGATTGTCACCCAAAAGTGCCAGATGAATAGCGTCATCCAGAAGATTTTGTCTTCCAAATTGCAGACCACGACGTCCATCGTTGCCCAAATGTGCCCGTCTTTCCAGAATGCCATAGGCACCACCGGTGTCCAACTGCACTGTGGTATAACCAGCAATAGTGGCGGGAGCCCGATCCTCATCTAAACGGTGGTATCTACCACCGGCCAAGAACCCAACGACATATAAATTCGCAGGGTCTACTATAAACTCCAGACCTGGCTGCTCCTCATCCAGTCCGGTTATCTCAATTCGCAAAAAAGTGTAGGGATTGGCGGCTTCCAATCGTCGTAGAACCGTGCCCTGCATCTGCACTTCATTCACCGGTGTAGTAATCCGATCATTATTGCGAATCGCGTTTAAGCTATTGATATAAGTGGTATCACTGGATAAGTCCATATTAAATGACCCAACGTCACTCAATGCCTGAGAGGAAATCAACAGTATCGTCAAGTTTATTAGTATTTTTGATAATTTATTCATAAATAATCACCTGAACAATTCTTCATGGAAAGCCACTAAAACTGTGCTTATCAAAAGTAGCCTCAATAGGGACACACATTTGTAAGGCATAGTATTTCCGTGCGTATCGACTAACGCAGATCGTAGCGCATCGCGACCACCGTGAAAGGTGAAGTTCTGTAGTCGTAGCATAGATCCACAGTACCGTCAGATGTCAATGATGCGTAAACTGTACTAATCAAGATGGCATAGAGACCTCTCTGATCGTTTCCTGACAAGGATGTAGCATTCGGCAGTTGGTAGTACGAATCTTCGCCATTGCTAAAATAGATGCGTTTATCTGGCAGCGTGCTACCGGATGCGTTAATGGTAGTAGCGTACACGGACTGGATATTGAAATTTTTAATATAATGATAGCTTCTGGACTGGCAGCGATTTTCAAATAAATCTTGCAACGTATTTGCATATGTTGGGCTGTAAATATATAAACTGGAAAAGAAAAACAGAATGGAAATAATTTGTTTCATGATTGATATCTCATGTAGATAATTCGTTAGTGGACTTATTCGATATCGGAGTCTTGTCTGTGCAAGTTCTCCAAAGAGTAACGAATCGCCACAACACTTCTCGGAGAGGTAGTTGTATTTGCGCAGATATCGATCAATTGGTTAACGGCGAGCGCGGCATACACCAAGCCATATATATTGGTAGTGGATCGGGAAAATGTATTGAGCAGATTATCCACGGCCAATTGAGAATCAATTCCATCGACTGCATAGAGTGAGCCACTCTCGTTGCCGAAGTAAACCGCATATGAACTAAGATCGCCATTAACTGGAGATGATCCTATCCCGGTTCCCATCAGCGAAGGATAGACGTCGGTCACATCAAAATTTTCCACATACAGGTGACCAGCAGCTTCGCACTGCTGTTTAAAGTTCGCCTTCTGGGCACTCACCTGGCAACCTATGACCAAAAAAAACAAAAACAGGGTCGAATGAATAATTACTTTCATACTATGAATATCCTAAATTAAAGGCATATAGCAACCTGATGACAAGCAGGGTCCAAATATTCTGTTCGCATCAACAATTATTGCGCCTCGGTATAGATACCGAGTACTGTGTTAGGACTGGTACTGGCGTCAACACAGAGACTCACCGGCTGGGCCAATGCCACACTATTGTAGACAGTCGCTTTTAAGTAGTTTGCAATTATCGTATTGTACTCAGAACCGACCACGATATCGTCGTTAGGGTTCAGGCGGCCTATCTGAAAAAAGCGCCCTCTTTTATCACCAAAATACAGCGTCTTGGCCATTTGGGTTGGAAAGACATTGCTAATCACCACATTAGTTGCCCAATTGTGGCCGGCGTTTAAGCACTGATTGGTGAAGTAGTCTCGCGTTGTCGATACGGCCAGTGCCGGGCTCGCCATACAAGCGAGTAATGTACAGATAATAGTTTTCCTCACTATATATTCCTCTTGCGTAACAGATAGGATAAACAGATTTGGGCTTGAATTCCCCAGTTGACTTTACTTCCTATCGAAATAAAAGGTTAAAAAATGCCATCGATTTTCAGCTTTTATTTCCTGTAATTTATCAGGGCGCGTGACTAAAAATCCCAAGCAGGGTTGGAGGGGAGGTGTCATCATCCACACATAGATCCAGGGTGTTTTGTAAAGAATATGCTGCTTGAAGGTTGGAAATCATAGTGGTCACTATGGCTGCCCCTGCTACATCCACAGGGATTTTGACCTGATAGACGTTGCCATTGGCGGCACCGAAGTAAATAGTCTTGTTGCCCAGTTCGGCACCTCCATTCAAAGTGGGATAAAAATCGGTAATAGTGCTTCCAGGTCGCCAGGAGTGATTTTGGTCCGTACATTGAACCTGGGCATCATCCACAAGTTCTGCCAGTGCGGGTGTGACAAAACAGCCGAGCAGTACAATAGTCAAAATTTTTTTCATCGTGCAGTCCTCTATACTCAATTTTCCCGTCGTTAAGTCGCTCTGACTTTTCCTGCTCTGTAGCAGGAAATTGGGCTATTGGTCCGAGCTTCTGGGCAAAAGTATTTCGAAGCAACTAGCCCCCATTTTTTTATTCACCGGTTGCCTCCTTGATAAAATTGATGGCCATCACACTATGGGGTGTGGTACTTTGGTCGATACAAAGATCTACTGTTTTATCGGTTGCAAGCCCTGCATTTACAGTGGACGTAAGAGTTTGCACGGTTCTGATGGAGTCTGGACTAGACTCGTCAACGAACAGTTGATACACCTCACCAGTATCGTTATTGCCGAAATACACTGCTGCCTTGCCCAAGGTCCCGGTTGCGCTGTTCGCAGGGTAGATATCGCTAATATCAAACTTTTCAATCCATTTGTAATCCGACCCTGTGCACTGCGCTCTGAATGTATTGGATAGCACTGACTGTGCCAGCGCGGGGCTGCACACGCAGGCGAGTAGCGCGCCGACAATGACTTTATTCATGGTTTAATCCTCATTATTGTTGACTTCACGATCAAACAAATCCTGTAGATTCATTTGATCTTCGCTCTTGAACTACGGATCAGTAATTGATTACGCTTGACGTTCAAAATTTTCTGCCGATTCCGGGTCGGCAATGGCTCTTCCCTGTGCCGATTAAACCCACAAAAACTTTTTTATGTGAATTAATCAACTACTTCCGTGAATTTAGACACTGGTGACTGACTCCCCCGATAGTGGTTTTTTACTAAAATGACACATCTTAAAAGCCAGGGCTGCGCAGGTTTCGCCGCACCCTATTGGCATATAAAGCCCATCTGCCTTGTGGCGTTTTACCCGGTTACTCTCGGTTTGTGGTGTGGTTCATACCATCTTAGCAATTCCATTTCTGAAAAATTCCCTGCCTCCAAAGCTTGATAACGAATTTTCACTTATCCTCTTGAGATGAGGAGGTGAGTCTGTGACTATCTTCATTATTCATGTCTGAATTTTATTTCATTTGTAAAATTGCCGATTCAAAAAATAAAATACATAATCTTTGTATATAAAATATAGAAATTTACTTCCATGTCATTCTTTTTTTTTGGATTCGTGAAAAAAGTCTCAAAAATTGATCTTTTGATCAACTGACCATTAAATAAGGGTGAAATTAACGCCAAGCTGGTATTGGCGCTCGAAGCGTAGGCCGTTCGCGGAGGTGTATGTCGAAGTGTACAGTCTAGCCTAGGGCCTGTCTACACTAAACATGATAAACTCTGCGAATGGAAATTTCAAAATCGCATTTCAAAATTATTGAACACCTGCTTCCCGTTCAAAAAGGCAATGTAAAAATCCCTGATATACAGATAATTAATGCCATATTGTATGTCGCCGAGCATGGCTGTAAATGGCGAGGCCTTCCTGAACGATTCGGCAAGTGGTACAGCATTTACATGCGAGCTAATCGCTGGGCCAAGAAAGGGGTTTTAGACCATGTTTTTGTTATTCTGCAAGGTGCAGATGTCGTTAACATCCAAGTTGACACTATTTCACTCGATAGCACTGCGGTAAAAGTACATCCAGATGGTGCAGGAGCATTAAAAAAAACGGTCCACAATCCATTGGAAAATCAAGAGCCGGATGGACAACTAAAATTCACATGGTAGCTGCTGATGATAAAACGGCTGTAATAACCTTTGCACTCTCACCCGGTCAATCCAGGGATGCACCAGAAGGTCGAAGTCTTCTGGAAACCTTAGAAAACTGTGGGTGGGAAGGCGCTAAAGTTCTAATGGACAAAGCCTATGAAGGCGATGAAACACGACAATTGGTATTGGACTTGGGCATGATTCCTGTTTTTCCTCCTAAGGTTAATCGCATCAATCCATGGAAGTACGATCGAAAAATATACAAGAAGAGAAACGAAGTTGAGCGCCTTTTCAGGCGACTGAAAGGGTTCAGAAGAATCTTTAGTCGTTTTAACAAGTTGGACGCAGTATTCAGATTTTTTATCAACTTTTCACTGATCGCTGACAGGATGATTAGTGTAGACAGGCCCTAGCTCATTGCTGGTAAGCTCACGGAGAGGTGCTCTACGCGCTTGTTGGTCTTCCTCCGAGACACAGCAAGGGCAACCACTGATATGTGCGGAACGCGGATATCGGGCGAAGATAGTGTAGGCATTCGCAATGGCGGCTGTTCACGCCGAAGAGGGTAACTGCATAAGCTGACTCAGTAAAAAAGGGACTGCTGGAATGCGGCTTTAAAGACAACGGTTAGCGATAGTAACAGGCCGTGGTTGAGGATCGGGGAAAATCAGTTAACCCTTCTCAGTAAGTGGACACCTGATGATACGTAACCCCCTCCCTGTAGCTACATCGGGTAACTGCCGCCGGTATTAAGGTTCCCTGGCCGCTGGCGCAGCCAGTGGGGTTTGTTGTGCAATTTGAGCAATACAAAGCGTGGCGTGCTCGGTAATCTGTTGGCTTTCGACCTCTGCTGTGTGTGCTGCCTTGTCAAGGCAGCGCTTTAAGGAATTGATGTCCTCTGTTTTCTGGTCGCCTTGTGAGGCGTTTTTTGCCTCTTTCATCATATTGAAAAGCGCAATGGTGGTGATCCAGCGAGCTTCCTCGCTGGCAGACTTCCAGTCAGCCAGCGAGATCGTGGCAGTTATATCGCGAGTTTTTTGTGCATCATGGGATTTCTGAACCCTCTCGAAGAGAAAAAACATTAGCGAAGAAAACAAAAGCAAGCATACAATCAGCATGCCACAGCCGTTGCGGGTTTTATCTGCATTGGTATGCTCGCCGCACTTCTGGCCTGAGCACCCAGGGTTAAGCTTGTGTTTTTTACAAGCCTCACCGGAATCAGTTCTGTTTTTTGGCATTTTTTACCACTTAATCGATCAGATTTTCTGGATAACAGTAAGCACTACGCTGAATAGTTATAAGTAGTGCTTCAACTTGTTGCCCGTTTCTTCAAATCCATGCCATAGGCCTTGAGAAAATACTCTGCAACCTTTCCCTGGCGCATCCAGGACAATATGATCTTTTCCTGATCGGGGCAATCCCGCCAGAAAGCGTTTTGCAGTTTGCCGCTGAAGATAGACTGCATATTCCGCTCAATAAAACTGTACAAAGCCTGGGCGTGTTCTGGTTGCTCCAGTTGTTGCAAATAGAAACTGAGGTCATTTTCTATATGGGAGATCGCACATAACCAGACATCTATCCCCCAAATAGTATCTCCGCCCTTCAATACGTTTACATATTTCTTTCTTGACAGGCCCTGAATAAGGTCTTTTTTTCGCTTATCCCATTGACTGAAGTTGGCTTCAACCATAGCCCCATAGACAATTTCCGGATCTACCCATTCGAGTGCATCTTTCATAAGCAGATCAAACACCCTGGGAAACAGATACATAAAACCATCAATCGAACCAACCGTTTTCAGTGCGGAGCCGGCATAAGTTGCGATTTCATCCGGGGTGATATCCACCAGCCTTTTTGTGGCAAGCACCTTTAACTGTTTTTCACTAATACAGCACTCACAGCCACGTATGGTCCGCGGCGGTTGAAACTCTGAAAAAGCGTGATAAAGGGCTACAGATTCATTCATAGGGTTTCCAAATTACCAACCAGGTGCAGTACCGGTAACAAAGTACGGGGTTTAACCCTGAAAATAAATCACTTGACAAAAAATCGTCAAGCGGCTTTTCATGCATTGGATAGCGCACACTGATGGGAATAAATACGATCCAAGCGTAAGATCGGGCGCTGGGTACAGGAAATGATTGAGCGGCGGGTTCTACCCATCAGGCCCGCTGGTCAGGCCGGCGCGGACCGTTTTAAGCGGGGCTGCCGATAGTATCAGGACGCCCCACTGGCAATAAACCCAATAAAATAGCCACTGCAGTCCCCCAATTCGCCGCGGCAAAAACACAACCGGGCCGCCAATGCGGCCCGGCAAGGGTTGAAAGGCGATCAGGGGGCTACCTGATGCAGGTCATGTTGAGGCGATCGTATTTATTTTTTATAGGAACATGGGGTTCGGAAAGTCCTGGTAACGCTACCAGTGCCACCTGCGGGAGCCGGCACATTGACCTCAAAACTCACCAAACCAGAACCTTCTGGTTTGGCACCTTCACCTTTGGGAGTACTAAAGAAGATCTGAACTTTACTGGGACCATAAGCGCTGGTATTACCTACCACATAGTCCTCTGGCTCCACAACACATTCGTCCGACTCAACCTTAACGGTTGTACCAAAGGGTAACCGCCCGTTGTATACATCAGACAAATAAAAATTATGTCGTTTGATTTCGTTACCTGAAACCTCGACTTTAGAGATAAGGGCAGCACTGCTGCCTTCACCATCAAATAGTGCTCCGTATGGGTTATGCCCGGCTACCAGAATCGTCAACTCATCACTACGCACATGAACCAGTTCTTTAGAGCAGGCACCCACTGCTTCGGCAGCGTCGGAACAAAGCACGCCGTTATAAATGTCATTACCTTTGTCGTAGCCCTTGTTTTCATTCAAGTCCACCATCCTATCCTCGTCACCAGCGACTTGGGGGCAATCAGGATAGCAACTGCCAGCTGTGCCGGAATTACCAAATTCCCCATCTTCGTTGTGGTCCACAAACGCTTCAGGCAAATCTTCAAATTCTTCACCAGCGTCAAACAGCCCATTGGAATTTGCATCTACAAAGCTTTCCTGCCCCAGCGCATATGCCAGGATTGAAGAGCGTCCGCCATAGGGCTGCCCCAGACTTACCGGACAAGGGACATCACCAATTTCCCCAGTGACAGGGCAAACTGAGTTGTGAATAGTTCGAAGCGAAGACGACCCGCCATTATCATCAATGAAGGTATATTTCAGCGGTTGTCGAGGATCCTGGCTTGTCCATTGTACAGAGCATGCACCATCAACAGTAGTACAGGACCCCTCTATGCTCCCGTACTCGGTCCTAAAGCTGATTGCGGTGCCATCGGGAATGGGGTTATTAAAGGAATCAGCAGCAAGAACATTGATGGTTGAGGTTACGTTGTCAATGTTGCCGCCACCCGGATTCAGGACCGTAGCAGACACAGAAAATGAATCCTGGTCCGGTATGCCCGTAGATATCGTCAACTCATTAGACACGGTAGAGGTAATAACCACTCCGTTATCCACAATCGAGGCTTTTACCCGAACCGGCGTCGCTACGGTACCGGAAGAAACCAATACTTTCACATCCCCTGCTGCATCGGTCACGCCAGAGTTGCTGGTAAGGCTTACCCCCCCAATCACCGTCGTCAATTCGAAATTGACATCAACCCCATTGGCTGGCAGGCCATCCTTATTGAAGACCCGAAAAACCAGCGTTGACGTCTCCTTACCCCCACTACCTCGAATAGAAATAATCGCAGGGTCTGCGCTGATAAACTCGATGGAACCTATCTCAGCAGGCGACACTTCAAGCTGGCTACTGGCCGATATACCCGGGTAAGCCGCCAGCGTTGCAGTGACGGTATCCTGGCCTTCACAGCCCTCCGCAGTAAAGGTCGACGTTGCCGTACCATTGGTTGTAGTCACCGGAGAATCCAGGCTGGCAGCAGGGGGTTCGCCCTGGCTGCAATTACTGGAAAATACCACTTCTAACGGCTCAAGGTAGGGTTCACCATCGGGCCCCTGCACAATGACATCAATTGGTGTACTGCCGGTAGAAGACAGCACCGGAGCAACAATCTCCAGGCTGCCCGGTACAAACTGCCCATTGTTAAAATAACCCAGTTGTAAAGCAGGCTCTACGACAGTAAATCTCAGAGGCGAGAAAGGCGCCTGATTGGTACTGGCGGTATCGTAGGTAACAACAATCTCTCCGGCACTGCCAATATCCTGCCCTTCAACATCCAGCTCGATCAGTGCAACACCACTCTCATTGGTCAGTACTTGTCCACTCTCGGGTGTCAAGCTACCCAGGGTTGTGCTGACACTCACGTTACCGGAAACGATAGGATCATTGTTATCTTTGACCGTTACTTGAACATAGACCGGCTCCAGCGGATTGGGATTATCAACCAGTTCACCAGTTTCTATATCGCGCAGCTCTACGGCAATACTATAAGAGCTATCCGGGTCCGGTGTCGCATCGTCCGGAGCGCTAAACCCATTATCGCTACCACCTCCGCCACCACCACAGGCGGCCAGTGAAACTGCAATGGTCAACCACAGAAACCATCGCGAAACGGATTGGTACAGCGTAAGAGTGTGCATCTACTTATCCTTCACAATTTCTTTTGCACCCGGAGGCAACAGCCAGCATCCCCCCAACCGGGTGTGTATAGCCTTTACACGGCCTGATACGTTTTAGTGTTCATAGGCCACTCATACCAGTGAGCAGCCAATTGGTACATCTGTTGGTGTTTGAATAGGAGCCTTCTGTCAAAAAAGTTCTCCAAACCACAAGCCCAACAGACGCAATCGCGCACTATCCTGAAACAGTGCCTTGAATTCAAGTCTTTTTGACTTACTCCCGGAATTTAGCACCATAAGCGCGATGAGATTTCCAGTTCAGTTATCCCAATAACGATCCCAACCTGAAGAAACGCAACACTGAAGAAAAAATCACCAGAGCCATGAAGAAACGCGAGGCTCAAACCAAGGGCCTCAGGAAACTGATGGCTGAGAAGTGACTTGAGATCGAAGCGTGAGTGCACCGCGCTTGAAAAAGTCGCAAAGCCCACTGGACCCAAACCAGTGGCTTCTCACAGGATCCGTCAGAATCCACCCAGTGAACCCGGCACTTGCAAGAGTCAACCACGGTCGCGTTGTCACCAAGGCTGATCAAGCATTCAGAAAGGAACTGTTAGAGCGGGCGATCCGGCACAAGGGTGCGGGTTACCCTATATTGTACGGTTTACTCAACTCCAAAGGTCTCGTTATCAACTACCGTATTGAAGCCTTGGATGGCTTGCACCAGGGAAAGCCAAAGAGAAACATACTCGAGCGGCCCCGACAGCCACCGGCAGTGAGTAAACATACCAGCAAAGCTGGCCAGGCCTAACCTGGCACCAGGGTGCATCGGTTTAGGGTGCGCGCCACAGTGGATCGTTCAATGGCATGGGTGACGACAAGGTTTCCAGAAAGGCGATAAGCTGTGTTATCTGTGTTTCATCCAGCCCCAGGGGTAATATATCAAAGTGGGGCCGGCTCGGATGCTGCTTGCGGTCATAGTAGGGTGGTGTTGGGCGATTGTAGTGTGCCAGCACCTCTTCCAGGGTAGAGAATTGCCCTGCGTGCATATAAGGACCAGTGTGGGCAACATTGCGCAACGTTGGTGTTTTAAATGCGCCCACCAGTTCCCGACCCTGCTTCTTCAAAAAGCGCATTTCCTCGCAGTCATCCGCGCCGGCGTCACTTTGTGCAGAGAGACAGGTAAAGGCGTCGTGCTGTAAGAGCTCTACGCCGGCATAGCGCCCCAGATCCACATTTTCCGGGTCGGCTTCCGGTGCGCCGATATTGTGGAACTCGTAGTTGGTAAACAGGGGGCCATTGTGGCAACTGGCACAGTTGGCGCGCCCCATAAACAGGCGCATCCCGGCCACTTCATCTGCACTCATCAAGCTGGCCAGAATTCGATCATTCCTGTTATCCCGCTGCAGCTGATCCACAAAGCGATCAAAGCGTGCAGGGTGCAGTTTCAATTTTCGCTGGTAGGCCATAATAGCCTTGCCCACTTGACTCACAATGCGATTGACTGCCGCTTTTTGCCTGGCTGTCAGCCTTGGGGTTCTCTTGCGTTTGTTGAGAACGGTTTTCAGGCGCGCCCAATCTGCTCGACTGGAAAAAAGCTGGTCAAAATCGTGCCGATAGTGCTGTCGGATAATGCGCACCAGGCCGAGGCGGTCCAGCCCGTGTTCATTACTATCCTGCAAGGGCCCCAGTGCCTGGGACCAAAGGCTGTCTTTGCGACCATCCCAGAACAACCATGGGCTGTGCGTGGCGCCGAGTATGGTGGGCGCATTGCGCCTGGTGGTGCCCAGTGCGCGGGACCGGGGCAGCCCGTCGGTAAAATACTTGTGCGGCTGGTGGCAACTGGCACAGGCCACCTGACCATTGGCGCTCAGGCGTGTATCGAAAAACAGCCGTTGGCCGAGGGCAGCTGCGCGCGGGTTATCGGCCACAAGGTTATCGGGTGCTGCCGGCAGTGGTGGCAGCGCAGCAAGGGTAAAGCGTTTGAGAAAGGCAATATCTGCGCTGGTGAAGCGATACGTTTCGCCGGCCGATACCAGTTTCGGCGTGCCGCTGAGTAAAAAAAAGAACAGCAACTGAGAAAAAAGCAGTAGTAATCTTGTCACGGTAACGCCTATAGGCGGATATTAAAGGTAACCGCATCATCCTGCTGATTGACACGAATATGAAATGTCATCACCCACCAGCCGGGCATCTGGAACTTGACGCCCTGTACCCGGTATATCCCCGGCGCCATCTCCTCTGTGACACGGGGTTGTGTTGGCAACCCGTGTACATGTCCCGGCATATGCCCTTCAATTGAAATCTCGGCGCCACGCAAAGGCTGGCCATTCAGTTGCGACAGGATCAGTCGCCATTGGTGAATCTGGTTGAGCGGTACCAGCGTGGTAGCTGTTTCCGGCTCTATATGGGCAAAGACACTGAGCTTGCGGGAAATCCGGAAGCTGCTTAGGTTCAGCTCGCCGGGAATATTCTGTCCACTGAGTGCGGGTATCTCCAGGCTCATGTCCGCTGTTGGGGCTCTTGCCTCCGTAGCAACAGCCATATTCATTTTTCCCGGATGAACACTGCGAATATTGGAATTATGCCCTGTGATGTAGCTGTCACTGTCGGCCCCGCGTATCCTGTCGGTTAAACGGATATGAGGCCGCCAAATCTGTATAAAGGCCTTTTCCAACAGCGTGAGCGCATGCCCGCGCTGATCCAATGCCTGATTGCGCAAACGGCTGACTTGCTCCTGCCACAGGGGAATTTCTTCGGCCACAAGATGCATTGTATGTTTAAGCAGTGGCTGATCCCTGCCCTGCGGGAGCGCATGCCATTGCCGCCGCAATTGATTCAAGGATTTACGCAGTCGGTTACTGTGAAGGCTCAGAGATACGGATTCGGCTTGTGCTGCCTCGGCGTTGTGTAATAATTGCTCGCCAATATGAAGCATCGTCTGGCTACTTGCAGCGGGTGTGCCTATTTCGGGGGGTGTATTGCTCTCAATGGCTTTAGCCATCAAGGAAAAAAATAGACACATCGCAATATGGCCGTGCAGGCAGATCACTTTTGCTCGCATCTGAATTTTCCAAAAATTTGAAATTCTCCGGATAGCACGGGCCTCTGACCGGCTGGAAACCAGAGAAGGTATAGCAACCTGTGCGCAGTGCGCACAGGTGCGTTGACTGTTTGCGGCGTATGATTATTGTGAATTCATCACCAACTGGTTTTGAATTGCATTCCAATTCGGGCGCACGACATACAGACCGTTACCGATATCGCTGACAATGATATTGCCACTGGAGAAATAGACATAGCTGCTCCAGGCACCGGAGAACTGTGCGCTGTTTGAACCGGGAATCGTATCAAAATAGGCTACTTCCTGAAGAGATCCCGAGGCGATGTTGGCCGCATCCAGAATGCGCAGACCCGCCCGATAATTACTCTCATACACATAGCCATTGTTGGTATAGAGATTGTGATCTATGGCTCTGGTGGGCCCCACATAGCGCCCTGTTTCAACGGGCCTGTTCAGGTTGCTCACATCAAAAATATAGGAAGTGGTATTTTGCCCCCGCGACGTTTCATCCTGTTCGTCATTCATGATCAGGAAGGTGTGATTGCCATCCAAAAACCATCCCTGATGGGTATATCTGGAGCCCTGATACACTGTGCGCGATAGCTGCAGTGGATTGAGCTTATCGGTCATATCCACAATGGTAATACTGTCCTCATTGTAGCCAACACAAATTTCCCGGCCTACATAAAACGCGTCCGGACCGGCGTAAATAACACACTGGGCATCATGGGTATAACCATCGGATGAAAAACAGCCTGCGTAGCGGGGGTTACTCGGAGTGGAAATATCCACTGTATACAGCCCGCCACTGCATTGATTGCTGCCGACGATATAAGCGTAGCCACTATCCTCGTTGATGGCGATATTGTGCGCGTTACCAAAGCCACCCATATGGGCGGTTTCACGGAGTGTCTGCCCCGGCGAGGGCAGGTTGCGCAAGGTGCGCAAATCAAAAACCTGTAGACCGTGTGTACGGTTACTGAAGCCATCGGCGACAATAAACGCGTGATCGTTATAGACCTTAATATCCCGCCAGGCGCTTGTGCCATTGTTATGGGAGGGCAGAAAACCCAGGTACACCGGTGCATCGGGCACGGTGACATCTACGAATGAAGTGCCGTTGGTCCTGCCCACTATTGCTATCTCAGCACCAGTGAGTGGATCTGAATACCCCCAGATATCGTTTAAATTGGCACTTCCCCCACCCATGCTTGACTTGGAGAAAAAAGCCATCAGGTCGATATTTCTGCACGGATAGCCTCCAGCATTCCCATTCAGGCAAAATTCGACCGATTGTAAATTGGCACTTAGCTGACGTAGCTCCTGTGGCAGCCCGCCATTGTTGCTGTCATCAAATTTGTAATTATCCGGGAACATGGCGCTGTGACCCCAGGCCATATAAGGAATGACCAACAGGACTGCGGCAGCGATATTGCATTTGAAAAATTGGAACATTGCCTGTGACTCCTTGTGTGGTTGGCGATTAAATGCAGCGTGAATGTGCAAATCAACAGCCACCCGCAAAGCAGGTGGTACAGCGAAAACCCCCAGGGGGGCACGGTTAAAGCGCCGCCAATCTCATCTGTTTCTAACGACACCTTTTATGGATTGATGCTGTCTCTACCTTAGAATCCTCTGCCTATCTAAACCAATCGCGCGCAATACGCTCCGGCTCAGAAATACCCGACGGTAAAGCTTTGCTTCACCGGGAAATACGCACGAAATATCTGAACCACTGACTTGCCTTTAAGCACCCACTGTATGCCATGCGATCCACTGCACAGGGAACCTTCACAACAAGGGGATGCGATTTCTTATGGCACAGGCCCCGGCCAGCTCAACTCCTGCTGAGTGTTACAAATCAGGAATATGGCCCGGATCTCTCTGCGTAAAATCCCAAATACCGCCTTTTTGCTATTTTCTGGTATTTATGGGCAAAGACTGTGTGATACCTGCAACAATGCTGGACTCTGCCAATCTCTCATATGGTCTCCCAATAAAACTTGCCGGTTGAAGGAAAACCACACGCTCTACCCTGCACAGCGAACGGTAGAGTCAGGTCAAATCGTACTGCCAGAGGCGGTAGTTGACCTTTTTGTCAATAAGACACGCTGCATCACCAACTGCGGTAATAGGGTGGTGTGTCGTTTGTGCAAAACGTGAAAAAAGTGCCCCGCACACAAAGTGTTGATACACACCTTCACCATCAAGACAGTTTTGACAACACAACCATCAAGCGCCCGAATTAAAGATGCCTGAGATGGTCATGCGGTAATTGCCCAGCAAGTACTTTTGCCGAAGAAAAAACTGATTGGCATTTTCTGGAAGATAACTGAGCATTCTGGCGCCGAATAGCCCCGACGCACTCTTATTTTGTAAGAGTGTTATTATATCATACAACAATGACAATTTAATATTTAGTGGTGGAAATCTGCGCATAATATTGTTACTGCAACATTTGCAATTCCACACAACCCCAGTAATTAAATCGTTTTTATCATTGGTATTACTAGGGCCTGTTCACACTAATTAAAGTATCGACAATAAGCGCAAAGTGAATAAAAAATGTGAAAACGACATCCAGTTTGTCAAAACGAGAGAAAATTCTTCTGAAGCCCTTCAGGCGTCGAAACAGCCTCTCCACTTCATTTCGTTTTTTGTACGCCTCTACGTCGTATTTCCAGGTGCTCATTCGGTTACTCTTCGGTGGCACGACAGGTTCCATGCCCAGATCGAATACCAACTGCCGGGTTTCATTACCCTCGTAGGCCTTGTCCATGATCACTTTGGCACCATCCCAACCGCAGTTCTCAAGGCTTTTCAGCAGCTTTCGGCCCTCCGGAGCGTCTCCAGCCTGCCCCGGTGACAGAGAAAATACTACGGCGCGGTTGTGGTCGGCTGCAACCATATGAATCTTGGTGGTCCATCCTGCTCATGATTTGCCGATAGATTGAGGACCGTTTTTTTAACGCGCCAGTGCCATCTGGATGAACTTTAACAGCCGTAGAATCAAGAGAGATATGATCGACCTGGATATTGATCACATTATTTTCCTGGAGGGCCAGAAAGACCCTATCCAGTACACCTTGCTTGGCCCAACGATTCGCCCGCATGTAGACGCTGTGCCAACGGCCGAATTTCTTCGGCAGACCTCGCCATTTGCAACCATGCTCGGCTATGTAAAGAATGGCGTTCAGCACTTGTAAGTTGGATTTTTCACGTTGCCGCGCTGAAGGGGCAGAAAATCTTCGATAATTTTGTATTGTTGCGCTGTAATTTCCATGAAGGGATTATACAGGATTTAGTGTGAACAGGCCCTAGAAACCTTGAGCACGTGATCAGTCCCCTCGGGTTAAACAGATTCCCAAAGGGCTTGTTGCAAAGGCTTTCATGCATGCAAAACGGATAGGAAAATAAGAACCCTCTCACCAGCGGAGAACATGGTATCAATGGCTTAACTTGAGTGCACAGAGAACGAAATCCCGGCAATTAATTTTAGTGACAGTAATGAATGAAGTAGCATTTTTAAACATGGTGTTCATCCAATCACAGGTATAATTCTCTCCCAGTGAAATGCTTCACCCGTAACCGTATTCGGCGGATAATCAAACATCACCTGTATTTTCACTGTGTCCCAGACGGCTAAAACAGAATTCGGCAATTCAGACATGATCAGGTCAAAGCTGGATTAACAGTAGAAGGTTATAAAGAACCCGCTTTGTATCGATACCTCCTGCCTTCCTCCAGAAAGTACTTAATATTTGTCACTTTTTGATAAGGTGCCCTATAACTGTTGCTGACTACACCAATTGCCAATCCCCATTTGCGGATATAACCCACAGGAAAGTGAGTAATGAAGAGGTACGGTTTGGTAGCAGCATTTTGTGCCTGCGTATTCATTAGTGGACAGGCCCTGGCTGAGTATAAAAAAGGGGACTTTATTGTTCGCGTCGGCACTGCAGCCGTTGACCCCACCGATGATTCTGACAATCTGTACCTCAATAGCACCCAACTGCCTGGCACACGAGTCTACGTTGATACCGGCTATTCCGCCAGTATTACCGGTACCTGGCTGTTCGCGGATCACTGGGGTCTGGAGCTTCTGGCGGCAGCTCCGTTTAAGCACAACCTTGATGTACGCGGCTTGCCAGACCCTGTGACCGGGCAAACTCTGGGACGGGTGCGCCTGGGAGATATCAAACACCTGCCGCCAACCCTCAGCGTGCAATGGTACCCGGTATGTACAGAATCCCCCGTGCAGCCGTATATCGGCTTCGGGGTGAACTACACCCACTTTTTGAGTGAACACATTAACAGTGCGGCCCAGCGCTATTTTGACACTGTACTCGGTGCAAAATCACGGGCAAGACTCAAACTGGATGATTCCTGGGGCCTGGCAGGGGAAATCGGAATAGATATTGCCTTTGCCCGGGAAAGCCGTTGGCAGTTGAACGCGGCCATCTGGTACCTGGATATAGACACCGATGCCACCATTCGCTTTTTCACAGATGGGCACAGGGCTTCCCGTATTAATGTGAATGTGGATATAGACCCATTCGTGTACTCACTGGGGATTGGCTACCGCTTCTGATCCTATATGCCATAAGGTTTGTATTGAGAACCATTGTAGCTGTGCCTCATGCATTCGCGCTTTGAATCATCCCGAGTTTGTCGGAGGCAATTTGATTTGAGTCATGCCGCTTGGGCAGACTCGGTTTGTTGATAATACAGGTTTTCGTATTCAGCTGGAGGCATATCGCCAATTGGCCCAAGAATGCGGCGATGGTTTAACCAGTCGACCCAGGTCAAGGTTGCATGTTCAACCTCATCCAGCCCTTTCCAGGGACCTGCCCTGTGGATGACCTCCGCCTTGAATAAACCGTTGATGGTTTCTGCCAGTGCGTTGTCGTAGGAGTCGCCGACACTGCCGACTGACGCCTGAAAACCCGCCTCACTAAGCCGCTCGGTATATCGAATCGACAGGTACTGACTACCTCGATCACTGTGATGGGTAACACCACGGGGCTTACCTCGTGCCCACAGTGCCTGCTCCAGAGCATCAAGCACAATGTCGGTTTGAAGGCTCTTTAACATACGCCAGCCAACGATGTAGCGGGAGAATACGTCGACAACGAATGCGACATAAACAAAACCAGACCAAGTTACAACATAGGTTATGTCGGCCACCCAAAGCTGGTTGGGGCGCTCCGCTGTAAACTCGCGATTCACCAGATCCAGCGGCTTATCGGCCAGCTCATCCGGGATAGTCGTAACACAACGTTTGCCTCTTCGAACACCTTTCAATTACAGTACCTTCATCAGCCGTTCAACTGTGCAGTGGTTTTCTTCGTAGACCCGCTGGATCTCAGGCTTCAGCTCATCGTCACATTGAGCGCGCGCACAGCGTTGCTCTGGATTGGCCTGTAGATGCTTGCAGCGGTAAAAGATCGACGGTGCAATCGGCAGAACCTCACAGATTGACCCGACACCGTGCGCCTTACGTTCCTGGTCAATGAATGCCACCATTACTTCGGTTTGCGGTCGAGCTCCACCTGGGCGAAAAAAGCGGCAGCCTTGCGCAAGATCTCGTTAGCGCGCTTCAGCTCTTTGAGACGGGCCGTGTCGCTGCTGGTGGTGCCGGGTTTAGTACCATTGTCGACTTCCATCTTGTTAATCCATGATCGTAGGGTCTCGGGTGTGCAGCCGATCTTGGAAGCGATAGATGTGATCGCTGCCCAGCGTGATTGGTGCTCGTGCTCGCCGGTCAATACCATGCGAACTGCGCGTTCCCGTACTTCGGGAGAGTATCCAGGTCGTTTGCTCATTGGCTAATTCTCTCAAGAAAGTTAGCCTCCGAGAAACCTGGGGGGATTCAGTTTTCTGGTTGCGGTATTACTACCGGTGGGAAATGCAAGATGTGTGCAGGAAGGTTGGCCAAAGCAAAAGTTGGGTAATTAATATGTGCAAAGTCATTGAGGGAGCGGTGGAGGCGCTTTACTTGGCGGAAAATGCCGCATAACTGTATTTAAATACAGCCTTTGACTATTGACAGTGTACACATCTACACACTAATCTATGCAAAGCTGCCGAAGTTGTGTGCAGCGATCATCCTGACTAACCGGCCAAGAGCCGGTTTTTTGCATGAAATTTAGGATCAATAGTTCATTATTGGCCAGTCTTTCGATATTTTCCATAATTACACAATATTACACGTCATGACGGCGTATAGATTACCATGAATAAATTATATATCTTCTGAATACGATATTTTTAAGTAGGCATAACGAAAATGCGTAAAGTTGTAATATTTGACAAAGCTAAAAAATGGTGGCACGAAAGCCCTGATTTAGATTTATTAAATGCAAAAATAGCAGAAATAGAAACTAATAATTGGACAGTGGTTTCTGTAACAGCCAATACAAATCTGTTTGGAATTATCTCTTCATTTACAATATTAATAGAATCAGCTGATAGTTAACACAGAACAAGGAGAAGTAGTGCGACGCCCAAACAGCCACTTCGCGTCTGTTTGGGCGCTCCTGCGCCTGGCGGGCTGTTTGCCCGTAGGCTGATATGTCTCCCTAGTGGGTATGGAAGTTGTACCAACCCCCCCCTTATCAATTCTTAGCTCGCTCAGTGCGGGCTTTTTTGTTTCTGGTAATCCAATGCTTAACAACGCCTACTTCACGGAAGAGGAACTGTCCTGCCGCTGTTGCGGGGAATTCCACTTCTCGAATGACACGCTGCGCTAGTTGATTAGGGTGAGGGAGCGGTTGAACAAGCCGATGGTAATCAACTCCGGCTATCGCTGCCCGGCCCACTGCGCCAGTATCGGTTAAACCATGACACACACTACCGGGCAGGCTGTGGATGTATCAGTTACTGGTGGGCGTGCCTATGAGCTGCTGGGGATCCCGACAGAGGAAGGGTTTACCGGCATTGGAGTGAAGCAGCATGGCCCACACAAGGGCAGATTCCTGCACCTGGATGATCTTGAGCCTATACCGGGTAAGCGTACACGGCCTACTGTGTGGAGTTATTGAGAGGGGAAAGCGTATGAAAGGGGTGGTGCAGAATTGATTCCGAAGCAGCAATCGGGATAATACTGGCCATGGTGATCAGTATATAAATGTGCTGTTCCACGATTTATTTACGGAGTAGAAAGTGAAGAAATACATTTTGGTCGCATTATCTTGCATATCAGCCACAGCGTTTAGCGCCGAGGTGCCAAAGTCCGATATTACGCACATTAATCCTTGGACGCCCTTTGTAGATGTCCAGATGAACACGCCGACTATTGACCCAGAGAACTGTGGTAATAGTAATACATACCGCGTAGATCTCGTGGATGATGCTGGAGGCCAAGCCAAATTATCAGTTTTACTCGCAGCATTCATGGCCGGCAAACAAGTAGGCTTAGTTATTAATGGCTGCGTAAAAGGTCGTCCAAAAATCGAGGCAGTGCGACTAAGTAAGTAAATATAGCTGGGTGCTGCAGGGAACAGCCTACCATATATACCTTCAAGATAATCGAGGCCTTCATCACCGATTTTGCGTTTGAGGATATAAATCAGCTACCTTGTGATTGTTGTCTCTACCAGACACCCAACCACCCAAACCGGCCACTAAGCCGGTTTTTTTACGCCTGGAGAAAGTGGCTTTATTTTGTACGATTGTGTCATGCCAGCATAACTAATTGATTTCAATGGCAATTTTATATTTCTGGCGCAGAATTGATTCCGGGGGCAGTAATCAGGATAATAGTTATCATGGCGATCAATCTATAAATATTAAAGGGAGACGTAATTAGGCTTTCCTCTCCGTATTATTGCGGCTGCTGAACCCGATAATTGATAGAGAAAAGAGTAATGAATGAATTTAGAGGTCGAGCCTGGAGGAGATTCAGAGCTAGAACCAAGTTTCGAAATAATAGTGCAAAAACTGAAAATCAGTTAATTTCGGAGAAAAATTGGAAGTTGATGTATACGCGTTCGGAAAAACTTCGTCGAGCCAAGCAGTTAGGTATCGAGTACCCAAAGCGAGCTGTACGTCAAACCTTAGATTTTGAGCTTCCAGAAAAAGAGTAATGTATGCGGAATCTACTGTTTATATGTAGTCGAAATCAGTGGCGCAGCCCTACAGCCGAAGCCATATGGAGAAAGCACCCTGATTTCAGTACTAGGTCTGCCGGCACTAGCTCGCAAGCAAAAAGAACAGTCAGGCATGTGGATATTCGCTGGGCTGACGTGATATTCGTAATGGAGCAGAAACATAAAAATAAGCTTAAAGCTGAATTTACCCGAATGCTAGATCATAAGCCTATTTATGTTTTAGATATCTCTGATGAATACCGATATATGGATCCAGAACTGGTCCAAGAATTAGAAATGGTTATTGGGGCGTACTTGGAGAGATAGTTCTGAGATTCAGCCCTTAACAAGTTTAGGCAAGCGAACAAATTATTATGCCTTCAGGTCCGCAATTTGCTGTTACTAAAGGCTTTAAACATGTCGAGGCAATCATAAAGTATTTAATAATTTTAGTTGGAGTTGTTTTGGTTCAAGGGTGTGCTACAAAATATCAAGAAACCACCGACTGGGAACTCAAAGGCGGTTATTTTGAGAGAAAGATAGCTGCAGGTCTATACAGAGTTACTGGAAAAACTGATGTAAAGAGTTGGTTGAGCTATTCTGAAGCTAGAAGAATTTTTAACAAAAGAGCTGCCGAATTATGTTCAGACAAAGGCTATATTCTAATTGACCAAAGAGAAAGCTCACTAAGAGATGAACCTATTGGCAATTCAGTCATTTTATCCGAAGGAGCGTATATGCCAATCAAAGGACCCGGCATGACAGTTGCTACAGTAGAAGGTGAAATTTTGTGCAAAGGTGGTGCTCTTACACCCGAAGAAGCTAAGCGATTTATTGAAAATAACGTTAATTAAAGTGTTGAATTCGTTTGCTACGCTCACTGAGGCGCCGAAAAAACGCGTCGCCCACTCGTTTTTTTACGCCTGAAGTAAAGTGATCTTATTTTGCACGATTGCACCAAATCTATGTAACTAGCTGTTTTTAATACGGATTGTGGATAAACGGCGTAGAATTGATTCCGGGGCAGTAATCAAGATAATAGTGGTTAGGATGATGAATATACAAATGTTAGCAGTCTGAGGAGAATTACGTGAACAACCAGAGTTCAAAAGGAAGTTGCCTGTGTGGTGACGTACATTATGAACTTACCGGGAACTTAGGAATATTTCAGTATTGCCACTGTTCACGTTGTCGTAAATTTACCGGCAGTGCTCATGCTTCAAATTTATTGGTATCACCCGATCAATTTCGATGGGTCAGTGGTGAATCCTTAGTGGGTAGCTATTCGCCAAAAGAGACGAAGCACTTTGCAACGGCATTTTGTAAGCAATGTGGCTCTTCGTTACCTTGGCATGCAAAAAGTGGTAAAGCTGTCGTAGTTCCAGCTGGCACACTTGATACAACTCCAAGCATTAATCCATTCCAAAACATATTTTGCTCCTCGAAAGCCAGCTGGTATAAAGCTCCAAATGAATTATCTGAGTACAATGAGTTACCAAGTAAATAGCCCAAAAGCTGCTAACAAAGGGTTGCACTGTGCAGACAAAAGCAGCCGCCTAAAAATAGGCAGATACTTTTACCTGCCAGTGAACGCGGGCGATAGGGTGACTTAGCCTCTGAGTTGTTTTTTTTAAGCTTATAGGGTGTGATATCACTTTGTACGATAGCATCATTATTATATAGCTGTATGATTTTAATAAGAATTTTGTGCGATTGGTGCAGAATTGATTTCGAAATCATAATCAGGATAATGCTGGTCATGGTGATCTGTATTTAAATGTTAGGGTTAACTTTATTCTAAAGAGGAGATCCAGTGAAAACTACATTCTTAATAGTTCTATTTTGCCTAATTTTGGCATCATGCGCTTCAGTTAGGCCTCAGAATGCAACAAACTACAATCGTGATTTGGTTGTTGCCGTAGAGACAAGTAACTTTGTATTAGGCAAAAGAGAAGTGTTTGATGAACCTGCTTTAGGTATCCTATTGGAATATGCAAACAGGTTTTACCCAACGGACAATATTGATGTCTATATCTATCCTGTTCCTAGTATAAATTGGGAGGATAAGATTTCAACTATAGATCAAGAAATGAAGCAGGTTATTGCCGAAGTTGATCATGCTATTAAAGACGGACATTACCAATCAAGAACGGAAGAGAAGATAGAACCTTTCTCCGTCGATGGTATGAATGGTAAGAAGGCATCATTTAGGCTGAAATCTAAAAAAGGTGTTATGTATTACTCTAATGCTTATATATTTCTTGATAAAGATAAATTTATAAAATTCAGAACTAGCTTTGACAGCCGAGCAACTATTGAGTGGGATGGCGATGAGGCTGTTCGTGAAATACTCCCTGAGATTGATGTTCCCAGGGAATCAGAGTATATGAAAACGATTCGGGATAACCATCGTGATCAACTTTCAAAAAACCTCTTGATCCAAATTCTTAAAGCAGCCAGCGAGCAAGAAAAGAACCCTAACAAACAAAGTCAGCAAGGGCCTTCAGACGGGATGCGCTAACGTGCGCCCCTGTTGTGGGCTTTATGAGCAACCAAGGATTTAAAGTATGAGACTAATTTTATTAATAATAACTTCTATGATTTTTCTCGGTTGTGCTTCCGTACCACATGAAAAAAAGATACCGCAAAATAATAAAGAACAACCAATTGAACGACTTTCTCTTGAGGAGTTCTGTCAAACCAACGAATGTAGGAAAGACGTTCATATAAAGTTCAGGACTGACGGAGAGCCATTCGAACAAAAAATGGCTATGTATTGGCCAAGAGTATTTGATGGTGTTATTTCTGTGCTTCCGGGTGAGTCGTTTTATGTAGAAGGCGACGTAGCTAACGGAAAGCTAGTCAACTTAAAAGAAGTACCAAAGGTGGTTAGCCCTGAAAAAACCATCACTATTAAGTTTTCTCAAATGGATGAGAAAGCAATGATGATGTTATCTCTATCAAACCCATTTGAGGATGTGATACTGAAATTCAATATGGAAATGATGGATTTCAGTGGCAACCCTCACCAGACAAGTAGCTGTCCAGTCATGCCAGGTGGTTCAATTTATGAATCATGGCCACACGCAATTCCTGAGCTGATCATAAAAAACCCAGTGGCTAAACCCAAAGATGAAATGGAGTCACTGGCTTGTATCTACTAAAAGTTCATAACAAGACCAAGCACTCGGACTCGCTAATGCTCGCTCAATGTTGGCGACATTAATGCCGATTTTGGGTAAACGGCGCAGAATTGATTCCGGGGCAGTAATCAGGATAATAATGGTCACGGCGACCACTATATAAATGTTATGAGTAAGGAATAGAGAGAATTGGAAGATAACAAGTTCTTTAAGCTCGTATGGAGAATTAACGGGCTAATCATTTTGGGTGGTGCTACATTAATAGCTCTATTTGTTGTGTATTGAATCACCCCGAGTTTGTCGGAGGCAATTTGATTTGAGTCATGCCGCTTGGGCAGACTCGGCTTGTTGATAATACAGGTTTTCGTATTCAGCTGGAGGCATATCGCCAATTGGCCCAAGAATGCGGCGATGGTTAAACCAGTCGACCCAGGTCAAGGTTGCATGTTCAACCTCATCCAGCCCTTTCCAGGGAACTGCCCTGTGGATGACCTCCGCCTTGAATAAACCGTTGATGGTTTCTGCCAGTGCGTTGTCGTAGGAGTCGCCGACACTGCCGACTGACGCCTGAAAACCCGCCTCACTAAGCCGCTCGGTATATCGAATTGACAGGTACTGACTACCTCGATCACTGTGATGGGTAACACCACGGGGCTTACCTCGTGCCCACAGTGCCTGCTCCAGAGCATCAAGCACAATGTCGGTTTGAAGGCTCTTTAATACGCGCCAGCCAACAATGTGGCGGGAGAATACGTCGACAACGAATGCGACATAAACAAAACCAACCAAGTTGCGACATAGGTTATGTCGGCCACCCAAAGCTGGTTGGGGCGCTCTGCCGTAAACTCGCGATTCATCCGCTGGATCTCAGGCTTCAGCTCATCGTCACGTTGAGCGCGCGCACAGCGTTGCTCTGGATTGGCCTGTAGATGCTTGCAGCGGTAAAAGGTCGACGGTGCAATCGGCAGAACCTCACAGATTGACTCGACACCGTGCGCCTCACGTTCCTGGTCAATGAATGCCACCATTACTTCGGTTTGCGGTCGAGCTCCGCCTGGGCGAAAAAAGCGGCAGCCTTGCGCAAGATCTCGTTAGCGCGCTTCAGCTCGCGGACTTCGCGCTCCAGCTCTTTGAGACGGGCTGCGTCGCTGCTGGTGGTGCCGGGCTGAATCACCCCGAGTTTGTCGGAGGCAATTTGATTTGAGTCATGCCGCTTGGGCAGACTCGGTTTGTTGATAATACAGGTTTTCGTATTCAGCTGGAGGCATATCGCCAATTGGCCCAAGAATGCGGCGATGGTTAAACCAGTCGACCCAGGTCAAGGTTGCATGTTCAACCTCATCCAGCCCTTTCCAGGGACCTGCCCTGTGGATGACCTCCGCCTTGAATAAACCGTTGATGGTTTCTGCCAGTGCGTTGTCGTAGGAGTCGCCGACACTGCCGACTGACGCCTGAAAACCCGCCTCACTAAGCCGCTCGGTATATCGAATTGACAGGTACTGACTACCTCGATCACTGTGATGGGTAACGCCACGGGGCTTACCTCGTGCCCAGAGTGCCTGCTCCAGAGCATCAAGCACAATGTCGGTTTGAAGGCTCTTTAATACGCGCCAGCCAACAATGTGGCGGGAGAATACGTCGACAACGAATGCGACATAAACAAAACCAGACCAAGTTGCGACATAGGTTATGTCGGCCACCCAAAGCTGGTTGGGGCGCTCTGCCGTAAACTCGCGATTCACCAGATCCAGCGGCTTATCGACCAGCTCATCCGGGATAGTCGTAACGCAACGTTTGCCTCTTCGAACACCTTCCAATTGCAGTACCTTCATCAGCCGTTCAACTGTGCAGCGGGCGACCTTTACGTCTTCACGGTTAAGCTGCTTCCAGACCTTGCGTGCACCATAGACGCGGTGGTTTTCTTCGTAGATCCGCTGGATCTCAGGCTTCAGCTCATCGTCACGTTGAGCGCGCGCACAGCGTTGCTCTGGATTGGCCTGTAGATGCTTGCAGCGGTAAAAGGTCGACGGTGCAATCGGCAGAACCTCACAGATTGACTCGACACCGTGCGCCTCACGTTCCTGGTCAATGAATGCCACCATTACTTCGGTTTGCGGTCGAGCTCCGCCTGGGCGAAAAAAGCGGCAGCCTTGCGCAAGATCTCGTTAGCACGCTTCAGCTCACGGACTTCGCGCTCCAGCTCTTTGAGGCGGGCTGCGTCGCTGCTGGTGGTGCCGGGTTTAGTACCATTGTCGACTTCCATCTTGTTGACCCATGATCGTAGGGTCTCGGGTGTGCAGCCGATCTTGGAAGCGATAGATGTGATCGCTGCCCAGCGTGATTGGTGCTCGTGCTCGCCGGTCAACACCATGCGAACTGCGCGTTCCCGTACTTCGGGGGAGTATCCAGGTCGTTTGCTCATTGGCTAATTCTCTCAAGAAAGTTAGCCTCCGAGAAACCCGGGGTGATTCACTTGGGGTCTTTGTTTAACAACAGTATTCACTATTGAAGGAGCAATCACAGTTTTGCTCTAGATTTCAACAAGATAACTGACCGGAAACTGTATATTAAAGAATATAAGGCAGCGTCACTTAAGTGCCTACAACCCTGTTTTTCAGTCATTATTAAAGGAAATGTAACTTTTAATTTACAGCTAAATTAACGGTAGAATTCAACATAGAAAACAACTTCTGAAAGGGGCTCCACTTCATGTAAGATTCCTGGCTCAACAACGCCGTATTCCCCTGGTGACAAATCAATTTCTTCAACCCTGGGCTCCAATATACGATAACGGAGCATACCTTTTAAAATAATAATCTTGCCCCATGTACCCTGCTTTGTTTTATGAGCATTTAACAAACCCTTTGGCATGCTTTCCTGGGAAAATTGTGGCGTTTTCTGATATTTTTTAACAGAGTCTGGCAATTTTTTCATGATGACCATTTGACTGTCGGACATGCTAACCATTTGCTGTATATTTATGCAAGCTTTCTATAATCGCCAATCAAAATTCCTGCAACCGGCATCTCAAGCTGTGCCTATACTTCAATCGTCATTCAATCTGTATTCAGTCCTGAAATATTTCTTTGATATGCAGACTTTCCCGCATTACTTTCAAACATCCTCTTTAAAACGTCATTTTTGCATATGCGTTACCTGGCAAAAAATTCGCAGTATGCAAGCTATAAAATTAACTGGAATTTATAGCTACTAATTTATCACCTCTTTTTTCTTCACCAGAAACTGAACTATCGCAATATTAACAATAGACTGATGCTTTCCGGTTAAATACCTAAAATCACCATGGCAGGCTTTCTCAGATACAATTGTTACGCTCTTGTTGACAGCCCCCGGTGGTCAAATTCAGTCGGTTTTCCCCGGCTGATTTGTGATAAAGAAATGTGGTATCGGTAAAAATATCTTTCCCTCAGCACAGCCTTATTGACAGAGAAGATCACATGATACTGACCCAGCAAACTTTTTACCAACCGTCATTATGTGCCTAAGCGTACACAATAGGGATTTCTTCACAACTGGTACATATAATGTGCTTATACTGATGCTGCACAGCATTAATTCAGTATAACAATGTATTTTCTTACCGCGAATATCTATTCAATTAATTAGCGAAAATCTTATGAAAAAGCCACTTACTGCTGTAGCCTTCACTATCGCCACTGCCGGTTTTGCAGGTATCGTACACTCAGAAACCTGGTCACCTGTGAGTACTACAGATATCGTCATGGCAAATGTTGCGGGTAACCCCCTGATGGTATCCAAAGGGGTTACATTACTGTGTGATATGAATGCCACCATTGATACAGATGCGGCAGGCAATGCCCAGGTTACAGCACTGACACTATCGAGCACTGACGGACTTTGTTCGATGATTGTCTTTTTTGATTTCCCCTATGCAATGATTGGCGGGGCCGATAATCTAGTCACCATAAGAAATGTCGATGCGCGGGGCATTACCGGTAACTGCTTTGGTGATCTGGTCGGCACCCTTGATCAGGCCACCGGAGAGATTCGGTTTTCGAATGCTCAGATACCTTCCAACCCGCCAGGCGGTGACCCTTGCGTGGGTAATGGCACAGTAGCCACCATACCGGCGATGTCTTATACCCTTCCATAAGGTTTAAACCGGGGAAAGTGGTATTCTGGTTAAGTAACGCCGCTGGGGTCCTCCAGTGGCGTTTTCTTCGTTCGCGTGCTTCCTGCCGGGCCTGGGTCCGCAATGACACCAAACACCCAAATGTGCGGAATCCCAACCCTGCTCACTGAGGTGGCAGGGTAACTTATAGAAAGGTGGGTATGACAATCTACCCCAGAGAACAACCCGGGATAATCAGTGCAAAACCTGGATATCACTGATTGTCTTAGAATATACCTGGTCAACTCGGTCACCTTTTGTATAAAAAGACTCCCTCTTTCGGGCAGCAAACGCCATCATCAACAGATTACGATATTCCCTGGACAGTGGGCTATCAGTTAATTGTGACGACCCCGCTCACAACCTGATGAGAATCAATAAAGAGGATTCAATTATATCAGTAGCTCTGTCTGCTTGAACCAGCGGAAAAAGAACAGTAACTGCACCCACTGATACCGACAGATCGCGCACTAGTTACCCGCTTGATCCGCAGTCCTGACAAGCCAAAGCACAGGGGCAGTAAGGGTAACGAAGTGGATGGATACGCTGTAAACGCCGCCCTCCCTAAAGCTGCTTGCCCCGGCACCACAAGGGACTACAGGTAATCTTACCAGAGCACCAACACCGGGCTCAGATGGCAGGTGATGTCAAGAAACTCAGGCTGTATCAACTGTCAATCGTCCCTGTATTAACCGTGGTGGCGTGATCAGCTCTTTGCACTGCCTCACTAGCAGGGTCATCCATGGTCACCTGAGCTTGTCCGTTTGGGTGCCGTGGGTTTTATCGAATGAACGCATCGCACCAATACCAAGCATGGCGGTAATCATTGAAAAGAGAGCACCGGTTTCCAGTACAGGGGGTGGAATTGTTTCTGTTGGATTCTCTGCAAGGGCATTGCTGATGGCCCAGGCCCAGCAGAGCAATGGATACAGGATGAATTGATAGGCTAGAGCAAGACCGCCCACCCAGCCAATCCAGGGGCGCCAGCCAGCGACAAACAGGCTCTTGCTCCGGGCTTCAGCCTTGTCGACTGTCAACTGGCCAAGCAGCAATTGTACCTGGGCGTTGATCGCTGCTATCTCTCCCTTCTGTTTGAGCGCCTCCAGTTTGCGTATCTCTTCAGCACGCTTTTCAGGATCAGGCCACAGACGCTCAATAGCTATCTTGCCGGCATCAAACAATGCTGTTAGTGGGTCAAAAGTCATCAGTAGCTCCAGATTGTGGGCCGGGCATGTGAGTCCTGAACAAAATCAGAATCATCCAGATACAGGAATCAGCCCTATGGCAGACCCTGCGGATTCACTCTAGGCCGGCAAATCCTTTCCCCGCGTGATTCTCAGCAGCGTCTAGGCCTATGCCAGGGTTATCCAGCCAACCATTGCCCGGTAGTGTGTTATGTTGGCGCCGATACTAACGCAATAAACCCGGTAGCGGTAACAGGAGTTGATCACTATCGATTTATTACACCGCTCCCTGACTTTGATCAACCGTCGCAGTATGTCGTCTGAACAGTAGTTTCCGGCAACAGCGGCAGAACAACTCCCGCCTCATGAAGTGGGCACTCACAAACATAAAGTCGCCAGAGACAAAAAAACCCGCGTTGGTCAACCTCTAAAAGGTAAAAGGTTTTGCACGATAACAATTCCGTACCAACTAGCTAACTACAGACTGAGGTACTCCAACGCTCAACCGAGCCAGCCAAGGCTCAAACCACTTCAGCGACTGAACCGCAGGAACCAGACCGAGCAAACTGATTAAATACATTTATCATATTTATAAAAAGAGCAGAATATTGGGATTCACCCTGACAAAATAAAGCATAAAAAATCGTAATATCTCCTTATACTGATGATTTGCAATAATATTAATCAAGCAGAGAAGTCAGCCTAATACATACATTAAAGTCTTATCTCAATTATAGCGCCACCAGACATAGCACTGCCGAAAAGCTTACAGGTAGAGAGGCAGCTAAGCCATACTTTATTAGAAATCACTCTGCCCTTAATTTAACATGATTAACAAGGATAGAAAAATACACTTTTTTGCGTGCATATAGTGGCAAAAATTATTATTTTACAGCTTTTTTATTTTGTACTGCCTTTGATCAAAAATAATAAGCAAAACTTTTTCCAGTCAGACAGTAGCCGTTGGTTGACTACAACTGATGCAGGGTATCAACTTTACCATCTGCATTTTTCTTTCTAAGATCATTTAAAAAGAAATAGTTGGCCAGAATAACCCGGAAAACAGCATAGAGCTGCGAGAGAGTCAATAATGATACCAGAAAAAACGCGGCATACTTTGAGTAAGTCAACCAATATCCAGTAATCAGGTTTTTAGCGATAGGCACTGAAAACTCAATAGATAATACGAACATTAAAACAATTGCAGAGACCAGTACAATTTCTACCAGTTGGCTTAAGTAGTCAGCATCTGTATCTGCATCCTTTAATGTTTGATCAGTGACCTGTTTACCCTTGAAGGCTCGTCCTATTGCGCGCGGATAGATTATTGCGATCCACGCGCCTATTATTGCAAAAATTATTGAAGATATATTCAGGAGTGCTGCCAACACAGCTTTATATGCAGAGTATTCTAATGATGACACCGTATCCTTTAAAAGATAGGTCGCAAAACAGGAAATAATGGCAATCACAAGATACTTAATCATTGTGCGGCCACCTCTTCTATTTCAAAAGCTGGCTGTTCCAGAGGTCTCAGCAGGTCTTGCCTCTGAGAAGTAATAGTCGCCAGTAGTGATTGTGGTGTCATTATCTGATTATCTTTCCGTTGCGCGTTAATTTCAGCAGTAAACGCAACACTAGTGCCATTCAACATGACCCTTTTTCCGTTATTGTATACGAATCCTGCATTACGAATGGAGCTTGCTGTATTCAATTCGGCATAATTACTAATAATCTGACGAAGTTGCTGCTCTGTAGGTTCAAACTGTAGCTCATGAGTGATTGCTCTTACCTGGGTGAATGTAGGAGTATTGCTTAACAATCCAGAAAAAAATCTCTCTAAGGCCAGTCGGTCATCTTTAACGGTATATTGAAGAGTTTCTCTCTTGACAATTCTTCTTATCCTGTGGAGGTTTGTTAACAGCTCTGCCTCCAGCTCCTCTTGCTTCCTTCCTAAAGCATAAAACTTTGCATGAATTCTGGCGCTATGATCCGATGGTTGGCCGTTTTTAGAGTATCCAATTACAGTTCCCTCTTCATCAATCACTCTGTAAGGGGATTTATTGGCTAAAAAACCATTCAAGAAACGATCCAAATTACTTTTACCTTGAATAGAGTGATTAAATTTTAACGTGGCAAACACATTCTTTTCCGGAACAAACCAAAAATAACTTGGAAACCCTGGTATAACCGGTCTATTTCCAAACCCGGTTGTCAGCATGGATGTGCTCCCGGGTCTCTCCATTGGACTCATCCCATAGATAACACCATTGTCATTTGGAACTTCATTCCAGAGTATGAGGATGCTATCTTTAGTCACTTTATTTGTATGCCAGTTACAAAAATAGGTATTCCTTAAATCATTGTCGGGATCGGCTTCGTAAGTGGTGGTATTTATGAATTCTCTGCCATCTACCGCCCACAAGCTCAGTTGTTGCAGTGTGTCATGCAAGCCACTAAATTCTGTTTGATCACTGCCACGAAGATAAAATCCACATTTTTTAATATCGAAAAACTTGACTTTTGCTTCTAACATTCACAATTCCTTGTACAAGTATTATTTCACCTACTTGCTGATAGTTAACCTTCTCAACCGAGACAATCAATGTGATGCATCAAACATGCGGAACAGGTAGCGGTGCAACCTGCTTGTGCCTGTATGGCCCAATTCTTCAATTCCGGTAATGTACAGCCGCTCACTTGCCAGCAATGAGTTACTGGTATGACTGCCCAATGCTGTGCAGGTGCAGCAGGCTATGCCTATTGCGTTTACCAGTACGTAATCACACCGACTCTCTTGCAACCCAAACAGTGAAATGGGCCTCTTCACCCGAATGTAACAAGGATAGGAAGAACTCACAATGGGCAAGAAGGCTACAAAAGGGTAAACGCTGGCATGGAGGTTGGAAGCCTGAGATCTCCGGTTGCACGATCACTTCCCCATCGCTCCCGCAGGTTCGCCGTACGCTGGATACCACCAGCCCCTTTGTTCACCTTCTCGTTGCCGATGCCCTCGGACTTTCAGGGTTACCGCCTTGCCGGGACCGGTGGAGTGCAGGAGCGTGGCAATAACGCCGGTGTTGACCCCAATGGGGTGGCAAAATGCAGTATTGCATGCGGTTTTTCGGCCTTCTCGCGCACAAATCTGCTGTGCCGGTTGCGTGTAATCACCTATTTACACATTTCACACCAGACCAAGTATCGTGATAATCCCGCCAAGTATCCGCACCACAGTGTCGGAGGGGGGTTGTGTCAAACTCACCCGGTAACAATTTCTGTCGGCAAACCAGGACAAATCACTCCCGCAGCCTGCCTGAGAAAACACAGTACCATTCTGTACACGATGACGAAAATACTGGCTATCGGTGTGTAAAAGCTTGACGAAGTACCCCAGTCATTTGTTAAACACCATAGCCAGGTGTTTCGGACAATTTTCTCTTGCTGCGAATAAACATACCATTGCCCCTGCCAATCTCTTTGTCATTTGAGTCGTAAACGATAGATTCGGCAATAAATTGGGATTTATTCCTATTGACTACTTTTCCAATTGCCTGCATTTTCCCCTCCGAAACCGGCCTGGTTAAATAGGTAGTAAAGGAAGTAGTAAGCACAAAGAATGTTTTTTCTAAAGAGCTGGTGGCAAAGAAAGCCGCATCGTCTAGCATTTTAAAATACACTGAACCATGAACCGCACCGGCTGCATGATAAAACTTTTCCCCCAGATCAATTTCAATAACCGCTTTACCTTCAGAAACAGCCATTGTAGGGGCGTAAAATTCGTTTATTGGGGCTGTACCATACATAGCTTCCAGCTTTCTAAAATGATCAACATTGTTCATGTTTGCTCTCTTTGCGCACACCGCGCGTGTTTTCGGGAACTTTGTCCGCAACCTCCACTTGTTAAGATTTCTATTCTATCAAGTATGTGTGTCGTTGAGGGTGCTGTAAGCTTTGGGGCACTAACCCAAGGCTCTGCGGTGCTCCTCACTATGGCAGTGGCAGCAGAAGTGCGCAGCCATGGCGACTTAGTTCCTGGCAGTGGTGGGCCACGGCACTGCCATTACTGTTGTCACAATGCACACAAACGCGGCCTTAGGCCAGTGTCAGTAGTTTGCGATGCGGATAGATTGCAGGTTCACTTTGTCTCCCTGGGTATCTCCAGCTCGAACAGGGGATTCCTCCATACCCTCCTCTCTCAGTAGCTCAAAAGAACGGGGCAGGTGTGCTCACCCGAAACAGGCTCAGGATCATCCAGATAAACGCATCGACCCTTGTGTGCTTTCTACTGTACATCAATGCCGGCAAAATCATCCTTCAGTGCAACGCCCGGCGGCCCACAGGTATGATCCGGAACATCCATAGCCTGCCCGGCAGTGTCTGTTATGGTGGAACCGATATGGGCGCAGTGTGCTGGGAAGCGATTCCCGGAGTTGATCACCATTGGCCTGTTGGCACCTTCCCTGACTTTGTCCAACCGACGTAGCGTGCCACCCGGGATGCGGCTGTTCCTACATCAACCGCAGGACAAATCCGCTTCAGAGAAGTCGTGAATACCGAATATGGGATTACCAGACGCAAAGGGGCCGCACTGTGCGGGGCTCATCACTGGTTTAGGCTATAACTCTGCACATTGATGACAGCATACAGTTTTCATTCTGAAATGGCGTAAAGCGGCCCGCCCCCTGGAGATCAATATGGATGACATTACTCGCGCCAAGTATCTTCCCATCGCCCTGATTGCTACAGGACTGGTATTTATTTTTGCTATGTATCCGTTGATGATTTGGATCTGGCCCGCGGGATGGGGTTTGACACCGCAGCAACCCGAATACGAACAGATTATTATAGGAACATTCGGAATTTTAGGTATATTCCTGGTTCTTGCCGCCAAAAATCCCTCTGCTCACCTCAAACTGATCTGGTTCACCATCTGGTTAAATTTAGTCTATGCGACCATTATGGTGTTGATGGTTCTGGCTGACCGAACTGAGCACGCAAACTTATTTGGTAATGTTCCGGTACAATATTTGATTGCAGGGGTTCTCTGGTATCTGCTGCCCAGGCACAAAAAGCGCCCCTCTTGACGCGCCAATGATCTTTCTTTCGGCAGGCGTTTGAAGTTGTCCTTGACTTATGGGTCTTGCTGTAATTTCCAACCGGCTTTGCGGAAACCCCATTCACTCAAACTCACCAGAGTCTGCCACTGGATGCTTCAAAGTCCTATCCTTTGGCGGCAGTGATCTTAGATAAAAAGCCGTATTGTGCTTTCCAAGAAGGCTTCGCTGGGCGTATTAAGAACTATTTCGTCTATATTATTGAGCGTGCCAAAGCAACTTAAAAGCGGTCTCCGCTCTGGAGAAGCCTATGGAAGACACCACTCGTGTGAAGTACCTCCCCATTGCCCTGAAAGTGATAGGCCTATTTTTTATCTTTGGTGTTTACCCGATGATGCGATTGGCATGGCCTCCGGGGTACGGGTGGGTACCGCCGTATCAACAGTTTCAAATCATTGGACTGGCAATATACGCAACTCTGGGTGTATGCCTGATTTTCGCTGCCCGAAACATCGCTACAAATATCGGTCTGATTTGGTACACCATTTGGGTGAATTTGATATGTGGCACCACGATGTTTGTGATGGAACTAGCTAATCGAACCGGTGAGGTAAACTGGTCCCTCAATATCTTCGTACAGTATTTCATTGTTGGAATTCTTTGGTATTTAATGCCCAGACATACCAAAGATCTACAGTAACAGCCATTGACGTACAATGGCGAATACCCCGAAGCACGGATCATGATATTGTACTAAATACAGACATAAAAAACCGCCAATCAGCGGGTTCTTTTTTATAGACACAACATCCCACAGGAAATTGTACTAACTGGTTCTGATGTGTACAAACAAGCTATTTTTCAACCCAAGACCTCAACAACGCGATTATTCGTTTCTGGTGCATCACATTCAAACGCAGCATCCCTGGACGCATAGCATTTCGTTTTGCCCTGACTTGGCGACAATTTCTACTGGTTTAGAGGGTTTGATCCCCATGTTTTATCCCCCGTCTACTCATTGTACGGGTGGACCCATTCCGGTAGGGAGAACTACCGAGATCGACGAACTACAGTTTAATAAGCACTAAAGGACAGCCTCTGCGCAAGACAATAAATACATCCAAAGCACAGAAGAACAATCTTTCTGCTGCCAGGCAAGCCCCGGTGGGCTAAACGATAAGTTTAACGAGGTACGAAACACTACCCGATTTTATATCGATGTGCCCACCAAACTTCCACGAGCCAAACAGCCTCGCTTCAATTCGAATCAAACCTATGGGATATCATGGCAAAGAGGCACAGCACCTAGTGGCCCACACTGATCAGAGGCCACACAGGCATGCCAAGCCGGGCATGGTATTGATTACAACGAAATCCGTATTTACCCAGATAAGCAGGGCATAGGCAGGGCGTGTTGAATATCCGCGATGCGTCATTTTTGATGCTGCCATCAATGGCTGTCGCAAAGACGCCGCAGACAATCCAATATAGACTGCACTATTTGCGACCAAATCCACTTTGATGGCTATGTTTGACGTACTCCCCCTTTGCGAAAACGCCTAGTAAGACTACAAAGCCCCAGCCCACGACTATGACTCCAGCCAAGCCAGAATCTATGGGCCCAGTAGCTTTTATTGGCCTGATAAAAAGCCCTCCTGTTCAGTTGGCTCTAGCATCTGAGGGGCTGCGGTGTTCAGCAAAGCTCGGGAGTGTGAAATTTTGTCCCAGGGGGCTATTACATAATATTATTATGCGTTAAGGTGAGTAAGGTTCTTTTGAGCTGAATACTCTGTCATAACTTTTACAAACTACGGAATGGTTATTTCCATAGCTATTACGAACATACATCAAGGAGAAGCACAATGCCTACCCAAAAAATCTATTTAGTGGCTGTAGATGGTAGCGAATGGGGAAACCGCGCTGCTGATTATGCCGTTAGTATGGCAAAACAGACTGGGGCAAGAATACGCATGATCACTGTTATACCATGGTCAAGCAATGATTCTACCGATGAAGTGGTTTATCATACTGACAATGGTGGAAAAGAAGAAGAAAAAGATTACGCCAACAACAACATACTAGCGCCCATCATTGAGAAACACAAAGACAGTGGTGTGGCGATTGAGAGTGAATATCTCTGGGGTAAACCAGTTGAGGTTATTCACAAAAGGGCAAAAGAAACCAAAGCAAACCAGATATTTGTTGGACGCCGCGGTCGGTCCCGCTTCGCGAATCTGGTGTTGGGAAGCGTAGCTAATTCTCTTGCCCATACAGTGGGTAAGCCTATTACACTGGTACCTTAATCTCTGGAGAATGGGCTGTACTTATTTTGGGGGAGCTCAATATCCCCCTGGAAGAATTACCTTCCATTTCCCAGAGATCTAAAAGTCGTCCGGCCTGGAGGTTTGGGCAGCATATAACAATTCAGGCATACCCGGCTATGATACGATGAAATCCGTATCCATCGGGATGAGCAGTCTATAGACAAGGGGAGGTGAACAGGGAACATTCAGAAAAAAGGTCGCAGAGGCCCTGTTCCGATTCTGCGAATTTTTCTGCGCCTCCTGAAAGTCAATTTCTCATCTCCCGCAACCCGTTGAAATACCTGCGAAAGCTGATGGCGCTAAGCAGGATCTAAGCGCTGACTTCAACACTGCCAGTTTTCGGTACACAGAAACGTAACCTTTGTGGCAGATGAATAAATGGCCTTTTTGTGCACAGCTCCAGAACTTGACACCGGACAATGGTGACGCAAGTAGGTTTTAACGACACTCTCCAGGGTCAGTTTCTGCTTTTATGTCTCTACCGTGGGGTTCAAAAATACTTCGTGCAATAGCAATTTCCTACTCATGTCATATAAACGTCTCCAAACTAACATCCCCACCCCACGACCCTGTCATACCTCTGACTCAATATGGAAGTTGGCCCACGAAAAGCCCACCATTCCAATCAACGACGGAGATTTAACGCATGAGCGATCCACACACGCTTACTCGCCGTAAACTCATCCGCACCGGCAGCGCCGGACTGGCCGCTCTGGCCCTGGGGCCGAGTCTTCTGGCTATGACACGGCCCCTGCAAGCCTATGGCCTGGTCCAGGTGGGCGATTTGGAGGCACCTAACGATCTCGGACTACGCCTACCCTTAGGCTTCCGCAGCCGCATTGTTGCCGCCGCCGGCCAGCGCCTGATCAAAGACCGCTGGTGGAGACGCACCAGCTACCGCTGGCATATCTACCCTGATGGTGGCGCCACTTTCCCCACCCAGGACGGCGGCTGGATCTATGTCTCCAACAGTGAAACCATTGCCCCGCTGGGCGGCGGTGTTTCCGCCGTGTGCTTTCGTCCCGATGGTGTGGTTGACGATGCTTACCGCATCCTCGGCAGCACCAACATTAACTGCGCTGGCGGCCCTACACCCTGGAACAGCTGGCTGAGCTGTGAAGAAGTCGACTTTGGACGTGTCTTCGAGTGTGATCCCTACGGCCAGAAAGCTGCCGAAGAACGCCCGGCCCTGGGTTACTTCAAGCACGAGGCCGTGGCCGTTGATACCTTACTGGGTCAGCTCTTTCTGACCGAGGATGAACGCGATGGCCGCTTTTACCGCTTCTTACCCGACGGCCTGGACAGCCAGAACCGGCTGAACCTCCACGCCGGCATGTTACAGGCCGCCTCAGTGGACAGCCAGGGCTATGTAACTTGGCTCAACGTACCCAATCCTACCCCTAACTTATTCCAAACACCCACGCGCCAGCAACTGCCGGAAAGCACCACTTTTAATGGCGGCGAAGGTATCTGGTACACCGATGGCTTCGTCTATTTCACGACCAAAGGCGATAACCGGGTATGGAAGCTGGATACCAACCTCAACCAGTTGAGTATCCTGTACGATGCCGCCACCGCATCGGAACCGATTCTCACCGGCGTGGATAACATTACCGTATCCTCTGGCGGCGACCTGCTGGTAGCGGAAGATGGTGGCGACATGCAGATCGTGGTGATTGATCAGGAGGGTAACCTGGCCCCCCTGCTGCAGATCGTTGGCCAGGACAATTCTGAGATCACTGGTCCTGCTTTCAGCCCGGATCACAGTCGGCTGTATTTTAGCTCCCAGCGGGGCAGTGAAGTGTTTGGCGGTGGCTCCGGTCTTGGCATTACCTATGAGGTAACCGGTCCGTTTTCTGAGATTCTGGCACTTTAGGCTGGGGCCTGCGTTCCGCTGATGCGAGCGTGGACATTTTCCTGGCGTCTTTACCTGAGCATCGTGCGTACCACCATAGTTGCAACGGATGCGGTATGATCGACTCAATACGCCACACGGCTTTGTTCAGTGTACCGCTCTCCGGACCCTCGGCCACAGCACTGGCCTGCAGGGTTTCAACTTTGTGAAAGTACCCGGCGATAAGCACCAAAGGGGGGAGTATGATAGTACACTGCTCTAAAGAATGTGACACTTGCGGCCTCCAGTCCATTTGTGGTGTCACTTTCTCCAGGTATAAAAAACCGGCGCAGTGTCCGGAATTAGTTCGTGGTTGTCTGGTAGAGATATCAGGCACACACTAGTGGATTTACACCGCTAAAACGAAAAGCGCCAAATTGATATCGCCAAAAGATGACTGATGGGTGGATCTACAATGCAGCGGGACAGGGGCGAGCCCCAGATTACTGGGGTAAGATTTCTCTGCCCAGTAATACAGCACCTAATTATATGAAACTTGCGTGATTTTTTCGGACACATCCCAAAGTCTATCTGCGACCGATTCGTCCAGAGCTTTCCTGTCGAGTTTTAACTGCTTCGGACTGCCTATCAAGCCAAATTTTGGTCCATAAAAATCTCCGGCTTTCACCATGCTAGCTGAACTCGCTAGCAACTGTGGCAAGCAACCCCGTTCCACTGGCGAGGCTATCCATTTTGCCAACTTTCCACCAATACCGATAGATTGCTGACACTCTGTTGCGGTTAGCCCAGGATGGGCAGCAACAGCTATCACCGATGTATTATTTTTCGTTGAAAGGCGGTTAAAAGAATTGACAAACAAAAGATTTGCGAGCTTGCTATCTCCATAACATTTCATGCGGTTATAAGGGCGTTTATCCCAGGTCAAATCGTCAAAATCAATAACTCCTTGCTTGTAGGCCAGACTTGATACCACAACAACTCTAGAACCATCAGTTGAAAGTAGCAGAGGCCACAGACGACCTACTAAGGCAAAATGTCCGTAGTGATTTGTAGCCATATGAGCTTCGTGTCCACCCCAAACTGTTTGATGCTTTTCCAGGTTGACGACACCGGCGTTAGCCAGAACGATATCAAGTGATTTTCGACTTGAGGAAAACTCCTCTGAGAACGCTTTAATTGATGCCAGGTCAGTGAGATCCAGGGGTAAAACCTGAACATTCCCCTCACCAACAGTTTTCAGGATCCTATCTACAGCAATTTTTCCTTTCACTTCACTACGGCAAGCAATGGTAACACTGGCCCCTTTTCGCGCCATTTCAAGACTACTTTTGAATCCAAGGCCAACATTGCCGCCCGTGACAATAACCTCTTTACCGGACATATCCGGCATATCTGATAAAGACCAACTCACAATTGAGTCTCCTTTGATAAACATATCATATGCATATTTCGTATAATATTAAGATAGTAATCGCCATGACTACTATTATCCTACTTACTGCCGCAGAAGTCATTTTTCATCAATTTTGCAAAATTTCATTGAATCAATTAATTTTATGAGAAATTGCAATCATATAAGATGGAATCACTTTACGCATGCAAAAAACTGACTCAGTGCCCGGTTTATATGGTCAGGCGCCCAGCAGAGATAACAAGCACACATCAGCTGGTTTATACTCCTGAAATGCAAAGTCGCTGAATCTGCGTAAGCACAAACTTACAGTACAGATTTTGAATTGCAGTTCAAGATCTCTACCATCCATTTCTTTGCTCATAGCAACCTCCAGTGTAAACGATGAAGTTATAAACCCTAGGAAATAGATAAAAGGTGAGCCTAACGGCTCTGTCAAAGTGCTTAAAAGGATCGACATGACATATAGGTACAGGACTTTGACTGCAACACGGCAGATCGTAAATCGTCTGGGTTTCTCTTTTCTACCTGTGCAGACGCTCAGGGGTCGGCTGCAGAAAACCTATTACGGGTACACATTGAAATGCTGAAAATTCATCACTCAGCTCTGGGAGCGGCTATTCCAGCACTCTCTACTGCCATGTCGTTATTGACAGTTGTTAAACACCAGCACTATGCAATAGGAACACGAACAATACAATTTTAGTAACCCGGCAAGTAATTATTCAATAGAACGATACCTAGCCAGGGCACCCGGTTTACTTCGCGGAGACACAAAGCAAAGGCTCTTGTGCCAAGCCGGTGGAAGATCAGCATTGTCTAGGTCAGAAAATGGAAATTCGTGATCGTGATGGCTACGCCGCTCAGACCGCGTAGCCCATTATGTTTTTACTCTGCAAACTTAAGGTGCAAAACACATACCTATCTATTGCGACTCGCCTGCTCACTCTCCAAATAACTGCGTATCCTTCTATAGCTTATTTCCATATTTTCGAATACTCAAGAGTAAGCTACTTTTCAGCTGGCTAAGTCATCAAAAGGGATCCACTCAACATAACAAGGTGTAGGCTTTGTCGATAGATTGGCTAGCTTGACAGACTGACAATATCGCTACTTGTTCCATTCTTTTTAAATTTTCAAACAGTGTTTTAATCCAATCCGTGAGACAAAATACGGCGCACAATCAGTTTTTCGGTACGTCCCGCCGCATAAGTCGGTTGTATGGCTGAGGTGGTCACGAAGCCTTGTTGATGTAATAACGTTTCAGCATCATCATCCTCTTCCGCTGGCATATCAATGACACTGGGGACATCCACAGATAAACCAGCAAATCCATCAAGTGCACCGCCCGCTGCTTCCTGAGCAATGGGACTGTTTGCCAAGTCATCATAAAACGATAGGACAAATGGTGCTGTATTTCCCACGACCGTAGCTGCAAACTCAATATCGTTAATATCCACATTTTTCAGTGAAGGAAAGTTCACATTTAATGCCATACCGATGGGTAATAAAGGTTCTTTTCCATAGTCTTGTACAGCTGCCAGTACCTTGTTTGTAAGAATAGCAATTTTTTCCACTTCCCCTTCACCATCGTCATGACTAGCGCTGACTGCAATGGCAGGAATCCCGCGCTGGGCAGCGGCAATGGCTGCACCTACCGTACCACTGTTTACCGTAAATACCCCCAGATTATTTCCCTTATTGGGCCCTGAAATAACAATGTCGGGCTTAGCACCAAAGAAGATCGGTGCAAGTATATCGATACCACGCAGCATAGCCATCACGGGCGTACCATTAACAAAAGTATAATGAGGATCGTCATCTCTTGATCCAATAGGAGGCATGATAGGTGTTCCCGTATCGTCAAAAACCGGTAAAATTGGGCGCAGCAAAGCAATACTGGAAGATTTGCCGCTTTGATTTTGAGCTGGAAGGCTGACAATGACATTATGTCCCTGCTCGGTAAGCAAGTCATATAATGCACTGGTATTTTCTGAGGTAAAGCCATCATCATTTACTAATAAAATATTCAACGGTTCCGGTAGTGTATGTCCAACAGAGTTTGAACCAGTGGACACAGTCATTACTACCATTACAATGGCAGTTAATTGAATGAGTTTATTCATTGTGATCATCTCTCTTTTATTGCCACTAAAGTTACATATAACAGACATTTAGTAGTAATCAGGCAAAAACTTCGTAAACAGGTGTTTTGGCAGAAAGACCAAGTCTAATGGTATAATCCTATCAAAAAAATATTGTTGACCAAAGTAAGCCCAGAGACTCCGTACAAGTAGATAGAAATACCTTGAACCCCCCATAGCCCCTTCACCATAAAGCGGTTTCATATAAGAAATATCTATACCGTTGGAAGCAACTTCCCAGCGCTTTATAGAGCTTGGCTATGGATTCCGGTTATGGATCTTGCCATAGTACAGTCAGTATGCACGCACAGTGTAATTGCTTTCAATACCAATGATCGATTTTACGTCAATATCCAGTACTGCTATTCGCCAGCTAATATAGTGTGCCCTGAAAAATCCTGAAATGAATTATGTATCAATTTTACAAACCAAAAACTTCGGATATCTTTACGATTTATATACTTCCCACGTTTTGGTTTTTCTCTCTTTAGTGACGTTTCTTACGCCATTCTTATAGTGATGTCCTTCAGAACAGGTATCATTGAAATGGTGAAAACCAAAGACCCGATACAAGAAGTAAAGCCCATGCAAAGCAATAAGTTAGAATCGTTTGTACGGATTTTCACTCCTCCAATACAGTGCTCAGCAACTCATAGGCACACACCAGGGCCACAGGAACATCCACAGCTTGCCCGTAGTGTGTGTCATGGTGGAACCGATACTGGCATAGTGGGTTGCATAGCGGTAACCGGAGTTGATCACTACCAGCTTGTTGAACTACTCCTTGATCGTGATCAACCGGCGCAACGTGTGGTTTGAGAAATGGCTCTTCCCGCAACACTGGCAGGAAATTCCCCTTCCGTGATGTATTCCTTATCGAACATTGGGTTACCAGAAACGAAAAGGCTGCATTGGACGGAGTTCAGAAATGAATTAGGCGATAAGCCTCTATATCTATGACAGAATACAGTTTTTTCTACAGATAACGTCATTAGCGGTCCGTAAATCGGAGACAAATATGAATGACATTACTCGCGCCAAGTATCTTCCCATTGCCCTGATTACTATAGGAATGATATTTATCTTTGCCATGTATCCGATGATGGCGTGGATATGGCCTGCGGGATGGGGTTTGACACCGCCGCAGCCTGAACACGAACAGATTATTGCAGTGTTCTTTGCGATTTTGGGTATATTCCTGATTCTTGCCGCAAGAAATCCCACTGCTAACATTGATCTGATCTGGCTTACCATTTGGTTGAATCTCGTATATGCGACCATTGTGTTGTTGACCGTGCTAGCTGATCGCGCCGAAATAGCCAATTTGATCGGTAATATTCCGGTGCAGTATTTCATTGCATGGGTTCTCTGGTATCTGCTACCCAGGAATAAAAATCACTCATTATTGGCTTACTAATACTTTTACTCTAGGGAGGGGTGGCATTAGATTGTTTTTATTTTTTGACTGTGGCCAAAACACCTTAAAAACGACTTCCACTCTGGAGAAAAATATGGACGACATCAGCCGTGTCAAAAACCTCATTATTGCTATGAGACTTATAGGGGTATTTTTCATCTTTGCCATTTACCCGCTTATGACATGGATATGGCCCTCGGGCTGGGGGTGGACACCGAGACAGCCTGAATATGAGCGGATCATTGCTGGTGCATTCGCAACCCTGGGTGTATTCCTAGTTATCGGCTCTAAATACCCTCTTAAATATATCAATCTAATCTGGTTCACAATTTGGTTGAACTTGGTATATGCAACCATAATGCTTTTGATGGTCGCAGTTGATCGAAGCGGGGAAGAAAACCTGTTCGGAAATATTCCCGTGCAGTATTTAATTGCCGGAATTCTCTGGTATTTTATACCCAAAAACATTCGGAGACTAAAGAAAATACTCTACGGTGTTAGATAAACCGATATACGATGTCTGGCTGCTGCAAAGAATCTGGAAATTTCATTTATTTGGGGCAGCAACCTTGAATCAATAAGTTGAATTATACATTAAACAAGCTCGCAATCAAAGGTATGAGATTGAAATTATCTTTAAGATGGCTATGTGCTCTGAATACCATAATATATTTTACATGAAATTCATGTCGATATATTATATTAAAAACGATAATCAATACCCTTACTGCAAAAAAGTACATCGCCAGAAGCACTGGCAGGAAATCTGCTGGAAGCCTACCTTCCAATTCTTTAGAAATGTTGAAGCGCTATAAAAAAATATAGGGCAATTATATATCAAATCCTGGCATGCATATCGGTTTGATCATATCTGCCTGTGATTGGAATGAAAGAAATTTTTGTCCTGATTTTTCGCGAAACAAAAATGAATTTGGATATTATGCGCGTAGTTAAATAAAATAAACAATATATAAAGTCAATGCAGTTTTCAAAAAAATTTTGCTTTTTCAAGGGATAAAATTATTGTTAGCAGCAAAGTACAATTCTCCATCGGCCCACTCAAGCGTTATCTTTCACTGTGAGTGACTCTGTGCATATTAACCGGTGTCGGCCCTGGAAAATGTCCTGGAAGCACTTTCCGATAGTACTGGTTGTGGACAAAATGAGAGCAGCGGAAGCCTTCCGGCCACCGCCAGAGATAAACTGCCTCGAAGCACTACTCTTCTGTACGATACTGCTTTAAAATGTCGATCAAACTGATGTCTTGTTGAAACTATATTTATTTACAGTTAAGCATAACTTAGCAAGAGTTACAATAAGGACATATTAAATATCAATTTCTTACGATAGTTATTAATTTTCGCAAATTCTTACTAATCTTGGGGGATTTGGAAGAAGAACATCCACGCTGCAACTCTCAAACATATTGGTGCAAGAATTAAACGCGGATGTTATGTAAAATGAAGATGTACTTTCGGGAACAAAAACACTAGTAACGCATCCAGTGAAAAATCGACAAAAATAGCTACTCCCACCATAAGTTACCATCTCCTCATAACGACAATCCCCTTGATATGTATCTGATACCCAAACGGCTTGTCCACTTACATTGTAAACAACCATGTTGCCATCATCTTGAACCCTAAGGTGAGCTCCCGGATTTCCCCACGATTGAGAGCTCCAGTGGATATTAATATCAGTATCCAATTCACTCCTCAACCCAAATGCACCCTGGCCAAACATTTCTGCAAATCCATTACCATCCTTTAGTTTCGGATGACCTGCAGTTCCAGTAGACCAAAGTTGCATCTTAACAATATCGTCGGAAAGTACGAGGTTTCCATCCCATTGCATTTCTAACTTGTATATACCATTCGGAGACCGTATGTATTCTCCTGACTGTAATCGTTCGAATGTGGTAAGCCTATCATCCGCCAGGATTTGCGGAGAAATCAAAGCCATCAGTAAAAATACTGATATGATACCAATTTTCTCTAATTTTTTTAACAGCATAGCTATAATCCATATTGCATTTAGTAGTAAGGAATATTTCTCAGGATGTAATTACCATAACTGGCACTTCGCTAAGATATCAGATCGCAGGACTAAGTAATGCTGAAACGTACAGAAATTATGTCGAAAGATACAAAATATTGGCACCAATTCTTTTAATAAATTTCTGTTAATTAAATGAATCCATCTCTTAATTTAAAACTCTCATTGAGATCATGAGGTTAATTTAGGGGGAAGGATCAAAGTAATAAAAATAATTGGGTATATCCAAAACCTTTTGCGATTTTTTAAAAACCCATCAGTTTAACATTTACAATGTCAAATCTAATTGGAATATTTTTACCAGAAACGTGAAGTATTTCTAAAGGGAGGGTTTACTTAATCCTTGCGTATCCACAAGCGGTAATCAGTTGCGAGCTTGTCTTCACCTGCTCATCTAACTGGTAGGATTGTATTATCAAAAAGCCATCTCAGATTTTTTGAAACTTTGGCAGCCACTGTATTGATCTTCATTCGAATCACATCCAATTCTAGCCGCTTTACCTTGCTTGGAATGTCCTTTGTCAGAATACACTCGTGCTGCTTGTGAAGTTTGCTCAGTCCTCAGTTGGCTTGATTCAGTGGACGTTGCTGCAGTATTCAGGTCTCGCCAGGATTGGACTCCCAGGTCCGCATAGCCACAATCAGATTCAGCATCCTGTAGACACGCTCGTCGGTCACCTCTACCTGGTGCACCAGGGCATCTATCCTGTTGTCCGCTATGGCCGACACCAGTATGCTTCCAATCTGGCGGACATTCCATTATGCGCCCCCCGCTTTGCAGTGATCCGCCTGCAGCTTTTCTGTAAGCCACATGCCAGTGTCCACGCTCCAGGAAACGTCCGGCTCAGTGTTGCCACCATCATTGACAGGGGTTCTGATGGTGCCGACCGAACAGCGCCAGGTGTGGCCAGCAAGCACCGGAAAGTTGGTGATAGCCTTATAGGTAATGGTTCCTTTATTGAGGACGTGATCATCGCAATACACATAATATTTCCAGCTGAACAACAGCCCGCTGATATTGCCACTTTTGTTCAGCCGGAAGACATAGGCATAGTCTCGTGTAGTTTTGAGATTATTTCTCGTAAATATTTATTAATAAGCGCCGCCTGGTCAGTGACAAGGAACCGACAGCCATACGGCCTCCTGTTGTTATTTGCTTGGTTTTGGCTAAGTTATTAGTCCTCACGCCAAGCACAACGCCCACCACTGCTACAACTATCACGCACGATACGATGACGTGTAGCGAATGAAGGAACACTGAAGAGGTCATTCTCGGCCACCACCGACAAACGTGAGTTCGGGAAGAAATCGGCAGTCACGGTGGCGCTAGTTTCAGTATAAGTACCGATTAAGGTACCATCAAGATACACTAAAAACTCATCGGCACCCGGTGCGCTAAAAGTGATGAGTGCACGGCTGCTAATGGCATCGGCAGAACCACTACTACTAAAGGTAACGTGCGGTGCGGTTTGGAAACCGCTGATGATAATATCATTACGATTTGGGCCACGGTGATTGCGCAGCATTTGAATCCGTAGATTCAAACCGGTAATGACATTACCTAAGAAGTTACCCAAAAAACCATCGATATCGAAACCCGAGCGAATTTCTACACGATCCATCACATCGTTAATGGCCGGTACCATGAACAACTCCATTAAACCAGGTAAATTTTGGCCGATGGCCAAGGCTTGGAGATCTGCCACTTCGTTGGCAATGACATCGCGTACTAAATCTTCTTCAGAAACGAATATCGATAAAATATTGCCAATAATTCCACCGATACCTGAACAATCGGCATCCACATCAGGCTCTGGGTAATCCACCGTCAAACTCGAAAGACTGCCATCCACAATGGAACCAAAGCTATATTCACCCACTACTTTAATCTGGCGTACATCTACACTGACATTAACCGAACCGCAAATAATCGGCACTGGGCCGTCGACCTTTAACTCGGTACTGATATTAATACCCTCCACCGTCAAGGTCGCACTGCCGTCACTTAAGCCTGTCACTGTGGCTGTGAAATCGGAAGCATCAACGTGTACAAAATCTACCCACTCAACACCGTTAATGCTCAGCAATGCGTTACGCAATTCCTGTGCAACATCCTGCTCTAACTGGGCAAACTTAGCAAATGCGATATCGCCAGCAATGCCAGTGTTTTCACCGTTCAGTATTGAATCGGTATTGCCACTGCCCGTAGGTACACGAATAGAAAAACGCGTTTCCGCAGAAACCTGAAGCGCTAACAATGCCAATACCGCAATTAGTAATAATTGCTTAATCATAAGGTCCCTTCCTTAGTGTTTGACTGCATAATGAATTGAGGGTATAGGAAATTTAAATCACCTATTACGCTTGCTCCTAAGTATTCTACTAGAATCTCCTGAATTGGCGATATGCCTCCAGACGAATGCCAGCGCAACACCTTCTACAGGCCTGATGAGCGAGCCCACAAAAGACAATTGCCAGGGACACGATGACCCGATGCAATCGCTCTGAAGTGCAGTTTCATCCTCGCCACACTCCTTAAACACTGACGCATTGCTGCACAGCTTCAGCAGGAAAGCTTGAACATAATCTCGTCCTGTGATACGCCCCTCTAAAAATAAATTAATTTGAGTAGCGATGATCAGCAAATGAAAGCACCTGCTCTGGGCCTCTTGACTGGTGCCCAGACCACTGTTATCAGCCTTAGCGTGGCAGCGAAAACAAAGGTGAACAGCCGGAGCATCGTGTGGCTTGATCTCCCTGCCCTTGCCGTAGCTGTGGCTGTGGTTGCGCTGGCCCTGGTTGGTCCTCCCCCCTTGAAGTGGTCCACCCATATAATTAGGAGACGGAGGACTAAACATGGGAATCAAACATCATAAGCCGAAAGAAATTGTCACGAAGTTGCGCCAGATTGAGGTGCTCTGCGGTCAGGGAATGTCGCGTTTGGATGCGATACGCCAGATGCAAATAACTGAACAGACGTTCTATCGCTGGCGTAAGCAGTATGGTGGGATGGGAAGCGACCAACTGAAGGAACTCAAGCGACTACAAAAAGAGAATGAGCGGTTGCGCCGAGCAGTATCGGATCTCACGCTGGACAAGTTGGTTTTGTCAGAGGCTGCCAAGGGAAACTTCTGAGCCCTTCACGTCGCCGTGCTTGTATTGACCACCTATGAAGTTGATTTCACATTTCTGAGCGTCGGGCGTACCGTGTTTTGGGGCAGCATCGATCCACACAAAGGCGCCTGCCTGTTGGTCGTTCCGACGAAAACCGTTTGGTTGCTGACATGGTCGAACTTGCGCGACAGTATGGTCGATACGGCTATCGCCGGATTGCAGTTTTACTGAGAGATGCGGGCTGGCAAGTGAACAACAAGCGCGTGGAACGACTGTGGCGGCGTGAGGGGCTGAAGGTTCCAATGAAACAACCAAAGAGGGGACGGCTCTGGCTAAATGACGGGTCGTGTGTTCGACTGCGTCCGGAGTATCCGAACCATGTCTGGTCGTATGACTTTGTTCACCATCGGACTAGCGATGGGAAAGCATTCCGAATGCTGAACATCTTGGACGAGTACTCCCAAGAATGCCTGGCAATCCGGGTGAAACGAAAGCTGAACTCCGATAGCGTGGGGAGGGCGGGCTAGAAACTCGTCTTTACCCGATTATGCGCTTCGCTTGCTCATTAGACTGGCTCCTTCGACGCTCTTCGTTTTCTACCGCAGCATTATCAAGATTTAGATCTAAGGTCCTGAAATGCCCCATTGCTACTGTTGTAGCAACTATTGCAGTAGCAGGAATCCATGCCGCTTTCTTATCGAATAAACCGATTAACTTCAAAGGCCAGCTTTCATCGGAAAAAATTTGTATGCCTACTACTGCATAAACTACTTGATAGACTATGGCTGCAAGTGCAGACAAAAATATTGAAACCACAAAGAATCTACCAATCCAATGGCCAAACCAGATGAGGATAGTCTGAAGTATGTTTAGATTTCTGATCGTTGAGTAAATAAAGTCCATTTTTAAAAACAGTCCTTTGGGTTAACTTCATGGAATAACGCCCGCAGCACCGGACGGCTTTAAGTTGATGTAGCGAAGCGGAGGCAGCTTAAAACCGGTCCGCGTGATTGCGTTTGTTAAGGCTTTTTACGCACAAAACCAAATCTAACCTTGAATATAGGAAACACCTGGAACACCGAAGAAAACGAGAAATAACACTGCATTTAAAACAGATTGCTCTGAGCGTTTCGAGAGTAACGGACCATGCAGTAGCTGAGTTAAAAGATACCACATTGATGCAGAAAATAACCCAAGACCAATTAAGCTACCGAAAAATTGACGAACCCTACCAGTAAACATACAAGCAAATGAAATGCTTAAACAAGCACCAGCAAAGACATAGACGCGGATTGCCATATCGGTTGGCGGTGCAGAGATAATCATTACAAGACCAAACATTCCTGATACAAAGCCAAACAGTATGCGAGTGAATGGGCTCAGCCCCTTATTGATGATTTCCTCACCGGCTCGATACATAATCTATAGCCTTAACATTTAAATACTGATCACCATGACCAGCATTATCCTGATTACTGTCCAGGAATCAATTCTGCGCCGTTTACCCATAATCAGTATTAAAAACGGTTAGTTACATAGATTTGGCACAATCGTACAAAATATGAACACTCTCTTCAAAGTAAAAAAACCGGCTCAGGTGCCGGTTTGTTCATTTAAGTATCAAATGTTGCAGCAAGCACAACATATCCTTATTTGCTGTGTGTTGGGCTACAATGCCGCCTCATACTCATTTATATAGTGCTCGATATTGTGTGCTGTGCCTGTTTCAGTAAGAGCGCCAGTATGACGATTTACTATATATGGAGCATTGCCACAAAGCATATCTCGGAAATCACCTGACTCCAGGTAATCCTTACTTTGATAAAAAAACACCCAGCCCCAATCTTTCTCGATAGTTTCGTCTTCTAGCACGATACACTCTATTGGGTCGTATTGGTTTTGTAGCCGGGAAATCTCAGATTCGACGAGCTTTTGTGCTTCTTCTCTATTCATGGTTGTGACACATAACGCCTGCAGCAGCGGCAGACAAAAATGGCGGTTGTTTTTCCGGGTCTTTGGCGAAACAAGTGACAGTTTTGGCTGTCCGTTGCCTGCACTTGTTATGAGTTTTCTACTTTGGGTAACTCAACACTGCTAATTATTTTATAAGGTAACAATTGTATTAATCGAGAAAATGCCTTTCCTTTGTTTTGGAAGACTAAAAGAATCTGATTATCTCCAACTATGTCACGAGAAATAAGCCTATCATATGCTTCTAAAATAAGCTGATAGTTTTCTCCTTCGGGGGTACTCATGAAAAGAGATGAATCATCTTCTTTTGTTAGTTTCTTATCTTTATTCGTGTCCTTAGAAACAACATTATAAAAGATCGCTTTGGTTGGCTCTACATTGTTAAATTGATCAGGAAACAACGTTATATTAAGAATTAAACGGTTCGTATCCTTAAATAACCAAAACGATTTATTCTCTTTTTTATCTAGGAAAAGAATGTTCTTAGATAAGTTACCGTAATATCTTTTGTCATAAGAAGGCTTAGAAAAATTTGCCACAGACAGCATTTTTACTTCTTTATTCTCGGAAACAAGTGGTAATAGCATAAAGTCATTACCTGTCACATGTATTGGGCTGCCGATTACCCACTTATCTTTATCTTCTGGGTCAGACGCTAAGTTCTCGACTACTACAGGTTGAGGACGATTGCTTGATCTAATGAAATCCTTGGCAATGTTATACACAACAAATAGAGCTATTAATGTAGCACCACCCAAAATGATTAGCCCGTTAATTCTCCATACGAGCTTAAAGAACTTGTTATCTTCCATTTCTCTCTATTCCTTACTCATAACATTTATATAGTGGTCGCTGTGACCACTATTATCCTGAATACTGTCTCGGAGGCAATTCTGCAGCGGTTCTCCTAGGTTGGTAATCGTCAAATCAGGCTATTGATCAAATTTTATACAATTCAGAAAGGCGGCTAGTAGCTCCAGACAGTAGGCCGGGTACGCTCACCCGGTAGGGACTCAAGATCATCCAGATGCAAAAACCGACCCTTGTGGGCGCCCTTCTGCTTTACACCAATGCCAGTGAATCCTTCCTCCAGCGCGATACCCAGCAGCTCATAGGCGTACCCTAGGGCTACAGATACATCCACAGCCTGCCCGGTAGTGTGTGTCATGGTGAAGCCGATACTGGCGCAGTGGTCCCGGCAGCGATAACCGGAGGTGATCACCATCGGCTTGTTGAACCGCTCCCTGACCTTGATCAACCGGCGCAACGTGTCATTCGAGAAATGGAGTTTCCCGCAACAACGGCAGGACAGCTCCGCTTTCGAGAAGTAGGCGTTCTTGAACATGGGATTACCAGATATGAAAAAGCCCGCACTGGGCGGGCTTGGGAATGGTATGTTCCGTTAGGATTTATTTAATAAATAGTATTGCAAAATCCCATGCACTGCTTCTCAAAGTACATTCTTCCACGTAATACAATTGTACTGTTTGACCTGAAGCCTTAGAGGCAAGGGCACCGCTTACAACAGAATTGTATGCAGGATGATCTGAAGTTATTGCAACTCTACGGAAACCATTCGAATTATCGCATGAAACAGGCAGTGCATCCATGTGTATAAGTGCAATAGCATTACCAGTAGTACTGTAACTAGATGGATCATCCCCCATAAACTGAATGCTATTAATCGTTCCCGACACAGTTTTCATATCTGCTGCGTGAACATTTATAGCAAGCATAAAAAGAACAGAAACTATATATTTCATCAATCCATCCTTAAGAAAATATCACGAAAAATTTCATATACTCACCAATACCATACTTCTTCTTCATATCTCTTTACTTTTAATCTAACTATCTTTGCATATGCGTCCAGACTCTGCGCAAGGCCTTCACGCACTACTCTTTAACACATCGCAGTATACGGCGGCCTTGGAGAAAATCAACGCCTCTCCCCCAATTACATTACGAATAGTCCATGCCCAAATTATAGCCATAGAAAAGCCCCGCCGGATTAACCAGACGGGGCATTCAAAGGGGGGTATGGTCCCGCTGCACATACTTCGCGACAGCTTAGCTTAGATTAATCAGTACACACATGCGCTGCCAATACATACAGTCCGTATTTGAAATCTAAGCTGATCAACCATATCTATTGGAAATTTTACTATATTGTTCTTGTACAGTACGCTTCCATCCGTGTCTTGAGTAAGCCTTCTTACTTATTATTTCTACATGTGGAAATAAATGTTCATTCATGATTCGCGCCACAACTTGAAGCTCTTCGGTTTTTCCGTCAATCCCTCCCATTGCACCCCATGCACCCGATTGGTTCGTTATTACCCAATGACTTGCACCAAAAGGTGAAGTTTCCCAATGTATCTCTCCTGCAAGAGTAGCACGTACACTTAAGGCTCCATGTCCAATTTTTTGTTCACCGTAATGACGATCAAAGCCAAATGCTATTTCGCATGGAAGTGGACCCAGATTTTGCGCTTGTTCGTCTTTAATATATACCCAGAGCAGTGGTTTGTTCCCTGCTTTTAAGAAATTGAATAAATCATTATGGAGATGCTGTACAGTTACCGCTGTACTAGCCGCTACCGCCCCTGCATTATTAATTTTATACCTCGCTATTAAGTTTTTATCTCTACGTTGATGTTCAATTTCCTTTATGCCTCTTGCAGAATCAGTATTGTGCGGCATGTTTTGCTCCTCTAAACATTAAACCACTTCGCATGCGCCCTTGATAAAGCCACAATTCAAATCTTACTGGCGTTAGCCCATGTGCAGTATACGGCGGCTTCTGCATAGATCAACACACCACCCATTCACATCGAGGAACATTTACTTGAGCTGCAGACATAAAAAACCCGTCAGTAAGCGGGTTCTTAGCCTGCAATGCGCAAAAAGGGCGTGCTAGAATTTTTATACCCTCTCAGGAAAAAGTTGTCAACACCCTGATAAGAAACGCTCCTGATAATCTTCAACGAGTTTAGCCACTGGGCCTAATGCCCTTGAAGGCGGTGAATCCAGCGGCGTTGAAATCGCTTCCAGATCCTCACCCATTCCCGGTTCCACTTTGTCTTATTGCAGCCCAGGATTTCGCGAGCATGATTTAGATTGACGGGCCTTCTGTTCACATCTCGAAGCGCACACGCGGTAATACAAAACAATGTCAACTGGCTGACCCGAGTTCTATCGTGCGGTTCGCCCCATTGGTCAAACTCGGTCACCAAGCATAGTAGTCACAGAGATACTGTCTCCTATGCTACTCTTTTGTCGAAACCTCAAGTACATCTAGTTAAGGAGCGTGCAATGAATCATTTGCCAGAAGAAGAGTTAACTATGATACCTGGCGGGAGTTTAATCACTGCTACCCCGGAAGAAGGAAGATCCTTAGCGATGATGATCGCTCGCCATACGATCCATAACATCCAGCCAGACCTTGATAAGCTTGTGGCTGGTCGTGAGACATATGCAACTGACCCAGACAGCCTAATAGCTGCAAGCCAGGTTGTAGCAATTGAATTTCAAACCATTGCAGCAGCTAACAACTACTGGAAGTGATAACGCAGCTTGCCCTCTACTGCAACGTTTCTTCATTTAATAGAGAAGCTTCCCTCCCAAACCAGAAAATAGCTAGAATAAAAAGCCCAGCCGGCTTAACCAGACGGGGCTTTCAAAGGGGGGTATGGTCCCGTTGCGCATACTTCGCGACAGCTTAGCTGAATATAGCACCCGAACGCTAATTTCACTGGCTTACCAGAATCGAAAAAGCCCGCACTGAGCGGGCTTAAGATTAATTTTGGTGGTAAAAATACGCGCTCAAAGCCGCTAAAATATCAGCCTACAAAAATCCGCTGACACAGAATTTTAAATACCCTCTGAAGCTTATCTGAATGGCGCTATTCTAGCGATATTCAAAAATCATCACAGAATGGTAGATAAGGTTTAGCGATGCAAGGGTCGGCATCAGATGCAGGTTCAGCGGTTTGGAAGTAAAACTCCTCAACATCTTCATACACACCATCACTTAGGACCACTTTAAAATACGTAACCCCACCCGCAAAGGAACGAGAAAAAATGTCAACATTGCTTGCACCAAGATTCCAATCAACAGCCGTGCTCCCACGCCAATACCATTTAATGGTATGGTTTGCGTTCAGGACTCTCGCCTTTGAATACTGGTCGATATAAGGATTCGCAGCTAATTGTACAAGAGTACTTCCAATCGTACCATCGTCACGATAGGTGGGTATTTTGGTGATATCAATATTTAGTGCCGGCGGGGACTGAACATTAATATTTTTACATATCGTTTCATAAATAATGTTTCCTGATAAAAGTGAATCTTTAAATGAATAATCTATTTGAACATAATTTGATCCACGATTTGGGAAGTAAATATTTCTCTTCGCTACCTGCTTAAAATCTTGGTAACTGTACTCATCTGATCCTGCATCGCCATCCAAACTAGAAAAATATGCAGTTCTTCCGTCTAATAATCCTCCCGCGCCGTTTAATAGCTTGCCTTCATGTCTATAGGTTTCGGTAGATCCAACTAAGACATACCTATCACCTTTTACATTGGATGAGTCACCACCAAATCCAAGAACGCTACAATGGTCGTACAAATACGGAGTGGCTGCAAAGCTATTGGAGGAAGCCACCAACAAAACAAACAATCCAGAAAATAATTTATTCATGAATAAATACACCCTTATTAAAAACTTGAAAATAGTATAAATATTTTCTAATTTATATTTCTTAAAGTTAACAATAAATTTTTATCTATGAAATATAAATTACAGTTTCACCTCCTTTTCTTATCTTTTCTGCAATCCAAAATACAAACGTAACATACCCAATACAACATCAGAAGAAAAATTTTTTATAGTCAATACTTGAAATTAATTGAATAATACCAAGTGGCATTCTAGTGATTTCCATAATTACGATACCTCTGCACTTGCTTTCCATCCCTGCACAATCCAGTACAACTAAATCAATTCAGTACATACGTTCGAATTGAACCCATATCTAACTACCTATCAACACAAGATCAAATCACCTTTCTAGCTTTACCAGTTCAACGTCACTCCACGGGAATAAGTACTTAACTTAGTGATGCAATTGGCCAAACAGTGGTAGCCGATGTTAAATCAATTTTGACTCAACGGCCTTACTGGAAGCCCCATCAGCTCAAAATCATCAGGGTGTACCACTACATGCTTTAACTGGAAATCGTTATAGAGAATCCACCTATTCCAGCGCTTGGCTATTGCAAAGCATCTGAGGATTTCATCCATAGGGGCACTTTGGAGCAAACGGTCGAATTTTGGACATAAAAAAGCCCCGCCGGATAACCAGATGGGACTTTCAAAGGGGGGGTATGGTCCCGCTGCGCATACTTCGCGACAGCTTAGCTCAGATTAGTGTGTAGACGTGTACACTGTCAACAGCTAAAACTGTATTTAAATACAGTTATGCGGCATTCTCTGCCAAATAAAGGGCCTCCACCGCTCCCTCAATGACTTTGCACATATTAATCACCCAGCTTTTGCTTTGGCCAACCTTCCTGCACACATTCTGCATTTCCCACCGATAGTAATACCGCAACCAAAAAACCTTCCTCTCCAGCGCGGCCTTCTCCTTGTCCTGGCGTCTGGCAATCACATTCAGGTAAGCTAGTACTGCAGTATCTGTAAGGGCTGCCCTGTCGTAATCTATCGGGTCCGGGCTCTCCCTGCGCCCTGATAGCATCCTTCGGCCAAATGCTGCCATACGGAGCCAGTTCACCGAATCCCCTGCCTGTTCAGGGTAGGCCCTGGACCACTCCCACAAGCGCTCGCGAATGCTGATTTCATTGACCATCTTTTCCCCAGGTGAAAAATTCACTCCTCCGTCTCCGCAAACGCAGCGTACTTTGCCCTGGCCGGTGAAGCCGCAGCAAAGAACAGGAGATAAAGAATTTCCACCGCGCCCCTGGCGCATTCAGTCAGCTGTACCCCCACTGCTTGGGCCGCAGGTACTGGGCCCCTTTTTAGGGATTAATCATGGACGTTTCAACATTACAACTCAATAAAAAAGCCACCGCGATAATAGGTGAAGTGCAGCGGTTTATATCTGAATTTCAACTCCGTAAAAATACCCTCCCTTCAAGAGTGGCTTTATATCCTGGCAAATATGCCGACCTTGAGAAAGCGGTAGTTTCTGAGCTTATAAAGAAAAATGCAGGCAGCGCCTCAAAGAAAGAAGTGCGGGCGCCAAAAGAGATAACAATCCAAGGTGTACAAATACACCCCCACTCTTAACTATTAATAAAATCCGGAGAACCTAATGAAAAGATACGCACTTTTTTGCGGCGCATATAACTTACAGATGGGCGGAATAAAAAATTTTCAGAAGTCATTCGAAACCGAGGAGGCAGCAAAGGAAAAGACAGAGCAAATAGCCAAAGACCCCTTTGTAGATTGGGTGCAAATCTTTGATAAAAAGACCGACGCTGCAACTATTTACAAAGTCATCGATGGCAAGTTGGTGGAATGTAAGGCCGACAACGAATAAAAGCGGGTGGCCTCGATGAACAAATGGAAAGGTCTAGCGTGAGACTCTGGCAATCCCTCACCGGCATCGCCGCTCTCATTTTCTGCGGCACCAGCCTCGCCTTTACTGTGCAGCTGTGGATCGCTATACCCAGCACTATCGGCAGCCAGGTAGTGGCCGGCCTTACCGCCGTTGCCCTGGAGCTGTGCAAGTTCTCTTTCGCGCCTCTGGGGCTTTGGTTGCGTTCCCAGGGACAGCTCAGTGGCCATGTACTCCTCGCGCTATGGCCATTACTGGTGGTGATCAGTATTGTCGCCACCGTTGGATTTCTCGCCACACACAATGAAGAACAGCAGCAGCGCAGTACCCAGGGCAGCCTCGAATACCAAGCGCTTGAACAGCAGCTCAACAGTATTAAAGAGCAGATCAACAGCCTCAACGGACTGATCGCCACAGACGCAGCCAACGGCTATCGCCAGCGGGCCATTGATACCACCGCCCAGTTGCGCGCCCTGGAAGCTCAGCGCAGCCAATTGATTGAAAGCCTATCCACAGCCCAACCAGACGCCAGCACTCACAGTGCATTTAACAGCCTGGCCAGCACGCTCAATGTGGATCCCATGCGATTACAGCACGCCGGATTCCTCGCCCTGGCAATCATCACAGATGTAGTAGGGCTGGTGGCGTTACTAGCGTTTAACGCTGCCTCAACGGTTTGTAAACGTTTAGCTAAACGGTCTAAACGGTTTTCAACGGATGCTAAACAGTCGCCAACAGAGCCTAAACAGTTGCTAAATGACGCTAAACAGCTGCCAACAGTCGATAAACGGTTTTCAACGGAAACTCAAGAATCTTTAACGGTTAGTAAACAGTCAGCTAAACGGCCTAAACGGTTTTCAACGCCAGTTAAACAGTTGTCAACGGAGCCTAAACGGTTTGTAAACGCTGGTCTCAGCCAGGAACAGATCGAGCTGGCCAACCGTATTTGCGCCGGCGAATTCGGCACCCGACCCGTGTTACGCAACATCATCAAGAGCATTCGCGGTGGATACCCAGCCGCCAAACCCGTTTTCGATGCCTTGGAACAGGCGGGGAAAATAACACGCAACAGCAAAGGCTTTGCCTTGGTAAACCATGGGGGGCTATCCAATGGGTAAGCTGGTTAGAGGTACAACCTGGGCCAAGGAACAGTTCGAGAAAGGCTCTCGCCCCGGTAGAGACAAGATTATTGAATGGATCACCGCCGAACATATACCCGGCCAGATCATCGCCGGGGAACCCTATGTGGACGCCGACAGGTTCGCCATTCGGGACCATACAGGACAAACCCCTGTGAAACTTAGTGCCAACGACAACAGGCCAAGAACCGGTATTGACCTGTTGGTAGGCTGACAGCACTCCACATTAGTGAACAAAGGATATGGCCAGACCCAGAAAGCCCCGTATGATGGGGGACATCCCTCTACCGGACAACCTCTATCCGGACCCACGCCAGCGCGAGAATTACTGGCGCTACCGCCGCCCGGATGGTTCTAACAAAATTTTCTCGGCATCACTTGAGGATGCCGTGCGTATGGCTGAGCAGGCCAATATCCATCGCGAAGAGAACCTAAACCGCAAGCTGGCTAAGGTGCCAGATAGAGCAAGCTTCGTTCACCATGCCGCACGCTACATAGACTGGCGTGAGCAGAATGATCCGCGACTACCCAGCAAGGCCAGCTGGCGAAATCGCTGTAACGCCCTTAAACGGTTTAGTAAGGATTTCGAAGCAATCCCGATACACAAAGCTATGCTTTCTGATTTACGGAAATGGTGGGAGTCTCTTACTTATCACCAGCAGCACTCACGTCGCGCTGAGTTTAATAAATTTTTTAATTACCTAATGGCAGAGGGATTGTGCAAAATTGAGAGCAATCCATTTACCATTGCAGATGATCGTCCTCGCCTGCTAAAAAAAGGCAAGCCTACAAAAAAGCGGCAACGCCTCACCTTGGAAGCCTACTGGACCATCTATGAAAAAGCTGGCGAGCTTGGCTATGAGGCACTTAAGATCGCCATGGGTATCAGCATGCTAACCACCATGCGGCGTGCCGATATCTGCGAGCTACGATTTGATAAGCACCTGCAGGGCGACCACCTGCGCAAGACCATCAATAAATCCGAAGCGCAGAGAGACAGCATCGCCGCTAGCCATTTAAGTTTTAACCTCAAAATACATCAGCAGCTTGGTAAGCTGATCAGCCGCGCGAGGGGTCTTGGTCTGAAAAATTACCGATGTCCCTATCTGCTGAGCCACATACCAAAACAACGTCGCACAGGGAAGACCAAAGAACATGTTTGCCAGATAAGCCCCGACCGATTGAGCGATATGTTTACTGAAGTCCGCAACACTACTGGTCTATATATCGGTTTACCCAAAAACCAAACACCACCCAGCTTCCACGAAGTGCGCAGCCTAGCTTCTGACCGATTTAAGCGAATGGGGTATGATGTAAAGTCAGTGCAGCAATTGATGGCCCACACCGATGAACGTGTCACGCAGGCTTATCAAGCGGGACATGGGATAGATTATAAAGAGGTGGAGATCTATCTAAATGAAGAAATTATTGGTGGAAAATTCTAAAACGCTAGAAAACAAATAATGAGGTTAGAGCCTTTACCAAACCAAGAAAGAGCAAACCTGCATCCTTAAGGCTATCTAACCATAACATACTTGAAACATATTGATACACACTCATCCATGGCAAATACCAAAAAAATATCAGAAGAACAACAATAACCAACAATACAGAGATTCGATTAAATTTAACCAAATTTTTCTTCTGAAATTTATACCTTTCATCTAGATCTTTCTTTATTCCATAAATATTATCATATTGATCAGAAAATTGATATTTAAGGCGTCGCATATGACTACTATACTCTCCCTTTATTGCTGCTAGGGTATGGCGCTGATTTACTAATAACATCCGCATCATGTATGAGTAGGCAGCCACAGAGAAAAGTAGAAGAAAATTTATTAAAAAAGTGGGAATGCTAGAAACGACAGGTGACATTTTGAATGCCACAACTGCGAGAGACACAGGAACTCCTAACATTCTAAGTTGCGTCGCTGAAAATACTTCATCGATCTTTACAAGATACTCCCTCTTCTTTTCTTCATATTCAACACGCACTTCATCAAAAGAAAATTCCGATACAAAATATTGATAATTTTCGACAAATCTCTTAGAAAACTCCCCAAAGTTAGAAATTAAATATTTCAGCTTTTTTTCATCGGGAATATCTGAGAGCATACCAATTAAAATCTCCTTCAAGATACTTTTTTTCTGCTCAATATGCTCCTCTCCTTCAAAAAAACCTAAAATTACTGATAAACCATCAATAGAATCAATTAAAGATTCAGAGTCGTACTTCAAAGAAAGGTCAAAACGACTTTTATGGAGAAACACTAACTTCTCTATTACATTTGAAAAGCCATATTGATAGTCTGAGACATCCTTCAACATGACTAGCAACTTGATTAAGTCAAAGTAATGTTGAATTTTATCTGGAATATCACTACAAGGATAGAAAAAACTAGAATCTATCAAATAAAATCGATCAGGGCGAGATAGCTTATTTGATGGCACAGAAATCAACTCATCTATTGAGTCATAAAATTCAATATATCTATGCACAGAAGATTTAACTATTCCAATAACAACCTCTTTACCTATATCATTCTCATTGATTTCTTCAATATCTCTACACTCAGAATCAATTTTTACCAGACCGTCTATAAGTTCCTTTCCAATCAACTCAGGCAATATCGACAATAAGGGCGCATCCAGAGTTGCCGATCCAAGTAGGCACTCATCCTTACGCCCAGTAATGTTCACACTACTAACTAGCGAGACAAGACTCTCAGCGTTATCCATATCTCATAGGTTCTTCTTTATTTCTTTTTTAGCAGCCTCCGAAAGCTCCCTAATCAGAAGTGAACCCTCATTTTCATCAAATTGTATTTTTTCTCGATGAAGAAGCTCACTATCAAAAGTTAACCTCATCCCATCACCAATAATTGAAACTCGTCTGAGTCGAATCAGAGAAGGGGCATCAAGATTTAACTCATTGCTAAGCTGGTATTCCTCTTTTTTCGTTATTGCTAAGAATCTTTGAGGGTTCTCTCCATCAAGATATGCAGAAAACTGATCAATCCAAAGAGGTTTTCCTTCATCTAGCTGACGAGAGCAATAGTTAAGCGCTCTCTGCTTTGTGGCTTCGATTTCTGATGCACTCATATTCACTTCTTGACAATACTCATGAATTGCTTGAATCAATGCTCTTGTGTCTTTACGTGCATGAGTGTATGCAGCACATCCAATAAAATTTGTGAAGTATTCAGTCAAGTCCTTTGCAGATCCACTTTTCTTAAAAGAAATATATTTTTCACTTTTCTTGTCAATCCAATCAGTCAAATTTATTTGAGCAGCCATGTGGAGCTTATCCAAATCAAGTCTTTCAATCTGACTAAGGGAAAGCGATGCATCCAAAGTTATACCAGCAGTTTTCCTTAGCATTATCACGCTTAAATATGCCTTTCCTGCCAATCTATAATGATAGAAAAGTAAATACCCGCCTTTAGATCCAACAGCATTCTCCAACTCATCAGCTAGGTAGTAAGCTGAATTCCGCGTAAAATCAATAAAATTTGAAAATTGACCATTTTGAAAATTGGCTTGAAGCGCCTCAACAAACCGAGGCATCGGAGCACCCTCCTCTACTTCCTCAAAACCACCGTTCATAAGGCCAGTCTTATTGAAAAGAGTTTCCAGGGAAGAGGACAGCTCCTTAGTGAGCTCATTAACAGGGTTTTCTTTTTTGCGCGGATTGACTACCGATAATTCATCAGTGGCTTCCTTGCGAACTTCATGCACAATAATGTTGACAATTTCCATATCTTGCCTTCCCTTTCCAATCAATAACCGTCGTTTATTTTGTTAGTAATTTATCGCTTGCGCAACGATAAGCATCAAATGATAACCGCTTTCTCATAAGACGACAGCTAAAATAGCTCAACAAGACTGGCCGACTAGGAACTACATTCCAGGGTCAGCCTTTTAGAAGCTCTGGAGTATGATTAAGGGGTAAGGGGTAGGATGCTGAAAGGAAAAAAGGCCCCTCAGAGCCTTTTTTTCAACCTGTGAGTTTTTGTGCAGGTTTTTGTGCAGTTTTTGTGCACCTTGCAGAAGTCAATCGCTCTTCCTCTGCAACCTCTTGATATACAGAGGATATTTGGTGGAGCTAAGCGGGATCGAACCGCTGACCTCAACACTGCCAGTGTTGCGCTCTCCCAGCTGAGCTATAGCCCCAAATGTTCTGCATTTTCTCCGAAAACGGGGCGCATTCTAACAAGGTTTGGACACCTGTCAACAGGAAAAAGCACTTTTAATCAGAGAGTTAGCAACCAACCCCCTGCGCTGAAGCCAGGAGTCCGCACATGGACTCATGCCAGTACGGCGTACTCTTTCTCCCAGCGTTTTAGCACTTTTTTCCCCGCCCCGCCCAGGGTGCCAATTGCCTGGCGCAACCGGGCGCGGCTGAGCTCTGGGCCCAGCAGTACCATCGCATCCATCACAGAAAAAGAGGTAGTGGTACCACTGATTGCCACAAACAGGGGGGCATTGAAGTCTTTGAGCTTGATACCCATGGATGCAGCCAGCCCTTTTACTGCCTGAAAAATGCTGTCGCGGTCCCATGCGCGCAACGCTTCCAGACGCCATAAGGCAAATTGCAGTAGCCGCTTTTGCTCATCCAGCGCCAGCCTGTTGCCGGTGAAACTTTCCTCTGTCAGATCGAGCTTTCCCGAGGCAAGAAAGCTGACTAGTGGTGCAAAGTCGCCAAAAGTCTCCATGCGCTCCCTGGCAAAAGGCAGGACCTTGAGCAGGTTTTCCCGATTGAACAGCCAGTCAGTCAAGCGATCTGCGAGCAATTCGTCCCCCAGTTCACGGATCCACAAGCCATTTAACCAGGACAGCTTCTCTACATCGAAAACCGGGCCACCAAGGGAAACCCTCTGAATGTCGAAGTGCTCAAGCATATCCTCAAGGGCGAACTTTTCCCGCTCATCCGGCATGGACCAGCCCATACGGGCAAGATAGTTCAACAGAGCCTCTGGCATAAAGCCGGCGCGCTGGTAATAGAGGATAGAGGTTGGGTTCTTGCGCTTCGAGAGCTTGGTTTTGTCCGGGTTTCGCAATAGTGGCAGATGGCAGAGTACCGGCATCTCCCAGCCCAGATATTCATATAGCAGTTTGTGCTTGGGTGCAGAACTGATCCACTCCTCACCTCGCAGCACATGCGTAATCTCCATCAGGTGATCATCCACCACATTGGCCAGGTGGTAAGTGGGCATACCATCGGATTTGAGCAAAATTTGTGCATCAACCTGGGCCCAGTCTATCTCTATGGGCCCCCGCAACAGATCCTCTATCACACAGGTACCACTCTCCGGCACCTGTAAACGCACCACAAAAGGCATTCCGCCGGCACGGCGCTTTTCCACTTCTTCCAGCGGCAGTGCCAAATCACCGGGCTTGAGTGCTATGCGCCCGGATTCCCGCAGTGCTTCGCGGAGCTGTTCCAGTTCCTGTGCAGTTCGGTAACAGTGGAACGCATGACCTCTTTCCACCAGTTCATCGCAATAGGCCCTGTAGATATCACCGCGTTCACTCTGGCGATAGGGGCCATGGGGGCCGCCCACATCTGGCCCTTCCTGCCAGTCCAGCCCCAACCAGCGCAGACTATCGAGAATCACTTTTTCTGACTCCGGGGTACTGCGTTGCCGATCGGTATCTTCTATACGCAAAATAAACTGGCCGCCCTGTGCCTGGGCAAAACACTGGTTGAACAAGGCGATATAGGCTGTACCAACATGGGGATCGCCTGTGGGGGAGGGTGCTATTCGGGTTCTTACACTCATGGAAAACCTGATTCAAGCTAAAATTAGAGACTGTTAAAAATGCGCGATTATAGCGCTGGCCAGCCTTGGGGCACAGGCAGGGGAAGTAAAAAGTCCTTCACGCCACAGGGCAATGAGGGCATTAGAACTCGGCAATTCGTGTTACCGATAAACGTATCTTCACCGTGGCACAGAGGATGTAGCCCGTTGAGCCTAAGAATCCAAGTTTCGCAAAAATTACTTTGACCAGCATCTATCCATACATTGGGCCAACTACCTGACAAGCCAAACCCTGTGAAAACATGTCGTTTATTCACTGAATGCTTCCTTGTCAGCATTTCGGCAGCCCACGTCTCTCTCAAGGGTTATAGGACTGGTTGATGCCATCCTTTCCAGCCCGTTTGCAACAAGGTCCACAGCGTCTACTTTTCCTGTAAGGCTCGACTGTAGACCGGGGCCAAATCGCCTGTGTAGTGCTGAATAACGACGTGCCCCAGCTCTGCCAGTATATAGTATCTGCGTCCTGGAGCTGATTTACATGCCAATTACCGATCAGGACAACAACCTCTTTCCATTGGATAAAGTCACCTCCGTCCTTGAGGCAGCTCAGTACCAGGGGGCCTATGCCGTTCGGCACAATATCTGCTTCAGCCGCAGTGATACCCACCGGTATTACCGCAACGAACAGCCGTGCGACAGGCATTCGCGCTTTTCCTTCAAGCTGAAGGGCTCCCAGCCCCCAGTGCTGTTGCTGGATAGTTTTCATCTTATCGGCTTCGCTTCCAACGCAGCTGAGGTGAAACTACAGGACTGGAAGTGCAGTCGCCACATGCCCAATGTCCCGGCTAGCCAGAACTTTTACAGCTTACCCACCGCCCTGTCTATGGGGTGGTACAGGATGGTATTGCAGGTTACCAGCCTATCCCGCCGCCTGTCGGTGGATATTGAGACACTCGCCCAAGAGCACCTCCTGGCCCGGCACTGCTATATCAGGCACAAGAAATCACCACCAGAACCATTGCAACGGGTCTTCTTCCGGATCACAGCTGAGCCCCGGCAGACACAAAAGGGCATGCCATTCCCTGTCTTCAGGGAGCCTGCTGCAATTTATGTGCTTGCGGGAAATAGCTAATGTCTACGGATTTTGACGTTCTGGTGGTTGGCGCAGGTATCCTAGGTGCAGGTACAGCCGAAGCATTGTCCCAGGCCCATTACTCTGTCGTTATACTGGAACAACTCGGCATTGCTGCGGCCACATCCTCACGCTCATCCAAACTGATCCACGGCGGATTGCGATACCTGGAGACCGGCCAATTCCGCCTGGTATACGAGTGTTTACGTGAGAGGAGTTGGCTATTACAAAATAAACCCCAGTTGGTGCGTATGGTGCCCTTTTATATACCTGTCTACCGACATAGTAAAAGGCCGCCTTGGATGGTCAGATTGGGACTCAGTCTCTATGCCCTGCTCTCCGGCGTGAATAGTGGCATTTCATTTTTCCGATCATTGCCAAAATCTGATTGGGACAGCCTGCCGGGACTTAAGCGGGAGGGGCTTCTCGCAGTATTTCGCTATTACGATGCTCAAACCGACGACGCCGCCCTGACTCGCGACGTGGTCGCATCAGCGGTCGCCAACGGCGCACAAATTATTTGTCCGGGCAGCTTGGTAGGCGCCGAAATCACCGAGGATGGTGTCCGCGTGGACTATGTGGCTGGCGGAAAACTCAATACACTGCGCGCCCGCGCCCTGGTCAATTGCAGTGGTCCCTGGGTGACCACCACCAACGCACGCTGCATCCCTTCACTGCCGCTGCCACCGATCGATTTGGTTGCCGGTACACACATTTTGTTGCCGTTATCCCTAGGGAACAAAATCTTTTATATAGAAGCGAGGGATGGGCGCGCGGTATTTGTTATGCCCTGGCAGGACAAAACGTTGGTGGGCACCACTGAGCGCCATTACCATGGCGACCCACGCGATGTAGCCCCCACTGCGGAAGAGGAGTCCTACCTGCTGCGCACGGTACAAAAGTACTTCAGTCAAACCCGCAGTTTGCAAGAAAAAGACATCTATGAGAGTTTTGCCGGTCTTCGAGTACTGCCGAGGGTTGCGAGAAGTCCCTTTTCCCGCTCACGGGAATCCATGATTTGTTGTGACAACAGCAGAAATCCACGCATCCTCGCAGTAGCAGGTGGCAAACTCACCAGCTATCGCGCCACCGCGCACAAACTGATCAAGAAACTTCAGCCCACCCTGCAGGATAGACACCATACACTTCGGGACCCTGCGCGCGCCATCAACCCTTCGGAGCGGGAACGCAGCCCCTAGAGGTTTCAGTATTGATCAAAATCCTGCCCTAAATATCACTCGCACTACAAAGCCGACACTTCAGTTTTCATCAACTTTGGCCATGTCATCCCTTGTCGCACCATCTCCTTAAGGGAGATAAATTAAAAGGCTCTGGCGGCCCGGCATGAAACCTGCAACTCCCGCAGTGCTCCGTTGGGTAAACGCTCAAGCCAACACTTTTTCCCATCAGTTAGGAGTTGGAATTTCACCGGCCTCTGCATTTCCCGGCCAGTGATCCGCATTTGACGGGAACTGCGCTCTATGAGTAAAAGACTGTCTTTGGTCAGTACATCTGGCCCAAGGGTAACCGATATACCACCTATCGCCGCAGAAACCAGTTCTTGCAGTTCTGCACGAATTTGTGGGTTAACTTCAATGAGTAAGGCAGGCTGAAGTACCAAAGCAGCTGGCTGAGATTCGCAACCGAAAGTTATAGTAGTGACAAGACATACCAGCAGCAACACAGATGCTTTCACCTTTACCGCACCATAATACGATTGCTGCGGGCAATATCTTTGGGCACACGAGCATACACCCCCGATAACCGTTCCCTGGCCGGAGAAGGTGAGAATGCATTTACAGGGATATCTCCACAGCTGCCTGTATCAATATAGTTTAGTGCCGCGGCAAAGCGGGCTTCATTTGTATCCCCGAGAAAATGTGTAAAATCATCGCCGAGTTGGCACCCAGGCAGATGTGCCTCGGTCTGGTGAGAACCACCTGGTACAAAGCCATCCGAATAATCACCAAATCCTTTGGCATTCACACCGGAAAACTGGATCGTGAAATAGGTGGTGCCACAGTTGTCCAACGGGTAAAATCCATACGGCTTTCCACAGGTAGTGTCACCAATTTGGACTACTTCGACATCAATTCCACGCAAGCCGTTAATGATTGCTTCACTGGCAGAACAGGTGCCCTCACCGGTAAGTACAAAAAGCCTCTGCAGGTTTAGGGATGGGAGTGTCATGCCGGACTGTACCGCACCAAATCCCCGGCTGGTATTATGGAAAGGCGTTGGCAGTAATTGCCGATTTGTAACTGGGTTGATATTGGGATGCTGGTCATTGAATCTGGACAACTCAAAAGTCCTGCCCGAAGTAGAATCACCGGCAACCATATAAGCCAGTTCACTGGCAATATCCAGATAGCCACCACCATTGTAGCGAAGATCCAGTACCAGATCTTCGACGCCTTCTCCCCTCAGATCGGACACTGCCCTGATTAACTCCCCTTCAGCAGTGGCAATATGATCATTAAAGAGCATATAACCCACTTTCCGTCCTGAATCTGTCTGTATAGACTTTACAGATTGTACAGGATCAGAAGTTACCACTTTCGCTGTGAGTGTCACGGTAACAGGATCGGTTGCACCAGGCGGCAGGAGTCTGAAGACATGCTGTTCTCCCGCCGAAGCAGGCCACATGCCTCTGTTTAGCGTATCAATATCGTCGCTATTGACCACATTGACACCATCCACACTCAGCAATTCTGTACCACGCATTATATAGTCGGGCAAGCCTTCGGCGCTTTCGGTATCCAGATAGGCAATCACTGCCCTACGGGGCGGCACAGCAGACAACAGCGCCCATTGGAAACCGTAACCAACAGAGATACCGGACTCTGTCAGGTCCAACCATTCCTCGGTGGGTAAGGTAAAGTGAAATCTGTCTTTCTCCTGACCGGAGGCCGTCAGTGCAAAAGTTTTAAGCTCAGCAAAATATTCCAGAGAATCATCAAACCCAGCAGGGTCTTGATCAGCAATTTCGTTATACCACAAGTAAAGTTCATTACTCATGGAGCGCAGCCAGTTGTTCTCATCCAGGCGGGTGCCCTGCACCTCCGTATAGCTCCCACCAGTGGTGGGGTCAATACCGCTGCGTGGAGAAACACACTTCCCCTTAAAGTCGGAAGCAGGCAGGAACTGCCCCTTTACCCAGTTGGAACTGCCCGGTACACCTCCTATGGGAATATCTAAACCACCAGCACTGTCTCCACCGCCGCTGCCACCACCACAACCGACAACACAAATAGCACAGAAAATAACCAGACATCGCAGGGCCAAACTATGCACAATGGTACTCATCATTCATCTCATTATTCTTTTTATTATATTCAACCCTAGGAAAACGGCCTCCCATTGAAAGAGAGTACCATAGCCAATTATTTTTTAAAAATTAAAACCTATTGATGTTACACACCTCCAAAGTTTCGTCATTGGCAGCACAAAACAAAGCACATAAAGTACAAAGCCAATAAAACAGGCAAGGATATTATAAAGCCCGATTCATAGTTCATTGACTTGCCTGGTCAAAAAACCCAAAAGGTGAAAACCCAGCTTTACTCCGGCTGGGATGGATATTTAATAACCAGAGCTATTTCCTACAATTACTCATTCATCTTCCCCAGCACTCCCTGCAGGCTGTCTTTTGCATCCCCAAACAGCATCCGGGTGTTTTCCTTGTAGAAGAGCGGGTTGGCTACGCCAGCATAACCGGAAGCCATAGAGCGCTTGAGCACCACCACCTTGTGCGCTTTCCACACCTCCAGCACTGGCATCCCAGCAATGGGAGAACCCGGTTTTTCGACCGCATCCGGGTTCACTGTATCATTAGCGCCAATGACCAGCACCAGATCCGTACTGGGAAAATCCGGGTTAATTTCATCCATTTCCAGCACGATGTCGTAGGGCACGTTGGCCTCTGCCAGGAGCACGTTCATATGACCGGGCAGACGGCCCGCTACGGGGTGGATACCAAAGCGCACTGTCTTTCCCATTTTACGCAGCCGATCAGTCAGGTCGCTGACAGCCTGTTGTGCGTGAGCAACGGCCATACCAAAACCGGGGACAATAATAATATTTTCAGCGGCCTTCAGATCGTCGGCCAGATCTTGTTGACTGGTCGCCACAACCTCGCCATCAACCTCATCATCGGCAACCACTCCGCCTTCTGAGCCGAAGCCTCCCAAAATGACGCTGATAAACGAGCGGTTCATGCCGCGACACATAATGTAACTGAGAATCGCACCGGATGAGCCGACCAGGGCACCTACAACAATCAGCAAGTCATTGCCCAGCATAAATCCAGTAGCTGCCGCTGCCCAGCCTGAGTAGCTGTTCAGCATGGAAATCACCACCGGCATATCGGCACCGCCAATCGCCGCCACCAGGTGAATGCCAAGCAGCAGTGCAATTGCAGTCATCAAAAGCAAATTGATCAGCGTGCCGGTGTTTACCTCCGCCGGTACAAACCCAACACCCAGCACTATACAGGCCAGAATCGCAGCCAGATTCAGCCAGTGCCGGGCCGGTAGTGTCAGTGGTTTGCCAGACACCAGCCCCTGCAGCTTGCAGAAGGCGACAAGGGAACCTGTGAGGGTAATTGCACCAATAAACACACCGAGATAGATCTCTGTGCTGTGTACCACATGGGCGGCTCCATGCAAAATCACTTGCGGATCGAGAAAACCACCCCAACCAATCAATACCGCGGCAAGGCCAACAAAACTGTGCAGCAAGGCCACCATCTGAGGCATCTGGGTCATGGCGACACGCCTTGCCAGGGAAAGCCCGATAGCCGCTCCCACCACCATCGCGACGGCCACCATCCACAGAGCCCCTGTGGCGATGCCGGCTATGGTAGCAATAATGGCAACAGCCATACCAACCATACCGTAGAGATTTCCCCTGCGTGCCGTTTCATGGCTGGACAAACCACCCAAGCTTAAAATGAACATCACCGCTGAAAAGAGGTAAGCCATTGCAATCATTCCGTTCATCACTCACGCCCCCTAGCGGCGAAACATTTTCAGCATACGGTGGGTTACAAAGAAGCCACCAAATATATTAATACTGGCAACCAGTACACCGACAAAAGCGAGCACCAACACCAGGACTGAGCCTGTTGCCCCCAGTTGCACCAGAGCCCCGACCACCACAATACCGGAAATCGCATTGGTAACACTCATCAAAGGGGTGTGTAATGCATGGGTTACATTCCAGATCACCTGCCATCCAACAAAAATGGCGAGAACAAAGACGGTAAAATGGGAGACAAATGCCGGTGGAGCCACCCGCCCAAGCCAAAGTAGCAACACCGCCGCTACGGCCCAAAATACAAAAATAGCCAGGGGCGATTTTTTCTTTTCAATTTTTTCCTCAACAGGACCTTTGACCAGCTCGGCCTCCCTGGCCGGTGTCTTGGGCTGGACTGAAATCTTTGGGGGGGGCGGGGGCCAGGTAACTTCCCCGGCCTTGACCACCGTTGCACCACGGATCACTTCATCGGCAAAGTCAATCTGGAGTTCACCATTTTTTCCCGGTGTCAACTCACTCAGCAGGTGGACAAGATTGGTGGCATACAATCTGGATGACTGACTCGCCGCACGACTGGGCAGATTGGTGTAGCCTATAATGGTTACGCCACTGTGCACTACTTTTTCATCGGGCACCGTGTAATCACAATTTCCGCCCATTTCCGCAGCCAGGTCTACCACAACCGATCCCTGTGCCATGCTATCGACCATATCGGCAAGCCAGAGCTTTGGGGCTGGCTTGCCAGGGATCAGTGCTGTCGTAATGACTATATCCACTTCTCTGGCCTGCTCGCGGAACAGGGTCATTTCCGCTTCAATAAACTCCTTGGACATCTCCTTGGCGTACCCACCAGTACCGGAACCCTCCTCCTCTATTTCCACAGTCAGGAATTCCGCTCCCATGGATTCCACTTGCTCACGCACCTCTAAACGGGTGTCGAAGGCGCGCACAATGGCACCCATACTCTTTGCAGTGCCAATCGCAGAGAGGCCGGCGACACCAGCACCAATCACCAGGACTTTTGCGGGGGGAATTTTTCCTGCAGCCGTAATCTGACCTGTAAAGAAACGGCCGAAATTATGTGCAGCTTCGATTACTGCGCGATAGCCGGCGATATTCGCCATGGAACTGAGCGCATCCATTTTCTGTGCGCGGGAGATCCTGGGTACAGACTCCACAGCCAGTGCATTGATCTTTCTATCGGCCAGTTTCTGCAGGAGTTCTGCATTTTGCGCCGGCTTGAGAAAAGCAATCACGGTGGCCCCTTCGGGGATCAGTGCCAGTTCCTCATCAGTGGGGGCCTGTACTTTGAGGACCACTCCTGCATCCGCCAGGCATGTCCTCAAATCATTGCGGATTTCCGCCCCGGCCTCAGCATAAGCCGTATCGGGAAAGCTGGCCATATCACCAGCCCCTTTTTCCATCGCAATGGAAAAACCCAAATCGCGCAAACGCTTTACGCTGTCGGGAGTTGCCGCTACGCGCGCTTCCCCCTCCGCGGTCTCCTTAGGTATGGCTATTATCACCGCTGTGCCCCTCTTGGTTTGTTCTCTAGATGTACTGCTGGGTCTTCTTCGGATTGCCCAATTTATAAACAGCAGGAGTGTAAACCGGTGGGCTGGAGATGAAAAGTGGTCTCTTCTAATAGCGGTAATTGGTGAAATTTATAAGTCTCTTTTAAAAAACCAGAGTAAAGACCCGCTCTACTAGACTCCATCAAAAGTAACACTTGCAACCAAGTCTGTTGGCTGGGCCAGTTAACACGAGCTTTAAACCCGGCCAGTCTGTGAATTTACCCAGTGCATAGCACACAGAACCCAGGCGCTGCCGATCATTAACCAGCCAGAAATCTTATGGCCTACCAACATCACGCTTCATTGCGCTGATAGCTAACCCAACAGCTTTTAAAAGCAATTGGATTATCGGGCACAGACCTCCAACCATCGTTGAGGAGCGCCCAGATTAAAACAAATTTCCCGGCAAAATCCGCATTGGACCCTGGTGGGGAAGACAAAGACTATAAATGGAGCCAATGCGCAGTTACGCAGTCCCACTGTTGTGAATACATCTAAATCCAAACGGTTTGATTGTACAATGTATTTCTATTATATAATGTCATTCAGTATAATCATGACTTTCTTCTAAGCCGCTAGTCAACGTAATTTATATACCGATGTTGCCTTTTCTATCGGCTCTTGATCCAAATTCCATTGACCAAGCATGCACTGCCCAGAATAACCCCTTGACACAAGCCATTTGAGCAGAAGAAAAACATTAGCTCAGTTATTGCCTATTATCACCACCCTATTTAATCACTTTTAATATTTACAGAGGCACCCTGATTGTGCAAGAAAAATAATAACCGCAAGTTGCCGCACCAAAAAACTGCAGTTGTCATTATTCTCACTACCTGGAACAGGAAAAATAAATTCATATTTACGGTGCAACTGTACGAAATCGCTTTTCTGTTGCGCCTCCAAGGAACAGTCACGCCAACTTTGTAATAATGGCATATTAATTGAATGGCAATAAATAGATGATCCAATGACCCAACCCGGATATATTACCTCGGTGGGGCGATTCCTCCACCGACATTAATTGGCAACAAAGCGCAACGACACCAATCTCTAGACTTCAATTGTAAACTTTGTATGCCTCGGGAATTTACAAACAAGGGAAATGTGCATGACAAGTGAGCCTTTCAACTTACTCTCATTCCGCGGCAAGATAAAAATACTTCACTTAACTTGGGTGGCTTTCTTTATCACGTTCTTTGCCTGGTTTAACCATGCCCCGCTCTTAATGGCCATTGCGAAAAGTCTGTCCCTGACCCCGGATCAGGTCAAAACACTTTTAATTCTCAATGTAGCCCTGACCATTCCTGCGCGTATCCTAGTCGGTATGTTCACAGACAAATATGGACCGCGACTTACGTATTCCCTGCTCCTGGCCATTGGCAGTGTGCCCTGCTTTATCTTCGCACTGGCAGACAACTTTATACAGGCAGCGATCGGCCGCTTTCTTCTGGGATTTATCGGTGCAGGTTTTGTGATTGGCATCCGCATGGTATCGGAGTGGTTTCCCGTGCGTCAGTTAGGCACTGCCGAGGGTATTTATGGCGGCTGGGGAAACTTTGGTTCCGCCGCCGCAGCCATATCCCTGCCAGCGATTGCCCTCATTGTTGGTGGTGACAATGGCTGGCGCTATGCCATTGGCCTTACAGGAATCATCGCACTGATTTACAGTGTCATTTACTACTTTTCAGTGACAGACACTCCCAAAGGCCTTGCCTATTTCAAACCAAAAAAAATCGGGGGCATGGAAATTACCAGCCGAGGGGATTTCATACTGCTGTTAATTGTGAAGGTTCCTATCTATGCAGCATTGGCATTACTCACCTGGAGATTGTCCAGCGGAATTGGCCTTTTCTCCAACACCACTGCCACAATAATTTACTGTGGTCTCGGTCTGCTCTATATGCTGGATACACACAAGACCTACAAGGTAAACCGCGAAGTCCTCAACAACCCGCCAGCGCCGATACACCGCTATAAATTCAAACAGGTAGTGGTTCTCAATCTGTTGTACTTTGCCACTTTTGGCTCAGAGCTTGCTGTGGTTTCCATGCTGCCCCTGTTCTTCTCAGAGACCTTTACCCTGGACCCGGTAAAAGCCGGCCTGCTCGGTTCGGCCTACGCTTTCATGAATCTGATGTCGCGTCCAGCGGGCGGACTGATCAGTGACCGCTGGGGGCGCAGGCCCACCTTACTGGTACTCACAGCGGGACTGGCTCTGGGATACTTCACCATGGCCCTTATCGATACCCAATGGCCGCTTTACCTGGCCGTTGCCGCTGCCATGGCCTGCTCTTTCTTCGTGCAAGCTGGCGAGGGGGCAGTGTTCGCAGTGGTCCCTTTGATTCAACGTCGCCTCACCGGCCAGATTGCGGGAATCACCGGCGCCTATGGCAATGTCGGTGCTGTATTTTATCTCACGGTACTGAGTTTGGTGTCCTATCAGGAATTCTTTCTGGTTATTGGCATTACGGCACTGCTTGGTTTTGCTGCCGTATTATTGTTGGAAGAGCCCGAGGGGCAAATAGCGGAGACACTCCCAGATGGCAGTGTATCAATGATCAATGTTGCCTAAAAGGCCATTCGTATATCAATCCTTGGCGTTACCGCCCCACCCTGAAACCGCCGAATAGGGATTGCCAGGAATTTGAATAATGGATAAAGCAGAAGCAAAAAAAAAGCTGATTGTCATTGGCAATGGTATGGTAGGACACCATCTCCTGCAGAGCCTGGCAGACCACCAGCAGGTTGGCCATTTCGAAGTCTCAATCTTCTGTGCCGAGCCCAGACCAGCCTACGACCGTGTGCATCTTTCGGAATACTTTGCCGGCTGCACTGCCAAAGATCTGGCAATGGGAAACGCAGAACAGTATCGGCAATGGGGTTTTGAACTGCATATCAATGAGAAGGTCATTGACATTGATCGCGCGAACAAGATAGTGACTGCGCAAAGTGGGATCGTCAAAAATTACGATCAATTGGTCCTTGCCACCGGCTCTTACCCCTTTGTTCCGCCAATCCCTGGAAGTGAACACAAAAAATGCTTTGTCTATCGCACACTTGAGGATCTGGATGCGATACGCAGTGCTGCAGACAAGGCAAAAAACGGCGTGGTAGTGGGCGGTGGGTTGTTGGGATTGGAAGCGGCAAACGCATTAAAAATACTGGGGCTCGAAGCCCACATTATAGAGTTTGCACCCGGGCTTATGCCAACCCAGCTGGATGCAGGTGGTTCGACTTTGCTGAAGAAAAAAATAGAGGAACTTGGTGTACACGTGCATGTTGATACTGCTACAGAGTTGATTGAGGAAGTTGGTGGGCGTCTGCGTATACAGTTCCAGGGTGGCAGTGACCTACTCACCGATCTGGTTGTATTTTCTACCGGTATTCGTCCCCGAGACAAACTGGCTGCATCGGCCGGGTTGCAGCTTGGGAAGCGCGGCGGTATTGTCATTGATCAGTGCTGTCGAACCTCCGATCCTGATATATTTGCCATTGGCGAATGTGCCCTTTTTGAACAACGCATTTTCGGCCTTGTTTCCCCCGGTTTTTCCATGGCACGCACTGTTGTCTCGCAACTGACCGGCGAACAGAATTTTTTTTCCGGAGCAGATCTGAGTACCAGGCTGAAACTCCTCGGAGTTCAGGTTGGCTCCATCGGCGATGCACACGGGCACACTGAAAATGCCGCTGCAATTACTTTTATGGATGAACAGGCCGGTATATACAAACGCATGATCACCGACGCAGGTGGAAAGCAACTGCTTGGGGCCGTACTGGTGGGAGACACCGACGACTACGATACTCTGCTGCAATATTACCTCAATGCTATCACATTGCCCGAGCATCCAGAGCAATTAATCCTGCCCAGCGCGGACGACGCGGTCATTGCACCGGGTACTGTGGCCCTTCCCGCAACAGCAACCGTGTGTTCCTGCCACAATGTCAGCAAAGCCCAGATCGCTGATGCCATTGCCGAAGGGTATCTTTCCCTGGGCGAAATTAAAGATGTAACCAAAGCCGCAACCGGCTGTGGCGGCTGTGCCGCCTTAGTGAAAACTATCGTCGACGAAGCCTGCACTGCTTTGGGTATGGAAGTGAACAATCACCTCTGCGCCCATTTTCCCTTCTCACGACAGGAGATATTCCAGATAGTACAGGTAGAGCGCATTAAGACGTTCCCGGAGCTTTTGCAGAAACGCGGTCGCGGTTACGGTTGTGAAATCTGTAAACCTGCCGTTGCTTCCATTCTCGCCTCCTTGTGGAATGAACATATCCTGGAGCAACCTCATATAGGGCTGCAGGATACCAATGACACCTTTATGGCAAATATGCAAAAAAACGGCAGCTACTCGGTAGTGCCACGTATTCCCGCTGGAGAAATCACCCCACAAAAATTGATCGTGATCGGACAGGTGGCAAAGCGCTACAACCTTTACACAAAAATTACCGGGGCTCAGCGTATTGATTTATTTGGAGCCCGCCTGGAACAATTACCGGAGATTTGGCGGGAACTGATCGACGCCGGATTTGAAACCGGCCATGCCTATGGGAAATCCCTGCGCACAGTGAAATCCTGTGTGGGCAGCACCTGGTGTCGATTCGGCGTTCGTGACAGCATTTCCATGGCACTGCATCTGGAGAACCGCTATAAGGGGCTGCGTGCACCGCATAAAGTAAAAATGGCAGTTTCAGGCTGTACCCGTGAATGCGCCGAGGCGCAGAGCAAAGACGTTGGTGTTATCGCTACCGAAAAAGGCTGGAATATGTTTGTCTGCGGCAATGGTGGTATGCGCCCACGCCATGCAGACCTGTTTGCTACCGATCTCGATGACAAATCCCTGGTCCGTTTTATCGATCGTTTTATAATGTTTTATGTACGCACTGCAGATAAGTTACAACGCACTTCAAGGTGGCTCGAAAGCCTCGATGGTGGTCTCGAGTATCTGCGCGAAGTCATCATTGAAGATAAACTAAAAATCTGCAAGGAGCTGGAAACACAGATGGCCCGGGTGATTAATACCTATCAGTGCGAATGGAACACGACCATTAATGATCCTGAAAAGCTCAAGCGCTTTAGACAATTTATCAACAGTGATGCGGTCGATGACAAGATTGTCTTTGTCAAGGAGCGCGGGCAACCGCGCCCTGCCAATGTGAAAGAAATTTCAGCGCTCTCAAGCCAAGAAGAAATGATCGAATAAATTCATCTTTAATCCAGCGAGGAAAAGATCATGGCCCAGGCTGTGTTAAAACCACCCCGAAACAAGGCAATTGTGATCACCCACACCCACTGGCAGCCGATTTGTCAGCGATCGGATCTGATCAGAGATTCCGGAGTCTGCGCCCTCTGGGAGCATATGTCCACATACAAGGAGAGAAAAGCCTGTACACTTTCTAAAAAGAGTATTGCACTCTTTTTCCTGCCCGGCCAGGCGCAGCAGCTTTACGCCATTGACAATTGGGACCCGATCGCGCAAGCTGGCATCATTGCGCGCGGCATTCTCGCAGAAGTGGAGGGAGAATTAACCATAGCCTCTCCGCTTTTTAAGCATCACTTTCGCCTTGCAGATGGACTTTGTGTGGAAAACAGCAGTATTCAACTGGCCACCTATCCACTGACCTTTTTCGGGAACACCGTATTTATCGGCAGCAACAGCATACAGTGATGACCGTTAAGGAATACCCGGGTACGCATACTACCTGCCCCTATTGTGGCGTAGGCTGTGGAATTTCAATCAACCGGAAAAGTCACCCAGGCCCATCCGCAATCACGGTGCGTGGCGATACACAGCATCCCTCCAATGCCGGTCGTCTTTGTATCAAGGGCTCGGCTTTGGGGGAAACGCTGGGAGATCGCGGCCGTTTGTTGCGCCCGCACCTGCACGGCCAAGCAACTGACTGGAATACGGCCATGTCTTTTGTGGCCGACGCCTTTGCCGATAGCATTCGCGCACATGGTCCTGACTCCGTAGCTTTTTATCTTTCTGGCCAGCTACTCACCGAGGACTACTATGTCGCCAATAAACTGATGAAGGGCTTTATTGGCACTGCCAATATTGATACCAATTCGCGCCTGTGCATGTCTTCAGCGGTGGCCGGCTACAAGCGCGCCTTTGGTGCCGATGCAGTACCCTGTTGCTATGACGATCTGGATCGCGCCGATCTGGTTGTATTGACTGGCTCTAATGCCGCGTGGACTCACCCAATCCTGTTTCAACGCATGCAGGCGGGCAATGCCAAACTGGTGGTTATTGACCCGCGTGCCAGCGCTACAGCCGAACTGGCAGATTTATATCTGGGAATCCGCCCCGGCAGTGACACAGCACTCTTTAATGGGCTATTGTATTTCCTCGCACAACATCAGCATCTGGATAACCATTATATCCAGCATCACACCAGCGGTTTTCAGGAGGCACTCACCTCAGCCCGGACGTGGTCTCTGCAACAAACTGCATTGCACTGTGGAGTGCCCGCAGAAAAACTGCTGGCGTTCTTCAGACTCTTTGCCGAGACGGAAAAAACGGTCAGCTTTTACTCCCAGGGTATCAACCAGTCCGGCAGTGGTACCGATAAGAACAACGCAATTATCAATTGCCACTTGGCCACAGGACGTATCGGCAGAGTCGGGGCAGGTCCCTTTTCCATCACCGGGCAACCCAATGCCATGGGTGGAAGGGAAGTGGGTGGCCTGGCCAATACGCTGGCTGCGCATATGGAATTTACCCGGGATAACACCAATCGACTGGGTCGTTTCTGGCACGCCCCACAGGTTGCATTGACGCCGGGGCTCAAGGCTGTGGATATGTTCCGTGCAGTGGAGAGCGGCCAGATCAAGGCAGTCTGGATTATGGCCACCAATCCCGCGGTGAGTATGCCCGAAGCCGGACGAGTGGCTGAAGCCCTGCGCAACTGCAAATTTGTTGTCGTTTCCGATTGCGTTGCCGATACAGATACCACCCGCTGTGCACAGGTGCTGCTGCCGGCCACGAGTTGGGGGGAAAAAAATGGCACTGTCACCAATGCGGAGCGACGCATTTCCCGACAACGCCCCTTCCTGCAACCACCCGGAGAGGCCCGCCATGACTGGCAGATCATTTGTGATCTTGCACAGCGGCTGGGTTATACAAAAGCCTTTGATTATTCGCATCCAGTGGAGATATTCCGAGAGCACGCAAGGCTCTCAGGCTTTGAAAATAATGGCAGTCGCGCCTTTGATATCTCCCTGCTGGAAAACATCCAGCGCCAGGAATACGATGCGCTGCAACCGGTACAGTGGCCGGTAAACCAGGATAACCCCCAGGGATGTGCGCGGTTGTTCAATGACGCCCGGTTTTTCACCGACAATAGGCGCGCGCACTTTGTGCCGGTCACACCACAAGCACCACTCCAGCAGACCTGTGCCCTCTACCCACTGTGGCTTAACAGCGGTCGCATGCGCGACCAATGGCATACCATGACCCGCACTGGCCGCGCACGCAAACTGCTGAACCACAGTGAAATTGCGGAAATCCAGATTAATCCGCAGGACGCACGAAAGTACAACATTGAAGAGGGCAGCCTGATCGCCCTGAACAGTGCCCAGGGCAGAATGTCCGGGCGCGCTACCCTGAGTGAGGCACAAAGGCCCGGCGAACTATTCGCCCCCATCCACTGGAGTGAAACCCTGGCTCGGGACGCCAGAGTCAGTGCTCTGGCTGCTGCAGTTGTAGACCCCCACTCGGGCCAGCCGGAATTCAAACAGGTGCCAATCCAGGTGGAGCTACTTCCCTGCAAAAGTTTCGCCACCCTGATCTGCCCCGACATTGTCGCAGAAAAACTGTGGCAGCGGCTGAATAGTGCCAAAGACAAAAACCTGTTGCACTGGTACCGGGTACCCTGTGCCGAAGGCTATCGCTACGAGCTGGCCCTGCGCCATCCTCTGAACGGGCGCAGCCTGGGCACACAATTATTAGGTGATATCCGTGGTATATACTGGCAACAGATTGAGACGTTAAAAAACCAGCGCTATCTGGCCTATAACAACACGCTCCAATTGCTGATCATCGCGGGCAACCGCTGGCAAAACTTGCCAGACCGGCGCCCGCTTGAACGCTATCTGGAGATGGAACTCCCTCGGGTTCCCGCAAAACTACTGCGTCCCATTGCACCCGGTGTGAAGGTCCTCTGCACCTGCATGCAGGTTTCCCGTACACAAATTACCGAGGCTATTGGCAAGGGTCTGCACAGCCTGGCGGCCCTCGGTAACGCCTTGGGCTGCGGCACGCATTGTGGCTCCTGCAAAGCGGAAATATCCGCCCTGTTGCGCACCGCCCGGGTTGGTGTGGCAGAGGAATAGGGCACAGCGGCAACTTGGTGTCTTGTTACAATGTAGTGAAAATAGTAACAGGTTCGCTGTTTCACTCTCCCAAACACAGTCAGGCGTAAACAATTGACATAAGACGCCACAAAATGCCCCCTTGTGACTTGCACCCCCAGCGACCTCCTACACTTAGAACCGGTACGTCGCCACTTCCGCTAATGCCCGCGACACGCCTCCCCTAAAATTAAAGAGCTCCCATGTTCACTATTCAGCAGATTGATCACCTTGTATTGCGCGTAAAATCGCTGGATACCGCGCGTCGTTTTTACCAGGATATTCTCGGCTGCAAAATGGAACGGGAGAATCCCAGCCTCGGCCTGTATCAAATGCGCGCCGGCCGCTGTCTGATTGATCTATTGCCGGTGGATCAACAGATTGAACGCACAGGCGCTTCCACTCCAGAATACGAGGGACGCAATCTGCACCATTTCTGTCTGCGTGTGGACCCTTTCAACGCCGACAAGATTCAGAGTTTCCTACAAGAGAGGCATATTAGTGCCTCACCGGTGGAGCAGCGCTATGGCGCGGAAGGCATGGGCCCCTCTCTCTATATCTCTGACCCCGAGAACAACCTGATTGAGCTAAAGGGACCGCCGGATGGCTAGGGAACCCCTGAGCAAGGGTGCCATCATGCTCTTGCCTGAACACCAACCACTGAGAGAAAAAACCCCTGAACTGGTGGAATTATGGCATCGGAAATCATTGAATATGCAGTAGATGGGCAATCCTATACCGGCTATTTAGCCTGGGATGATCGCCTTGCCGACAAGCGCCCAGGCATTATTCTGGTGCACGAATGGTGGGGGCAGAATGCCTTTATGCGGGATCAGGCAGACCAGCTTGCCCGGCATGGCTACCGCGCCTTTGCAGTGGATATGTTTGGCAAAGGCAAGCACACTGACGATCCCGCCGAGGCACAGAATTTAAGCGATAAGGCACGCAAAAGCCCCGTGGCTCTGGAAGCCCGTTTTCGCACAGCCCAGTCACTGTTACAACAGCACACCAGTGTCGACCCGACCCGTATTGCGGCCCAGGGCTATTGCTTTGGCGGAGAAGTGGCATTGAACATGGCACGGCTCGGCCTGGACCTGCGCGGTGTGGTCAGCTTTCACGGTGCCCTGGCCAGCGATATCTCCGCGCAGAAGGGTGGGATTCAAGCAGAAATCCAGGTGTATACCGGCGGTGCCGATGTCATGATCCCACCGCAACAAGTGGGTGCCTTTGTAGAAGAGATGCAGGTGGCAGGTGCCAAACTCACCCTGATCAGCTACCCCGGTGTGCTGCATGGATTTACCAATCCTACTGCCACAGAACGGGGTGAGAAACTCGGGCTGCCCCTTGCCTACAATAGGGAAGCAGCGGAGGATGCCCGGCAGGGAGCGCTGAATTTTTATCAGAAGATATTTAGTTGAAAGGGGATTCGGGCAGATACTGCCACTGGGCGGCTCTAAATCTGAAAGGCCATGCGGTCCCTCCTATGAGGATGGCAGCCAAAGGTCGCATGAAAAGCCCATTGGATTGCGGGGTTCCCAGAGACATAGGGAACTTCACTGCAAATCCGGTCTCCACTCTCCGCCTTGCCCCGACCGGGAACGACTGCCCACCCAGCTATTCACCTTCCAAATAGTTCGCACCACCCCCCTGCTCCGCCGCCCGGTCTCCGGGATTGCGCAACGGGCAACTGTCCATAGAGAGGCAACCACAACCGATACAGTCCTGCAGGCGATCACGCAGTTGGGTCAATTGGCGAATGCGCTGATCGAGGGCTTCGTGCCAGCCCGCTGAGAGCCTCGCCCAGTCTTTGGCGGTAGGTGCACGGCCATTGGGCAGCGCGCCAAGCGCCTCGCGAATCCGGGCCAGGGGAATGCCGGTACTCTGTGCAACTTTGATAATGGCCACGCGGCGCAGTACACCCCGAGAATAACGCCTCTGGTTGCCACTGGTGCGCCAGCTGCTGATCAGACCCTTACTTTCATAGAAATGCAGCGCACTCACCGCCACACCACTGCGCTCGGCCACCTCCCCCACGGTCAGCGCGCAGCGAGTACTTTTCCCGGCGCCAGCTATCGTTTTGCGATTTTGCTCCCCAGTCATCGAAAAGTCCCCTACAGCCATTGACCTCAATATTACTTGAGGTTTTACACTGCACAGCATTTCAATGCAAGTGGAGGGAAACAAGCAATGGACCGGAATCGCCAGCAAGCAAACCCTAGGCCCAAGACACCGGCAGTACCGGGCTTCTTTCTATTGATGGTGGCTGCGCAAAGCCTGAGTATCGGCCTCGCCCGGCAAATCCTAAACCACGGGCGCTCACCCACAGCCAATTTCAACCCGAAAGATCGTGCAGTGGAAACCGGGCAACAAGCTTCGCAACTACCGCCACAGCATCCATGGCATTAAAGGTACCCATTGCGCACCCGGTGACGCTGTGGTACCCGGTAGATTTCCCGGCCAGAACCGGGACGGCCGGACACAGCCACTGCCGGCGCTGCATACGCACCTTGCCAGCCATCTCAACCGTGCGCACCGGCTTAGAATCTAAAACATCCACTGAATTATTGTGCGGTAGGATGTAGACTGAACCGACAGCGCAAAGACGGAAAGCCCCGATCACCTTACTTTGACAAGGAGAAAAAGTGGAACCCATTATTTCCATTCGGGACCTCGGCAAAACCTATGCCGGTGGTTTCACCGCCCTGAAAAATATCAACCTGGATATTCGACCCGGGGAAATTTTTGCCCTGCTCGGTCCCAATGGTGCCGGCAAGACCACTCTGATCAGTATTGTGTGCGGCATCGTCAATGCCAGTCAGGGCAGTGTCACTGTCAGTGGCTACGATATCCAGCGGGATTACCGCAGGGCCCGCCGGGAAATCGGATTGGTACCCCAGGAGATCTCCACCGATGCGTTTGAGAGCGTTTGGAGTGCAGTGAAATTCAGCCGCGGGCTGTTTGGCAAAGGACCCAACTCCAATTATCTGGAAAACATCCTGCGGCAGCTGTCTCTGTGGGAAAAAAAAAGCAACAAAATCATCACCCTGTCCGGGGGCATGAAGCGCCGCTTAATGATCGCCAAGGCACTCTCCCACGAGCCCCATGTACTCTTTTTGGATGAACCCACGGCCGGGGTCGACGTAGAACTGCGCCAGGATATGTGGGCCATGGTGCGCGGACTGCGGGATTCCGGCGTAACAATCATTCTCACCACCCACTATATCGAGGAAGCGGAGGAGATGGCCGATCGTGTCGGGGTGATCAATCGCGGTGAACTGGTCGTGGTGGAAGAGAAAAATGTCCTGATGCAGCGCATGGGGGAAAAGGAGCTCAGCCTGACACTGCCGGAACCGTTGCAAAAGATTCCCGACGCCCTCGCCGACCTGCCACTCAGGCTGAATAGTGATGGCAGTGAATTGATATACCGCTTTGACATCAAGAGCGAGGATACCGGTATCGCGGAATTCCTGCGCTGCCTCAATGCCGCCAATATCGATTTTCGCGATCTGCACACCAGGGAGAGCTCCCTGGAGGAAATCTTTGTGAATCTGGTACACGGTGAACATCAGAAACACGAGGGACAACTCAGCGGGGAGATGCAGGAATGAACTGGTATGGCATTGGTGCAATTTACAAGTTTGAAATGGCGCGCACCTGGCGCACCCTGATGCAGAGTATCGCCTGGCCGGTGCTCTCCACTTCCCTTTACTTTATCGTGTTCGGTGCCGCCATCGGTGCACGAATGGGCAACATTGAGGGTGTCAGCTATGGGGCCTTCATTATCCCCGGACTGATCATGCTGGCGCTACTGAGCGAGAGTATCTCCAATGCCTCCTTTGGCATTTTCTTTCCGAAATTCTCCGGCACTATTTACGAAATCCTGTCCGCACCGGTATCTGTATTCGAGATTGTGGCGGGTTATGTGGGGGCCGCAGCAACCAAGTCTATCGTCCTGGGTCTCCTGATACTGGTAACGGCGCGCTTCTTTGTGGACTATGAAATTGCCCACCCAGTGTGGATGGTGGTATTTCTTGTATTGACCGCCCTCACCTTCAGTTTGTTCGGCTTTATCATCGGTATCTGGGCCGACGACTTCCAGAAGCTGCAGATTATTCCCCTGATGGTGATCACACCACTGACCTTCCTTGGAGGTGCCTTTTACTCTATCAGTATGCTGCCGGCAGTCTGGCAGAAAATTACCCTGTTCAATCCGGTGGTCTACCTGATCAGCGGTTTCCGCTGGGCATTTTACGACGTGGCGGATGTCAATATTGGACTCAGTGTGGGCATGACCCTGCTTTTCCTGATCCTGTGTCTGCTTGCCACCTGGTGGATATTCCGCACCGGCTACCGAATCAAAACCTGATCAAATACAACCGGAATGGTATAGCGGCGATGTATGGCGGGAGAGTCTCGCGCAGGCGTCTATGGCCGGCGCATGCCCACACTCACTGAACCAGCACTGACAGTGGCGACCTGAGCGGATTTAGCGGTAGGCCCGTATAAACAAATCCACCGCCCTGCACACCCGCGCGCGCTGCTCCGCCCCTGTCTCCACCTCTGAGTGCCCGATCAACACGCCCAGATGCCCACCGCCCAGCAAAATGCCGAGAAAGTTCTCTGCGGCAGCAGCCGGGTCCTCTACCCGCAACATCTCCAACTGGGTGGCCCTGATCAGCAACTGCTCGATTTCACCGAGGATACGCTGGGGACCCGCATCAAAGAACAGCTGCGCCATCCTCGATTCCTGTGAGGCCACAGAACACAACAGTCGCAACAGCCGGACGCTATCCTCGCTGTACACCATCTCCAGAAAAGCCTGGCCGATCCGCTCCAGCACGTCCGCTACCGAATCCTCCTCTTCGAGCACAAAGATCGGCAGGGGCATCATACTTTCACATCGATCAGTAATCGCGGCACTGAAGAGCGTCTCCTTGTCGGAAAAGTGGCTATAGACAGTGAGTTTCGAGACCCCCGCCGCGGAAGCCAGTGCATCCATGCTCGTGGCGGCAAAGCCCTGGGTCAGAAACAACTCCTTGGCTGCATCGAGTATGGATTGACGCTTGGCCGGGTCCTTGGGACGACCGCGCTGGACGTTTGCCGTTGACTGCTCAGACATAGTGCTCCATATACTGGACTCTCCAGTTTAATAAATTTACTATACTCGCCAGTATAGCATTGCTGGCTACCGGGCCCTGTCTACCCACTCCCGGTTTCAGCCTGTTGCCTCGCCGTTGAGGAAGGGAACCCCTATGTACCGATCACTAATGCACACTGTATTGTTAATCAGCCTGCTTGCATCCGCCTGTACGCCATCCGAATCCACTGACCGGGAGGAAAAACCACGCCCCGCAGTGATGGTTCGCCCGGAGGTGGCCAGCACCCGGTTGGATGTTTACCCCGGAGAGATACGTGCCCGCTTCGAACCGGCCCTTGCCTTTCGTATCGACGGCAAGATCCACCGGCGCCTGGTCAACGTGGGGGATCGGGTTGAACAGGGCCAGGCCCTGGCCGAACTGGACACCGATGACCTGCTTCTGCAACTGGACTCCGCCCGCGCAAACTTCAATTCTGCCGAGGCCGACCAGCGTCTCGCCGGCAGTGAGTTGGAGCGCCACCGCAAATTGCTGGCACGCCAGTTGGTCAGCCACTCCCAGTTCGACGCCGTAACAACCCGTTTTGAAGCCAGTGAAGCCCGCCTGCAGCAGGCCCGGGCACAGCTGGATGTGGCGCGCAACCAGGCTGCCTACGCGGTGCTAAAAGCACCGGAGAGTGGCGTAATCGCCCGCCGTATGGCAGAGGCCGGCCAGGTTGTGGCCGCAGGCCAGGGCATTTTCACACTGGCTGCAGACGGCGAACGGGAAGTACGTATCGACCTGCCGGAACAGTCCATCAACCGCTTTCGTGTGGGCCAGCCCCTGACAGTGGAGCTCTGGTCGCAACCGGGCAAACCTTTCCCCGCCCAGGTGCGCGAGCTCTCCCCTGCCGCAGATCCCATATCCCGTACCTTCGAAGCCCGAGTGGCTTTCGACAACCAGGCCGTTGGCGCTGAACTGGGTCAGAGTGCGCGGGTTTTCGTGCCCCAGGCTACCGCCACGGACGTATTCCAGGTGCCCATGTCCGCCGTGAGTGCCGATGGTGGCCAGGCCTTTGTGTGGGTGCTGGACCAAGAACACCAGACACTGCACAAAACGGCAGTGGCCCTGGGGCCCTTCGGTCAGGAGTTTGTCCCGGTTTTTGCCGGCCTGCACGCCGACGACTGGATTGTGGCAGCCGGCACCCACCTGTTGCGGGAGGGCCAGCGCGTACGACCTGTAGACCGTATGAACCGCCCCATCAATCCGGACCGCACCCTGGTCAGCCAGGATTAAACGGCCGGTCAAAACACAGCGAAAAACTGCAGGGGGCAGTCCGCTAGGTGCCCCGACAATTTTACCAAAGCGTGGCCCTAACAAACCCGCCGCGCCCACCAGACAGAGACACTGCCATGGGATTTAACCTCTCCGAATGGGCATTGCAAAACCGCCCCCTGGTACTCTACGCCATGATCCTGCTGGGGCTGCTGGGCGCCGTCTCCTATACACAACTGGGGCAGAGCGAAGACCCACCCTTTACCTTCAAGGTGATGGTGATCAATACCCTTTGGCCCGGTGCCAGCGCCGGAGAGGTTTCCCGCCAGATCACCGAGCGGGTGGAAAAAAAACTGATGGAAACCGGCGACTATCAACACATCTCCTCCTTCTCACGTCCCGGCCAGTCCCAGGTACTGTTTGTCGCCCGGGACGATATGCACTCTCGGGAGATCCCGGACCTCTGGTATGAGGTGCGCAAAAAGATTGGCGACATCCGTCACACGCTGCCCGCCGATATTCGCGGTCCTTTTTACAATGACGAGTTTGGCACCACCTTCGGCAATATTTATGCGCTTACTGGCAGCGGCTTTGACTATGCACTATTGAAGGATTACGCCGAGCGTTTGCAACTGTCCCTGCAGCGGGTCAAAGATGTGGGCAAAGTGGAACTGCTGGGACTGCAGGATGAAAAAATCTGGGTGGAACTCTCCAACACCAAACTCGCCTCATTGGGAATCCCTCTGGCCGCGGTGCAAAACACCCTGCAGGCACAAAACCAGGTCATCGACGCCGGATTTGTGGATACCGAGAGTGACCGGGTGCGCATACGTGTGAGCGGACAGTTCCAGTCCGTGAAAGAAATTCGCCAGTTCCCCATCACTGCCGGCGGCCGCACCCAAAGGCTCGGCGATATCGCCGAGGTACACCGCGGCTTCAGCGATCCGGCCCAGCCGCGTATGCGTTTTATGGGTGAGAATGCCATCGGCCTCGCCGTCTCCATGAAGGAGGGCGGGGATATTCTCCAGTTGGGCAGGCAGTTGGACGCAACCTTTGCCGAACTGCGACAGGATCTGCCCCTGGGTATGGCATTACACAAGGTATCGGACCAGCCCGCTGCAGTGAAACGCGGGGTGGGGGAATTCTTACAGGTACTGGCCGAGGCGCTGGCTATTGTGTTGCTGGTGAGTTTCTTCTCCCTGGGCACCCGCCCCGGCCTGATTGTGGCATTGTCGATTCCGCTGGTGCTGGCCATGACTTTTGCGCTGATGCAGTATTTCAACATCGGACTGCACAAAATTTCCCTGGGCGCACTGGTGCTGGCGCTGGGACTGATGGTGGACGACGCCATTATCGCGGTGGAAATGATGTCGATTAAAATGGAGCAGGGGCTCAGCCGCCTCAAGGCCGCCGGGTTCGCCTGGACCAGCACCGCTTTCCCCATGCTCACCGGCACCCTGATCACTGCCGCCGGCTTTCTCCCCATTGCCACCGCGCAGTCTGGTACCGGCGAATACACCCGCTCCATTTTTCAGGTGGTCACCCTGTCACTGCTGGCCTCCTGGATCGCCGCAGTGGTGTTTGTGCCCTACCTGGGCCACTACCTGCTGCCCAACCTGACACGCCGCGACCACAGAGGCGAGGTGTGTGACCCCTATCAGAAACCCTTTTACCAGCGCTTCCGCCGACTGATCATCTGGTGCCTGCGCCATCGCAAAACCGTGATTGTGGCAACCCTGGCACTCTTTGTTGCTTCACTGGCCCTGTTTCGTCTGGTACCCCAGCAGTTTTTCCCCTCCTCCGGGCGTCTGGAGCTGATGGTGGATCTGAAACTCGCCGAGGGCGCTTCCCTGGCCTCCACCGAGTACCAGGCCCAACGCCTGGAATCTTTGCTGGAAAAGAATCCGCTGGTAGAAAACTACGTGGCTTACGTGGGCACCGGCTCACCCCGTTTCTACCTGCCCCTAAACCAGCAACTGCCCGCGGCCAGCTTTGCCCAGTTTGTTGTTATGACCCCCAGTGTCGAAGCCCGCGAGCAGGTGCGCAGTTGGCTGATTGAGACCATGGAAACGGAATTCCCCACCCTGCGCAGCCGGGTTTCCCGCCTGGAGAATGGCCCGCCGGTGGGCTACCCGGTGCAGTTCCGGGTTTCCGGTGAGCATATCGCTACGGTTCGCAGCCTCGCCCGCGCAGTGGCCGGACACCTGCGGCAAAACCCCCAGATCACCAATGTCCACCTGGACTGGGAGGAACCCAGCAAGATGGTCAACCTGGATATCGACCAGGATCGCGCCCGCGCCCTGGGTGTCAACAGCGCCGATCTGTCCCGCGCTCTGCAAAGCTCCCTTACCGGCATCACTGTAAGCCAGTACCGCGAAGACAACGAACTGATCGACGTGCGCGTGCGCGGCAAGGAGCGCGAACGCCACGCCCTGGGCCAGCTTGGCAATCTGGCGGTGCAGACCGACAGCGGTCGCAGCGTACCCCTAAACCAGATCGCCACCCTGGAATACGGTTTTGAAGAGGGTATTATCTGGCACCGCGACCGCCTGCCCACGGTAACCGTGCGGGCCGATATCTACGGTACATCGCTGCCCGCCACCGTGGTGGATGCGATGTGGCCGCGCCTGCAGGCCGTTCACGATCAGCTGCCACCGGGTTACCTGCTGGAAGTGGGCGGCAGTGTGGAAGAGTCTGCGCGCGGACAGGCCTCCGTCAACGCGGGGATGCCACTGTTCCTGCTGGTGGTGTTTACCCTGCTGATGCTGCAACTGCGCAGTATGTCTCTCTCTACCATGGTGCTGATCACCGCGCCACTGGGCCTTATCGGCGTTACCCTGTTCCTGCTGCTGTTCAACCAGCCTTTCGGGTTTGTAGCCATGCTCGGCACCATCGCCCTGGCCGGCATGGTGATGCGCAACTCGGTGATTCTGGTGGACCAGATCCAGCAGGATATGGCCCAGGGACTCAATGCCTGGAACGCTATTGTTGAGTCTACTGTGCGACGCTTCCGCCCCATTGTGCTCACTGCCCTGACCGCAGTTCTGGCAATGATCCCGCTGTCGCGCAGTGACTTCTTCGGTCCTATGGCAGTGGCGATCATGGGTGGCCTGATCGTGGCTACGGGGCTGACCCTGCTGTTCCTGCCAGCCCTCTACGCAACCTGGTATCGGGTGCGGGAGGAGGCCGCCCCTACAATGGCTCAGCTTGATACAAGGTTCACAGCGGATAGCGCGCTATAGAAACGCCAAGCAGAATGGCAAAACCGGAATTGCGGCCTGCACTAGCATTTTCCGAGTTAAATTCTCACGGGAAATTAGCCATCACATCTGTATTGAATACATTACAAAAAGGACTCGGGTTGCATAGCCTTAACTCCTTATTATCCCTCAAGTGACAGCATGGAAAACGCTGTGTCGCCAAGTACAGTGAAGCCAGTTAAAGAGTGGCTGTAATGGGCTTATCCCTCGAGTTCAAATACCCGAATCGCATTCTCGGCCAAAAACAACCGCTCTGTTTTTTCATCCAGCGCCAGGGTGTCAAATTCCTGCAGCGCTTTCTTGGCACTGATCATTGGGTAGTTGGTACCAAAAAGCACTTTGTGAGCTCCATAGCTCTTCATATAACGCACCAATTCAGGAGGGTAGCGTTTGGCAGTATAAGCGGACGTATCGATATACACATGCTCATGCTTGGTAGCCACAGCGATGGCTTCTTCCGTCCATGGATAACCGATATGACCAGCCACAATCTTGAGCTCCGGGAAATCCAGTGCAACCTGATCAAGATAAATTGGCCTGCCCACTTCTGAAGGCATCAGTGGCCCTGTGTGGCCAATCTGGGTGCAAAAGGGAATGCCAAGTTCACAACAGGCCGTGTAAACCGGATAAAACCAGCGATCAGTTGGTGGTTTGGACCAAAGCCAGGGCAATACACGAATGCCCTTAAACCCCAATGCCTTTACACAACGATGCATTTCCCTGACTGCTTTCATGGGATGACTGATATCAACCGACCCAATACCAACGAACCGATCTGGTGCACTATCAACAACCGAAGCTACCTCATCATTGGAGATCATGGATTTGCCCGGTGCTTCCCATGCGCTGATCAAACTTTTGCTAACACCGGCTTCATCCATTTGTCTGATCGTCAGCTCTACAGGCAACTCTTCATTCAGATAATCCATTTTTGTCCAGCGTTTCAGGGAATCAAAAATCGGGTCATTGATATGACGAAGTGTGGGATGCTGGGCCCAGGCATCAATGACTACTGGCCGATCCTGTAGGTACATATTCATATAATCCCTTTGAATCCTTAAGGAAGCTCCAATGACAGTTGCAAGCGAATTCGAGTGGGGTGTGACTGTTTTTTTCTTTTCCATACTATGGGAAACGGCCCTTATCCCCCAGGGGCCGAAGGACCATGTCGTCACTTCGGCGCAATCATAAACTGCCTTCCCGGTCTGCCTTGTACTAGGATTCCCCGCTTTTTCCCCGCTTCAGGGAGTCATAAACGATACCAGTCCAATTATCCGGTGTCATAAAGCCCTGGCCATACTGGGCATCGAATTCCAGGGTAGGCCGGGCAGCAATGACCTGCTCGCGGCTCTTGCCAGTATCAATCAGCTTCTGTATACGACCTCGCAACTTAACCAGCATATCCCGCTGTTGCTTCAACTCTGCGGGATCGCTCAGGGGCCCGTGACCGGGAATAATTTTGGTTTTCTCACCGGTCATGGCCAGGGCCATATCCATCGCTTCAATCATCCCATCCACCGAGCCACCAGAAGAGAGATCGATAAAGGGATAGGTACCGTTAAAGTAGATGTCCCCCATATGAAGAACATCGGCCTCAGTGAAATAGACAATGGAATCTCCATCGGTGTGGGCAGGCCCCACATGCTGTACCCGCACCCTGTCGCCATTCCAGTGAAATGTAGTCGCATCAGTAAAGGTAATCACCGGAAGTGCTGCCGGCGGTGAGGGCATCACCTTGTTTTTAAAGGCTTCGATAAACTGCTCGGTACTCAAGCGCTTGCGCACATTTTCATGGGCCACAATCAGGGCGCCGCTACTCCCCAGATTTTCGTTGCCTCCGGTATGGTCACCGTGCCAGTGAGTGTTGATGACAAATCGCAGGGGCTGCTCTGCCAAGCCCGCCAGCACCTTCTGTATTTTGGCAGTCAATGGTGCATACTGGTCGTCCACCATAAAGGTGCCGTCTCTTCCCACCAATACGGCGATATTGCCACCAGCGCCCGTGAGCATATGGACATTACCTGCCACCGGAATACTGCTGATTTCCACCTTGGCAAAGCGATCTTCTGCGAAAATTGGCGCGCAGAGCAGTGATACTGCCAACGCTGCAAAACCTGCCAACTGTTTCATAGGAAGCTCTCTATTGTTATTGTCAATGGGTCTGGTTCAATGGTTGTGATGCTTTCATTGGGCCCGAACCGGACAATATAGCCATCAATAAGTCCGGCCGGTCGGTTACAATACCATCCACACCCAAACTGATATAGTGTTGCAAATCCGCTCGCCCGTTCACTGTCCACACCGAGAGATGCAGGCCCAGTTTGCGGGCCGCGCGCAAGGTGCCTGTGGTGACCACCTCAATACCGAAGTGATTCATAGGCAGTTGCACAGTCTGGTAGCGGGGCGAGAGCAGATTTTCTGCGCGGAACAGCTGGGCCACATACAACAGTATGGCTTCATCAGTCACTGCACCAGTCGCCGTATCCGGGCTCAAACGCCTGAACGCCCGGATTACACCCCGATGGAAAGAACTCACTATCACTTGATTATGCTTGCTGGTGCGCTGCAGTACCCGGCTCAAAACCTGCGCAGCGCGGACTTGAGTACTCTTCAATTCCAGGATCAGCAAAGTATCCCCTACTGCCTGCAACGCCTCCTCAAGGGTAACAATACCCAGGGAATGACTTCGGAATGGGTAGGTCTCTCCATCGCGGGTCCAGTGATAGGCGATGTTCAACTCGCGCAACTGCGCCAGAGTCAAGTCACCAACAACGCCGCGCCCATCTGAAAACGCCTCCAGGTCCGGGTCGTGCATCAGTACCAAGTGCCCATCGGCAGTCAGCCACAGATCCACTTCAATGCCATCAACTCCCAGCTCCACCATCCTGTGTAAGTACAACAGCGTATTACCGGGATAGAGTCCGTTGCCACAATCGTTGCCATGGGCAATCACCATAGGCCCCCTGTCCTCAGGAAGGGACAGGGCAGACTTCGGTGCCGGTCCGGAACGGGCATAGAGCAGCAACACGATCAATATGAGGCAAAAAACAAGCCACAGAAACATGAATCACCGTCATTTTGTACCAATAGATCCAATTATTCACGATGTGGAGATGCAGGAAAACAGGCTTCAAAGACGCTGTTATTCCCATCACACAACTTATACTTCTTTTGCCACAGGCTGTGCCTTGCTGGCAGACTGCGCAGAGGAGCTGTCTTTGTATTCCCCGATTCGATCTGCCACAGTTTTTGCACCAAGGGCAGCGGCCTGCTTTTCCCAACGCCGGCGCAAATAAAAAGTCTGCAGCCACAGAAGCGGAAAAATGACCAGATCGTAGACCCGGTTGCACAAAATACCGACCTGCAGTGAGACTTTGGCAAGCAAACGTACACACTGCGACAACACCCGCAACAGAAATACCAGAAACATCCCAAAGACCATGCGCCCTGACACAATACATTGCTCCAGGGGAACTGCCGTGAAGGCCAAAATCAATGGCAGGAGAAAACCGAGCCCCATCTGCGCCAGGGTGAGTGCCCAAGGCAAGCCTGAATCTGCTGAGGCTGATGCGCTCTGCCCGACAACTCCCGTCAACAGCGGGTCCCGCTGCACCAACAGTTCCCTGGAAAAGGCCAGGCTCGCCTCTACGCCTGCAAACAGAAGCAGCAAAAGCAGAGCGGCCCAAAGCAGGCGTTTACGTATCCTGTCTGCTAAGTAGCCAAGGGTGGGAAACAGCCGCGTCACCTGCAGACACTCCATCACCACAAGGCCAAGGCTGACTTGTATGAAAATCATCACAAAGGCAAAAATTTCCGCGGTGGCATACTCGCCGAGAAAAGCAGTACCTCCGAGTACCTCGGTGACAGGACGGACAATGAGTTGGAAATTTACCAGTATACCGCCCGCAGCCACAGCGACAGCGAAGGCGGCAATCAAAAAACGGGTAAAACACGAGGCCGAAAGCACACGCAGGCCGCGATCATTCTTTTGCAGGATTTCCTCGTACTTCAGCATAAGACGATCGAGCGCCTTGGCCCTCAGAATCACGGATTCCACATTCTTGTTGATACGCTCAAGCACCGTCAACATAGCCCGCCATTTGGGCAACATCCGCCTCAACAACTGGTGGCGCACACGGGTGGACTCCCGATAGGACTCGAGCGCCCTGGATTCCGCCCTGCGCATGGAATGGTGAATCGTGTCCAGTACATCCGCTACCACAGCGTCGTCCTGCAAGGGAATTTCCGCTACCGAGCGCACAGCCCGCTGCCAATTGGAGGGCTGTGGAGGCACTTCCGCACTGCTTGCATAATCCTCATCGACAGCGTTCATTTGTTCCACAAGCCGGCGATGTAATGCTGGATACTGCGCCAACTCACGCTGTATGGTGCCCGTGATAAGTTGAAATTCCCTTTCTATCCGGCGCTCTGTGTCCTCTCTTGCGACCGCAAAGCCTATCTCCCGGTTGCGTTGAACCAGGCGCTTTTCGGTCACCTCCAGTGCATTGGCAACATGCCTCAAAATGCGGGAGCAGAAACGTACCAGCGCGTAGATAATTCTGTGAGCAGGACCCCGGGCTAGGAAGAGTATAAAAAATCCCGGCAGGCACCAAAGCCAAAGCGGTAGTCCAGTTGTTAACTGGGTCACAATGTACACTCCGTCTATGTGGCAGACTGATGTGCCATCCTAACAGTTGGTGGCAATAGAATCGCCCCAAAATTCACAGTTTGGTTTCGCTAATCTGACTGGCTTTTACCCGACAAATGGTTTGATCACAGCAATAACAGACTCGAACTGCGATCTATCGATACTGGACAGCAGTTTCACGGTATACAGCCGATGGATTGCCATAAAAACAGGAAAAGAAAGAGCAGCTTAAGGATATCGATCAAAGATAGGTGAACTGTCTGTACCCCTTACAGCGCCTGCAGCCGTTCGAGTAGTGGCTGGACATAGCTAAACGTCAAGACTCACGCTTTTGATTTGTTCTTGCCAGCGAATCTGTCTGGATTGCTCTTGGGATCAACTACAGGATAGGTCATGATATCTGAAAGGAATAACTACAACTCGAGAACTTTTCTGGAAAAAGTTTCGGAAAGGACTTACTAAATAACCACAGAGTATTTTCTGTTAATAGCTAGAAAGAAAGTGTGAATAAGCGCGGCAGTTTTGCCGCGCTTATTCGTATAGCCAATATGGCAAAGAGTTAGAAATCTACGGTTAAGCCCAGGAAGGCATAACGACCCAGGGCATCGTAAATACCGGGGAAGGTATTACCGTTACCGAAGATTCCAGCACCCGCATCAGAGCTCAAAGGCGGTTCTTCATCGAACACATTATTGATGCCGGATCTGATAACAACATTGTCCGTTGCTGCCCAGGAGGCAGACAGATCAAAGTAGTCAATGGCATCAAAATCTGCTTCTTTAGCGCTTATATCGTCAACAGCGCTAATGTGCCGCCAACCGCCCGTGACATTCACTCCATCGATGGGCGTCACCCAGGTTGCGCGCAGAGTGCTGACAAAATCAGGGGTAGGCTCTTCACAGGCACCATTCCAAACACCCAGGCAATCTTGGATATCGTCACCCTGGAACTCTTGCAGATCCCATTTGGTCAGATAGGTCGCGATATAGTTCAGGTCCATGGAACCGAACTGACCCATTTCAAAGCCGTAGTTGAGGTTCAGGTCAAAGCCCTCGGTCTCAATAAAGCCAATGTTTGCATCTGGAGAGAAGACATGGGCATCACCTACCCAGAGGTTGCCGTTCTCGCCGCGATTGATCGCGTCACAGAAGCGCGCCTCGCCAGTTTCCAGACACTTATTTACGATTGTTTCTGGAGCAATTCCCTCGATTGCACCGGAGACATCAATATTGAAGTAATCCAGGCTAATGGTCAGGCCATCAATAGCCCCGGGAGAATATACAAAGCCCACGGAAACAGTGTCGGACTCTTCCGGTTGTAAATCCGTTGTGCCGCCACCGATGTAATTGTATTGTCCCGCAGGGGAATCGATATCACCGCCATAGGTGGCAGCCGTAATTCCTGTATTTTCGCACTGAGCCAAGGTGGCGCTGGGAGGTATCACGGACCCATCTTCGGAGTCAACTCGCGATCCACAGGGATCGATTGACATGTCAAACAGCTGAATGGATCTCGGGCGATAGAGCTCACGCAGATTCGCGTGGCGAACTGCCGACTGGAAGCTGGCACGTAATTTAAGGTCGCTAATGGGAGACCAGTCCATACCGAACTTATAAGTATCGGTGCTGATATCCGTGGAATAATCAGAGTAACGATAAGCCAGCTCCAATCCAAGGTGCTCAATGCCTGGTTTGCCATCAATCAAGGGGATGTTGGCTTCGGTAAAGACTTCCTTGACACTGAGGCTTCCCTCAACACCCAGTGTCGGCCCACCCTGTCCGGCGCCATCACCAGTAAGGAAACCATTGTCCGGGGTAAATGTCAGTGTCTCCCGACGACTTTCCAGACCCATTACAACAGCAATGCCATCATCCGCTGTTGGGAATTGAACACCATAGTCACCCAAGTCACCTGTCACATAACCGGAATAAATCTCCTGCTCTGTCGTTCCCCGTGCGAATAACGGCAGGATAAGATAATCGATAGCCTCCTGGGTTACGCCGCCCTCTTGGAAGATATTGTAGGGAACACAGGATGGATCAGAGCCATCCACAACAGACTGACACACCGGGTTTCCGAAGGTATCAGCAAGTGGGTCACCATTTCCATCAACTCGGTCATCAATGACTACATTCAGAGCGCGCTGGAGCTTGGTTGTGGAGAAATCATTCAGATAGGTCTGCTCCAGGCTTACCTCGGCGTATTGGGCAAATACATCGTAAGACCAGGTTTCGTTAATATCGCCACGGAGACCAAAAACACTGCGGAAGCTGGTGTGGCGCAGATCGTCCTGACGTGGGCCACCCTCAACATTGCGTCGGCCGATATAAACAGCACCATTAGTGGTAATCGGCATGCCTGTCGATTGGTCGATGATCGGATTTCCATCCTCATCCACTTTGGTAACAATCAAGTCACTGACATTATCGTTTTTGGTCAGGCCGTAAACACCACAGATAGCCTGAAATTGCTCTTCAGATAACAGGGGGTTGCCGCAATTGAGGTCACTGGTGACAAAAAAGGCACCGGAAGGGGCAATTTGAGCAACTGTGCGATCATCGGCGTACATCAGCTGGGTATAGGCTGTGACATTATCGTTGATGTCGTAGTGGGCAAAGGCTCCCATGGTCCAGCGCTCGTCCGGGCGCTGGAAATAATTCAGAGGTCCAAAATTGTACAGCCTGCCATCGCGGGGAGCGAGCCCATCACCATCGACGACATAATCAAAGCTCTCGATTTCGTCACCGGCGGGATTCAGACCAGTATTGGTACCAAAATCCGTGATCCGGGCGGGAAACATGGTGCCGGAACCACCGCAGGTGAATGAATCCGGTGAGCCTCTCAGTGCACAGCCACTGTAGTCGCGATCCGCCTGAAGAACGGCATCAATTTTGCGGTAATTGGCGTAGGCGGTGACATTGCCCCGCCCATCATCCAGATTGGCACCCATAATCAGTGAAAAATCGTTGATTTCACCATCGGTGACACTGCCATCAGCCACATCAAAGCCACTGGACTCAACCAGATCCTGCATTTTGCTGTTGTCGTTGTTGTGCTGGTAGACGCTGGTTTGAGTCTCGAAGCGAACACCTTCGAAATCATCCCGCATAATAAAGTTGACTACACCGGCAATAGCGTCTGAGCCATAAGTGGCAGATGAACCACCCGTCAATACCTCTACACGCTCAACCAGCGCCCCTGGAATCTGGTTGAGGTCGGCACCGTAACCATCGGCGAGAGGGGAGCCGGGGGGCATACGGCGCCCATCAATCAGGACCAGAGTTCGCTCTGCCTCCAGTCCACGCAGCGATACGGTTGCGGTGCCGGTGGAACCATTTGCCTGGCCGGCAGTCTGAGTGGCAGCAACCTGCGGCAGGTCGTTAATCAGGTCTTCGACACGGACAACCCCAGTTGTTTTAAAGTCTTCGGCGTTTACGGAAGTAATCGGGCTAACACTTACATCATTGGCACGTTCAATTCGGGAACCGGTGACCACCACCTCTTCCACGATTTCCGCATCTTCCTGAGCAAATACGGGTGCCGCCGGAACCATAATCGCAGCTGCAGTGAAGCCCAAAGCCCCCTTTACAGCTACTGACAAAAGGTTCTTTTTCATTGTTAATCCTCTCTTAATCGTTGGATTTATAGTCTTTTGCCGTGAATGGCGATAATCGGAAGCGGTCACCCCCAAAGTAACCTGCTTCCTCCCAACACATTCATGACGGTTAACGTAAAAAATACCTCAATTTTTTAAAAAATTCGCAATGGCATTCTCGACAGGTTACTCACCCACTCTTGTTAGCGTTGATTCTGGATTCAGGTACTGATAAGCCAAAAGTCACAACAGTAAGCGATTTATTAAAGCAAATTCCTATTTTTGTAATCAAATGAGGCACTTTTCTTTTTTAAGATTTTTCACTATGGCATTTTAGTCATGTTAGGATGTTATTGTCAAACCCCCTATACATCCGGTATGCCATTCTCTACGTCTCAGCCAGTGGGTATAAGCCCATCATTTACTCACTGCCCTCCCTGCAGATAGTATCACTCCACCATCCGCGCAGTGCTTAACTTGTAGTTGGTATCGCCAAGCTTCATAACCATTCCAGCACCCATACAGGTCTTTTGCGGGGTGCATTCTGCAGCACTTGACCAGTTCCACAGTCAGCGTTTGCGCCCCCAGGTAGATGCATCAGGAAAGCACAGGGGGCCTGCTTGTCGAGACTGCAGGCAATCAGTAGCAACCTGCAAGGCCCAAATACCCATGTGTTGTGCACCGGGTGGGCCGCAGCAGCAGAACGCTGGTGTCGAGCACTGTAATCGGTCAGTGCGCAAGGATATACTGGGCAACCCCGGTTCTTCAGTATCTCGTAAAGACAGGGACATGTCCCCCGCTGTTTGAACAGTTACTCACATGTCTTTCAACATGACTTCAGCGGTACGATGCCTCAGCAACAGCTGATAACCATATCCTCTTTCATTCCAATACCGGTCAAAATTGCAGGGCTACCCCATTGGGAAATAGCAGACCGTGTGCGGCTGTAGCGGCCTTGCAAACATTGTTCCTGTGGGAAATAGCACCGTCTACGCTGGCGAATTTCTGGTAAGAAACCGCATACATGATACCTGCAAGGCCACAGAGTAACAGTAGCAGCTCCTTTAAAAGCCCTAACTCAATCCAGCATGTGGGACTTTGAAAAGAAACGCGATATCTGCTCGAGGAGTTGTGACTCTTGGCAGCTCGACTCCGCTTGTCTTTAGTCAATGGTGTCGGGAGCCAGATGAGCCCCATAGAATGGGACTGCCCGATACTATCAGGACACCCAGGCATTAAGGAGAGGTGGCAGGTTTGGTCTGGACAAAACCATCCAACAGCAAGTCTAATTTGCGCTTATAGGCACTGGCTGCATATGGGCTACCCACCAGGGAAAAGGCCTCCTTAAAGCTCTTGCGGGATGCGGCCATATGCCCCAGCTGAAATCTTGTCAGCCCCAGCAGGAAGTGGAAACGATGGTCATCATGATGCCAAATAGCGCGGCGCAAACGCTTTTCAGCCCGCCTGTATTTTCCCTGCTCATAGGCGTCGCGTGCCTGGTAATACAGGTAGTAGGGGTTTCGCTCCCGATGGTGGCGCGCGCGCGCTGCATAGGCATCGGCCAGTCCATCACGACCACTGTAACGGTACAAGCGCGCTAAATTGCTCATGGCCACCAGATGGATATTATTGAAATACAGGGCCTGACGATAACTCTGTTCCGCCTCAGAGTAATGGCCAAAGTGGCTGTAAAACGCCCCCAGGTTGGCCCACAGATCACTTTTCCCGGGGCGCAGTTCCAGAGCCTTGCGCAGATACAAAAAGGCTTTCTCGCCCTCGCCCGCACGCATAAGCTCAACCCCGCGGTTGCTGTAATACAATGAGAACACACTGGTGTCTTCCAGCCTGCGCTGGCGATAGGCGGGATCATAAGCGGCCAGATTGAAATCTATCACGCGGCGGCCACGGGGACCTTCCGAAACCATATTGACGTGGCGGTAAACCACAAAAGTCTGGGCCTCCTCGTGGCTCCAGACCGGGGGAACCGAGACCTGGTTAAAGGAGGCCTCGACACCCAGTTCCCGTGCCATCGCCACCATCATCAGTGTAAATGACAGGCAGTTACCACGCCGATTATGGAAAGTCTGCGCGGCAGTCAGCGTTGTGGTTTGATCATATTCAACATGGAACTTCTGCGTTTCAAACGCTTTGATCAGCGATGCCAAGCGTTTCTGTGGCGATGCACCCGGAGCAATATCACCGAGAAACCGGCGCATCTCCGCTGTGAGTGTCATCACCGGGTCTCGAGGCAGTTCAGCGGCATGCACGGGCCGGCCAAAGATCGCAGCACCTGACAGCAAGTGTTCCACCGCAACTTCTGCCGGTTTTTCCGCAGGTGGGCGGCCAGCGCAGCCCCCTAAAATGCCCAGAAACATTATGAGGGTCAAGTGTACCGGAGCCTTTCTCATTGTGGTTTCCCTGGTTGGGGTATCCTGCTTGAGCATCTAGCATTTTTCAGACCGGTTGTGAATAGCCGTGCGATGACCGGTTTGGTTGCAACTGTAACGAGTCGCCTGCTGCACTCGCAACTGTTACACTTCCCGAGTTGCCTTGGAGGCCGGACTTTCAGCTCCGCTGAGAGCGGATCAACCCGAGGGGAATATGGTAAAGAAAACCGCTGCATGATCGAGACCTGTTTGGTCAATTACAACGGAAAAGTGGAATCATTTTCCAGGGTCTGGATAGATTACCGGGCCAATGCACCGAAATCGTTCACCTGCCCCTGAAACCGTGAGTATCTTGGCCTGCCAAGGTATGCTTGAGTAAAGCTATAACAACTGGAACTTCAGCTTATGTCGTCGAATACACACCAGACTAGCGGTGGCTTCTTTGGTCACCCGAAAGGGCTTTCCACGCTGTTCTTCACCGAAATGTGGGAGCGGATGAGCTATTACGGTATGCGTGCCCTACTCGTACTGTTTATGACCGCCAGCCTTCAGGAAGAGGGCCTTGCCTTCACCGTTGCCGCTGCAGCCGCCATCTACGGCCTTTACACTGGTGCGGTCTACTTTCTCGGCCTGCCCGGCGGTTGGATCGCGGACCGCCTGCTCGGTGGGCAGCGCACTATATGGTATGGCGGCATCATTATCATGTGTGGCCATATCGTGCTGGCGATCCCCAGTGACAACACTTTTTTTCTGGGCCTGATCCTGGTTGCATCCGGGACCGGACTGCTCAAACCCAATATCAGCGCCCTGGTGGGCCACCTGTATCAACCCGAAGATGTGCGTCGCGACAGTGGCTACGCCCTCTACTATATGGGCATCAACATCGGCTCCGTGCTCGGTTCCACCATTTGTGGATACTTCGGTGAGAATATCGGCTGGCACTGGGGATTCGGTGCCGCGGCGGTTGGTATGGCCATCGGCCTGATTCAGTACCGCAGGACCATCGGCAACCTGGGTGATGCCAGCTTAAAACCGGAAAACCCCATGCCAGCTGATAAAACCAGGCTGGCCTGGCGCATCATCGGTGCCGTTTTAGTTGCTGTTGCACTGATCACCGGCTTGACTATGCAGGGCGCCATCACCATCGATCCGGTCACAGCTGCCCAGTACGTAGCTGTGGCCTTTACCCTGACTTTCCTCGCCTATTTCGGCTTCATCTATTTCCGTGGCAAGCTGAGCGGGTCGGAAAAAAGGAAGTTGTGGGCCCTGTTTCTGATCTGTGTGGCCTCCACCTTTTTCTGGTCGGGTTTCGAGCAGGCCGGATCCTCTCTCAACTTGTTCGCCCGCGATTATACCGACCGCCTGATCGGTGCCTTTGAGATACCGGCGACCTGGTTTCAAAATCTCAACTCACTGTTTATCATCACCTTGTCCCCTTTCTTTGCTGCGCTGTGGATCAACCTGGGCAAGCGCATGATGACCCCCTCCTATAACCTGAAATGTGCCATCGGCCTGATCATTATGGCCAGCGGTTTCCTGGTGATGTTCTTTGCCGCCCAATATGCCGCCGAGGGTCTGAAGGTAGCGCCATACTGGTTGGTTACCACTTACTTCCTGCACACCGTTGGCGAGCTGTGCCTGAGCCCGGTGGCCCTTAGTGCCGTCAGCAAACTGTCCCCTCGCCGCTTCGCCGGCCAGATGATGGGCGTATTCGTGCTGACCTATTCCATCGGCAACATCTTCTCAGGCCTGTTGGCGGGACACTTCGATCCGAACAATATCTCTGAAATGCCAAATCTTTACCTGCAGATCAGCCTGTTCACTATCGGCATCGGCATTATCCTCGCGCTGATCAGCCTGAAGTCAAAACACTGGGAGAGTCTTGGGGAGGAGTCTCAAACAGCCCAACCCGCCGAAGCCACCGCCAGAACGGTGTAAGGAGACGGCCCCACTGATCTCACTGCGGGTCTGGAGTGAAAAAAAAGACAGGCCGCTGCTGCTGCAGCGGCTTTTTTTGATCATCCGGAAGGTTCTTCTCGGACATTTCATCAACAGAGTACATCCGCACACCATGACTCTTTAGGTATAAAACCCCATTCCCCAATCACAGTGGCGATGGGATCTTCACCTATCGTGCAGGGCGGGTGCAGACAACCAATGGCAGACAGTCCACCTGTTCTTCCCTATAAGAAACGACCAATGTTCAGCCAGATAAAACGAAATCCGATCACGCACAACAACGCCGCAAAGGAGTGTTTTAACAATCGTGCAGGGAGACGGTGGGCCAGTATGGCGCCAAAACGGGCGAAAAAAGTACTGGCCAGCACGATACCGAAAAAAGCGGGCCAGTAAATATAGCCACTGCTCCACCTCGGCAACAGCGTATTGTTCCAGCCCTGCACCGAAAAGCTCAGCGCACCGGCAACCGCAATGGGCAGTCCGCAGGCAGCGGAAGTGGCGATGGCACGCTGCATGTTTACCCGGCAGCGGGATAGGAAGGGCACCGTCAGCGCACCGCCGCCAATACCAAATATTGCCGAGACCCAGCCGATAACCCCGCCCGCAGTCATCAGTACAGGAGAGCCGGGCAATCTACCAGAGCCCTCTGAAACACTGCCATGGCGCAGACCACTCAGCCACATACGGACGGCCATCAAGATAGCAAAAACACCAATAAGCAGCTGTAACCAGGCTCCGGAAAGGCGCTCTGCTGTCATGCCCCCTACCCAGGAGCCCAGGAGTATTCCGGGCGTCATTACCCAAAAAACCCGCCAATCCACGGCGGCCTTCTGATGGTGCGTGCGCACCGAGCTGATTGAGGTGACCACAATCGTCGCCAGTGAAGTGCCCACCGCCATGTGGGTGAGGATGTCCGGGGAAATACCCATGGCGGTAAAAACCAGTACCAGTGCCGGAACTATGATCAGCCCACCACCAACCCCGAACAGGCCGGCGATGGTGCCCGCCACAGCCCCCACGAGAAAGTAAACAAAGAGTGTTTCCATACCTTCCCCCTCTCAATTTACAAGGACAGACGAGCCCGTTCAGAGCCAAAGAGCTGTTGCTTAGTGGAGCACAAAATGACCATTGATTCAGGAGACGGGGAGTTAACCACGACCCTCAACAGCAAGCCAGCCAAAACCTGCCTCCTGACAGGCAAAGAGGCAATTCCCCGCACCAGCAACAGCGTCTGCCAGCGCCTCTTGGACAAGCGCCAATCGATTATTTTTCTCACTGATATGTGCAAGCACCAGGTGCTGGAGATGCTGATGGCCCACCCTCTGCAAAAAGCCGGCAGCCTGCTGGTTGCTCAGATGCCCATAGGCACCACCAACGCGCTGTTTCAAGCGGGGGGGATAGGGGCCCTGGGCCAGCATCTTGGGATCGTGATTAGTCTCCAGAACCAGTGCATCGCAGTCACCAAAGTGCCTCTCCACATGGGGGGTCACGGTGCCCAGGTCAGTCAATAGCCCGAGACTGCAGCCGCAACTGCGAAAAACAAACTGCGCAGCCTCACGGGCATCATGGGGTACAGCCACCGGGGTAACCTGAATATCGGCAACCGTAAACGGCTGGTGCCCTTCAATCAGATGCACCTGAGGCAACCTGCCGATACTGCGGGCGCGGAGAGTTCCGGCGGTCAGGAAAACCGGCAATCCGTACTTGCGCGCAAGCGGCGCTACGCCAGACAAATGATCGCTGTGCTCGTGGGTGACCAGTATTGCGCAGAGATCTGGTGGGGATATGCCCAGCCGCGCCATGCGGCGCTCGGTTTCCTTAATGGTGAAACCACAATCCACCAACAGACAGTGGCCGCCACTGGCGACCAGGGTGCCGTTGCCCCTGCTGCCGCTCCCCAGGGAAGCGAAGCGCAGGCCCATTTAAATCAGGTTCTGCTGGATAGAAAGCAACAGTTGGGAGGCTTTGGCCCTGGACAGGGGCTGACCGCGTGTATCGCGAATGCGCACTTCAATCTCGTCGTCATTGCCCCGTATAACAACCAGATAACCGGGGTATGCCTCCTCAGGGCTCGCCCCCACACCCAGCCCCTTAATTTCCCTGAATAAAGGAGATTCAACCTCTGCATCCGGATCGATACCGGCGAGGATCTGTTGCAGAGTCACCTGATCCGCACTTTCCGCCAGTTTGTCTTCTTTATCTCCGCTGTTCCAGAAGAACCAGCCTCCACCCTCTTCCTCACTGTTGGCCAGCTCTCGGTCTTCATCGTAGGTCACGTAAAAGAGCCCGATATCGGAATCTTCGCGGTGCAGGCGATAGGCGCCTGCATTGACAGCATGGGCCACTGTCGCCCAGGCCCGCTCCATCTCCAGTCCCATAGAGATATAGGGCTCGAGACCAACCGGCTCACGCAGGCGCACCTTGACCGTATCACCACCGATGGCCTGGGCCACCAAAGAGGCTGAGGCACCGGAAGCATCAGTCGCCAGGGCAGTGGACATCTCGTCAATCATCCAGCCTTCACGCTCGGGACTTGAGGAGCGCTGAGGCCAGTTCACCGTGCCACCCACCGGTGCTTCCGCTGGCACGGACAGGTGGCGCACATGGATTTCTGTGGTATCCGGCTGTACGCCGGTTTCAATCTGCAGTCGGTACTTGTCCTTGGTGTCAGGGCTTTCATTGAACGTCATCCAGGCGGTTTCCAAAATACCGGCACTGGCATCAGAGAATTCCACGCGCAGACCCGAAGTGCGCAGGAAGTAGTGCAGTTGCGGCCAGACTTCCTCCGGCGGCTGGGACACCAGCACCCAGCGGTTACTGCCCAATTTTTGAATTTTAACCCTGTCCAGGCCCGCGTTGATGGAAAGCGCCTGGGGCCTGGGCACTTCAAAATCCCCCTCTGCCAGTTCGTCTCCGGCAATCTGGGGAATCTCGTAGAGTTCTTCCTGGTGCTTGGCAGTGATGCCATCGGGCATCTGCAGTGGCGGCAGGCTATCGGCCTGCTGATAGTCGTTGCTGCGGTCACGGAAATAGCCATCGTTGCCGAATACACCGCAGCCGGCCAGGGTAAGGCTGGAAATACAGAGCGCGGCTGCAACGGTCAATTTGTTCATGAAAGCTTATCCTGATTCGTTCTCAATTCGCGGGTTCAGAGTATGCCGGCACTGCGCAGGGCTTCGCGCACTGTAGCATGGTGCTGGGGGGAAAGGCTGGTCAGTGGCAGACGAATTCCCCCGTCTATACGTCCCATTTCCCGCAGCGCCCATTTCACCGGTATCGGGTTGGACTCCAAAAACAGCACTTTGTGCAATATTTGGATGCGCTGATCAATGGCCTGCGCAGTGGCAGCATCGCCAGCCAGGGCGGTCTCGCACATCTGGGCAACCGCAGCGGGCGCTACATTGGCAGTCACGCTGATATCGCCGTGTCCCCCCATCAACATCAGCTCCAAAGCGGTACTGTCATCACCGGAGTACACAGCAAACCCCTCCGGCAGGATATCCAATAACTCCCTGGCGCGCGTCAAATCACCAGTCGCTTCCTTGATGCCGACAATATTACCGATGGTCGCCAGGCGCTTCACTGTGTCAGGCAGCATGTCGACAGCCGTGCGGGCGGGCACATTGTAGAGGATCTGCGGGATTGCCACCGCTCTGGCGATGGCCAGGTAGTGCTGGTACAGCCCCTCCTGGCTCGGTTTATTGTAGTAAGGCGTCACCAACAGACAGGCGTCAGCGCCACATCGGGCGGCGTTTTCCGTGAGGTCGATAGCCTCCGTGGTGGAGTTGGCACCTGTCCCCGCAATCACCGGGATGCGCCCCGCCACCTGATCCACAACACGCCGAATCATCTCCACGTGCTCATGCACATCGAGAGTGGCGGATTCCCCCGTGGTGCCAACGGCAACCAGCGCGCGGGTGCCCTGCTCGATATGCCACTCAACCAGGCTGCGCAAACTTTCCCAGTCCAGGCTTCCGTCTGCATACATTGGAGTGGCCAAGGCCACCATACTGCCGGTAAACATCCTCACTCCTTCATTTTTGTGCGCGCCCTGAAACAGCGGAATCGAACCCGTATGTTACTGAGGGCGCGGGATCTATGCCAGTGCGACTAGGTGGCCACGCGCCTGCGCTTCTTTTTCTTTTTACGCACACCTTCATAAATATTGGCCGCACCTTCCGGTCGGGTCTTGAAGCGGCGGTGCACCCACATGTACTGTTCGGGGGCTTCCCGGATACGCGCCTCGATAAACTGATTGACCAGCACCGCATCCCGCTGTTCGTCTCCCGAGGGGACCTGATCAAGGGGCGGGTAAACTTTCAGGCGATACCCGCCACCATCGTCGAGGCGGGTCACCATATAGGGTACCACCTCGGCCCGCCCAACCCGGGCAAACCGTGATGTACCGGTGACTGTAGCCGCGGGGGCACCAAAAAACGGGGCGAAAACCCCCTGTTTGATCCCGTAATCTTGATCCGGAGCATACCAGACCGCACGCCCCCGCTGCAGGGCGCGCAATACCCCGCGCACATCCTTGCGCTGATAGACACAGCCATCGGCGGTGTGGCGCTCTCGCCCTTTGCGCTGCATATAGTCATAAACGGGGTTTTTGTGCGGCCGGTACATCCCATCCAGTGTAATACTCATGCCCATCAAGGCCGCTCCCAGTTCCAGGGTGGTGAAATGCATGGCCATCAGCAGCACTCCCCTCCCCTCTGCCTGTAGAGCCTGCAGGGACTCCAGGCCCTCAATAGCAACGCGCCTGCGCAGCCAGCGCGCCGAACGGAACCACGCCATACCGGTTTCCATCAGGGCAATACCGCTGGATTCAAAATTGCGGTGCAGAAGATGCATGCGCTGAGCCTGGCTGAGCTCAGGGAAACACAGTGCGAGATTGCGCTCAGCAATGGTGCGGCGGTTGGGTGCAAATCTCAGCATTGCCCGGCCGATGCCGCGGCCCATATGCAGCTGCCAGCGATAGGGCAGCTGCGCCACCAGGAACCAAAGTACAAACAGCAGCCAGGTCAACCAGTAACGGGGACGCAGTAGGGCAGCTCGAAAACGCGGTTTTTCCATTGGATATCGCTAAAGGCCCGGCACCCAGGCGCCGGTTTGATTGGTTGGATTTGGCGTAGTATAACCTATGAAAAAGAGCCCGCTCCGGCACTGGGACGCTTCAGTGGCGCAACAGGGAATCCAATTCATCAACAGCGACACACCAGTCGGAATCGTCTCTGATGGCTTCCTCGAGAAATTCCCGCTGCCCTTGGGTCCAAAAGGGGGCCGCCGCCAATTTCTCGTGTCGGTGCAGGTAGTGAGCGATCAGAAACTCGTCAATCGCTGCATCATCTGAAGCCAACCCCAACTGCGCAAAAAGGTCATTGAGGGTGTGGTGTCCGGTGGTTTCCATAATACCTCCCATCGCATGCTACGTGACTGCCCCCAGCTTAAGGTGACAGTCCCCATTATAGATAGCCCCGCAATCGATTTACGGTGCCGGATTGGGCTTCAACGGGTGTGTAAATCCATTGAGGTTAACAGCTACTCGTTCAGTTGCACTCGACACGGGCGATAGTGTCACGCAACGGCTCTATGATGGGATACTCGAGGTATCCCCGCAGCCATGTTCAACTCCCTCTGAAACCCCTGCATGACTAGGCGTTGAATAGCGTTTTACTTTTTCACACTCTGCACTTCGTCGGTCGAGGAGCTTTGGGCCTCTAGCATATCGATCACATTTTACCCGGAGATGAAGCAGTATCTGCCAATGGGGTTCACAGTCAGTCAGGTCACGGATGACACTTTTTTCACCAGGCCCAGGTTTTCCAGATCCCTCGCAGTTAGGTAATACGCTAACAGAATGCTCAGAATCAATGCGTTGCAGAAGAGAATTGCATGCGTCAGCAACCGCGTGCACATTCCAGAAGCCAATTTCCTGGTCGGAGCAGCCACAGAAACGATTGCCATTGACCAGGGCAACGGCCCTTCGTTACTGGAGACAGACGTCTCCCGGATTCTACGCCCGTTGCCCCTAGTTGCCCCTAGTTGCCCAGGCTGGCATGCCTTAACGTTCAGCATGGGGCAGGCTTACCAACCGGTCATACTCCGTCAGTACCTGCAACACGGGTGTTTGTGCGTGCATAATTTTCAGATCAGCGCTGCCTGCCAAGTGGTCTTACGCGAAAGTGAAGTGACGACAGGCAGGGTGGCTTCCCATTCATGCATAAGAGTGCTTTCACGAACCGGCTTTTAACCCTTCCTGTTGGAGCAAGACACAATCTGCACTGCTTGTTAACATTGCTTCCAAAGCCCGTAAACACAACCTGTTCTATGAAGACCATTGCAATGTCATTGGCATTACGATTCAGGCTCAGCAGACATGCTTTTGGTCCAAAACAAAAAAATTCGAATTCAACCGGCAGAGGATGCACCCAAAAGGTCGATTGTCAAGGAGAGAAACACCGGAATGATTTTCATAAATCCAAAACGGATCCACAAGTCCGTAACACCAAGCAATCAAGGGCAGTGAAACAAAAACTCTGCACTTACACTTAAAGCACAATAAAACAAGTGCTGCGATGGTTAGGCCAACCGCAAACGAACCGACCGAAACGTGGGGTACACTGCCGGTTTGAAAGTACGGAAGCGTAACGAAAAGAGATTTGTCTGAAGCAACATCCTGGGCCTGACTCAGCAAATCAAAATACGAGGATTGGCACGGGGTAATACCGTACTCAACATAACATTCACCCCTTGGAATTTTCATCGGGGAGTGAATCAGCAGGGTGAGTCTATCTGGCAGAATAAAACAAGGGGATATCGCGAATAATAGGGATTCACCAGAAAAATCAATTAAAATCGACATATCTGTTTTTATTATAAAGGGGACATACCGGATACAATGAAGCCGGGACCGCCCTTCGTTACACTGTTTTATCAACAGGAAACCCGACAACAATGGACACAAAGCACAGGTGTATTATTATTGGTGGAAGTCATGCCGCAGCACAACTCGCCCCTATGTTGCGCCAAAGGGGGTGGGCTGGTTCCATATCATTGATTTCCAATGAGTATTATCTGCCCTACCACCGACCACCACTCTCCAAAGAATACCTTGTCGGGAAAAAAAGCCTTGAACAGATTTTTATCCGCTCACCTGAGGTCTATCGCAAAAGTAATATCAGTATTACCTTGGGTGTGACAGCAACTTCCATTGATCGAGGCAACAAACAACTGATTCTCAATGATGGCGCTAGTCTCAATTATGACAAACTGGTATTTACCACTGGTGCACGGGTGCGCAAACTCGATATCCCCGGCGTCAACTTAAAAGGGGTATTTTATTTACGCAACCTGAGTAACGCCCAGCAAATTAAGCCGTTTACTGGCAGTGATAAACGAGCTGTAATAATTGGCGGAGGTTACATTGGGCTGGAGACTGCGGCTGCGTTGCGCAAGCGAGGCATGCAGGTAACCGTACTTGAAGCTCTTCCGAGTATTCTACAGCGGATCAGCGCCCCCCAGGTCGCGGACTTTTTTATTCGAACACACCGTGAAGAAGGTGTTAAGATTGTAGCCAATGAACAGGCCAAAGCCATAACCGGTAAAAAGTCAGTGGTATCGGTGAAAGGTCAAAGTGGCACTGAATATCCAGCGGATATAGTGATTATTGGCATTGGCATAATCCCCAACACCGAATTAGCAGCCGAGGCTGGTCTGCATATTGATAACGGTATAAAGGTTGATGAGTACGCACGCACTAACGACGCCAATATTTTAGCAGCAGGCGACTGCACCTCACACTACAACCCTATTTATCAACGACAATTACGTTTGGAATCCGTACAAAATGCTCAAGACCAGGCTTCGGTGGTTGCCAACACATTATGTGGCAACCTAAAACCCTACACCGCCCTACCCTGGTTTTGGTCTGATCAATATAATCTGAAATTACAGATCGCCGGCCTTTCACATGGCTATACTGATGTGGTGATACGTGGAGATATAAAGGGCAGCCGGAGCTTTTCTGCATTTTATCTTCAGGAGAGTAAATTGCTGGCTGTGGACACGGTGAACAGCCCTCAGGAGTTTCTGCTCGGCAAGCGACTTATTCTCCAAGGTAAACCTCTGGATGCAGAGCAATTAGCAAACAAGGATATTACGTTGAAGAGTTTATTGGACAACTAGTAAGGCCTGACTTTAAAATATTACAAATCAATAAGTTACACAATCAATATCCATTCATTTTAAAATATCTGGATATTCAAGCCCCTCGTGTACCATTTTGTCAAGGCAGGAATGAGTGCTAACTGCGGTTTGCATAAGCCACAATGTATGTGGTTGCGTTAGCTGCCACCACACTAAAAGAATAATATGATAGGCTAAGCGGGTTACAATCAACGATATAAAACAGACTTATTCACCCAGCAGTTATATAGTGATGCATGAAAGCAAGCGTAAAATAGAGCTTTGGCTTAATATACCATCACTACATAACTGCCGAATTAATAAGGGGCACTCTGAATGCATTTTTTTCTTCCCACAGTGCCTGAAAACCGTGATAATCGAATCTTAAGAAATACAGAGGTTTATCTTGTAGGGTTATTCTTCGGTAATGCAAGCGCAAAAGTGCTCTAATTCCAGCATTTATCAACCAGCAGGAACGCTGTCGTTAAACAGTAATAAAAGGGTTAAAGCCCAAATATGATGATATCGCATCCAGCTCTCAACCCCTGACTGATGACCCAAGCAATACCCATTATAGAAGAACTGAGTTGAAGTCAGAGTAGTAAATAAATATTGATCATTGACAAATAATACGACGCAGGAAAATTTGCAGTTATCCGATAAATTCCCTGCAACCATTCGCGGCCAAACAACTGGTGAATTTATACGGATTGATTTGTAACTGAGTAATATGCCTCGTCGTCTGACTCCCGTACACTGACCGCTCTTGATACATTGGCGAGTAAGTATATCATTTTAAAATCGCTGTACAGCTCAGTCACAGACGATGCAAGTTGCAGTAAAGGACTGTATTGAGACAATAAACTGCCAACAAAATACTCAGTAAGATTAAAAAACCGGATGGAAGAATTATGCGGCTGATTTGAAGAGTAGATTGCATTCTTTAGATTGATACTTTATTTCCAAAATGACGCTGTACACCATACTTGTCTGATACAAGGAAACTGGGAGATTATTCAAGGGACACTCCTTAGGAGATTTCACATGAAACTTGGGTTTACCGCAGAGGATGAAGTGTTTCGTCATGAAATAGCAGACTGGTTAGCGGATAATTTAAGTGGCGAATTCGAATCGATTCGATTTCGCGGCGGACCCGGAGACGAGCACATGCTTTTCCTTGAGCGTGTGGCCTGGGAGAAAAAGCTCGCGGAGGGTGGATGGACAGGGATTGGCTGGCCAAGAGAATTTGGTGGACGCGGCTGCTCACTCGAGCAACAGGTTATCTTTTATGAGGAATATGCACGTGCGGGTGGTCCCGGACGAGCCGGACATATTGGTGAAGGCCTAGTGGCTCCTACATTGATGGCATTTGGTTCCAAGCAGCAGCAGCAACGGTTTTTACCAAAAATTCTTGGCGGCGAAGAGTTTTGGTGCCAGGGATATTCCGAGCCAGATGCAGGCTCCGACCTGTCCAATGTCAGTACTCGGGCTGAGTTCGATCCCAATGCACAGGTGTGGCGTTTGAATGGTCAAAAAATCTGGACATCCCTCGCGCAGGTGTCCGACTGGTGCTTTGTTATTGCCCGTACAGAGCCGGGGAGTAAAGGTCGTAACGGCTTGGGGTTTTTTCTGGTCGAGATGGATCAAGCGGGTATTGATGTCAGGCCAATCCAACAACTTACCGGCACTTCAGAGTTCAACGAGGTATTCTTTGAGAACGCACTGGTCGCCACTGACTGTATTGTGGGACAACCAGGCGATGGCTGGAGGATCGCGATGGGATTACTGGGTTTTGAACGCGGTATCTCAACACTGGGCCAGCAAATGTTGTTCCAAAACGAGTTGCAGGAAATTATTCGCCTTGCCAAACACAATGGCGCCAGTAAAGATCCAAGCATCCGGCAGCGTATTGCCGATGCACATATGGGCTTGAAGATTATGCGCTATAACGCGATGCGTACTTTGTCTTCAGAACCGACTAGAGTAGGCCTGGATTGCGCATCGATAACTTATAAACTCTATTGGTCAACCTGGCATCGCAACTTGGGCAACTTGGCTGTGGATGTACTGGGGCCTGATGCCGATATTGTTGAGCGCGGAAGCTATGGCCTAAGCCGCTTGCAAACGCTGTTCCTGTTTACCCGTTCGGACACGATTTATGGCGGAACCAATCAGATTCAACGTAATATCATTGCTGAACGCGCACTGGGTTTACCCAAAGAACCAAGACCGGCGGTCTAAATCGAAGAGGAAGCCATGTCAGTAAAAGATTCACCTGCTTATGTACAGGGCCATCACTTACTGACAGGTAAGTCAGTGTTGATAACCGCCGCTGCTGGTGCGGGTATTGGATTTGCAGCAGCCACGCGGGCTGTTGAAGAAAATTGCAGAGGTTTAACAATCAGTGATGTACACGAGGGTCGCTTATACAAAGCAGTGGAACAATTGAGCAATAGCCACCCGGATACGCCGGTATTCGGGCAACTTTGTGATGTCACCAGGGAAGACGATGTACAGTTGTTAATCAAAATTGCTGAAGAGCAACATAGTGGCGTTGATGTGTTAATCAATAATGCCGGTTTGGGCGGCACATGTAAACTGATTGCAATGCCCGATAAACAGTGGTCCAGAGTATTGGATATCACTCTTACCGGCACCATGCGTATGATGCGTGCAATATTACCACTGATGCAGGCACGCAAGCGCGGTGTGATTATCAATAATGCATCCGTACTGGGTTGGCGCGCACAGCGGGAACAAACCCACTATGCCGCCGCCAAGGCCGGAGTGATGGCTCTGACCCGCTGTGCGGCGATGGAAGCAGCCGATTACCAGGTGCGTATCAATGCGGTTTCACCGAGTATTGCTTTGCATGAATTTTTGAAGAAAACCACACCAGTGGAATTACTTGAAGAGCTTGTACGTAAGGAAGCCTTTGGCCGCGCAGCTGAAGTATGGGAGGTTGCCAATGTAATGATGTTTTTGGCTTCTGATTACAGCTCTTATATGACTGGCGAAATTGTGTCGGTTTCAAGTCAGAGAGCTTAGATCAATTCAGAAAAAAGGGAGGCAACATGATACGCGTGGAACAGCCTCGGGATTTATTGCAGCAGGTCGGACGATCTCTTGGTGCTACCGAGTGGATGGCTATCAGCCAGGAAAGAATCAATCAATTTGCTCAGGCAAGTGAAGACCACCAATGGATTCATGTTGACCCGGAACGTGCGGCCAAAGGTCCATTTGGCGACTGCATAGCACATGGCTATCTTATTCTGTCGCTGGCCAATAAATTCTTACCTGAGCTGTTACTGGTTAAAACATACAGCTTGGGACTGAATTATGGCTGCGACAAAATTCGATTCCCTAATTCTGTAAAAGTCGCGCAACGAATTCGCGGTGTTGGTGAATTAATTTCGGGGGAAGCAAAGCCGGGTTGTGTGCAAGTAGTTGTGCGAATCGTTGTTGAAATCGAAGACGAAGAACGTCCAGCCTGTGTAGTTGACACCATCTCACGCTTTTACGACTAGCAGGTTATAAGCGAAGTATGGAAAAGGATCTTGGAAAAGTATGAGTGATGCACTGATAGTTTCAACAGCTCGAACGCCTATTGGTAAAGCCTATCGCGGCGCCTACAACAATACTGAAGCACCAGTACTTGGCGGCGTAGTTATTCACGAAGCGGTTAAACGAGCAGGAATAGACCCGGCACATATTGATGATGTGATTATGGGGGCGGCTGCACCTCAGGGAACGCAGAGTTATAACATTGGTCGACTCAGTGCGATAGCGGCTGGTTTGCCGGATTCGGTCAGCGGAATGCAAATTGATCGGATGTGTTCTTCTGGCATGATCGCTATTGGTCTGGCGGCAAAAAGCATTTTAGTGGGAGAGATGAGCGTCACAGTTGCAGGTGGTTTGGAATCCGTTTCTCTGATCCAGAATAAATATAAAAACAGCCACAGGACAATGTCAAAAGCAGTGCTTGAAAAATCGACTCATATGTATATGCCGATGATAGAAACCGCGGAACTGGTTGCCGAGCGCTATGGCATTAGTCGCAACACACAGGACAGCTATGCATTGCAAAGTCAGCAGCGCACGGCAGCAGCTCAAGAGAAAGGGCTGTTTGATGATGAATTGATCTCTTTCATCACAAGTAAAAAAATCATCAACAATGAAACGCGTGAAGAGACCTTCGAGCAGATCGAGTTGTCTCACGATGAAGGCAATCGCCCAAAAACAACATTGGAATCGCTGAGCACACTTGAGCCGGTGTACACGGGTGGATCGCTTATCGAACAGGGTAAGTGTATTACTGCCGGCAATGCCTCACAGCTATCAGATGGAGCTTCAGCCTGCGTTGTTGCCAGTGAGCAATACGTACTGCAGCATAATTTACCGGTGTTAGGTATTTATCGGGGGATTGCAGTATCAGGCTGCGCACCAGAAGAAATGGGAATCGGTCCCGTGTATGCCGTTCCAAAGCTGTTAAAGCAACAGGGTTTGGCGATGAATGATATTGATCTCTGGGAAATCAATGAAGCCTTTGCCTGTCAGGTCTTATATTGCCGCGATCAACTCGGGATCGACAACGAAAAACTGAATGTCAATGGCGGCGCTATTTCCATAGGACACCCGTTTGGCATGTCCGGCTCAAGAATGGTGGGACATGCGCTGATCGAAGGAAAACGTCGGGGCGCCAAATATATAGTATGCACCATGTGTGTTGGTGGCGGCATGGGCGCAGCAGGATTATTTGAAGTGGCCCGCTAAATATAACCTTACAGATAAACAGGAACGACTTGATGAAAATGATTTCTGTGAGCTGTGTTGCCAATGTGAGCGCTGAGAAAGCCTGGGAGAAAATGCGTGATCTGAGTAAACCACATTTTTATGTACCCGGTGTTACAGGTGCTGTGATTATCAGTACTCAAAAGGAGGGCATTGGTACCAGTCGTCGTATATTCAGTAGTCGAGCGCCTTTGATAGAAACAGTGACAGCCTGGAATGAGGGTCGGGGTTTTACACTGAAATTACACAGTGACGACGGTGATGGTATACCACCTCTATTTAAAAAAGCCAGTTTTCAATATGCATTGGAGCCCCTTTCAAAATATCAAACCAGGCTCACAAATTGTATGAACTTTGAAATGAAATGGGGTAAGCTTGGTCATCTTTTGTCCGGCCTCATCATGAGATCAATGCGACAAATGCAGGAGAATATCATTACTGCCCAAAAAGAATATTACGAAACAGGCAAATCACAAAAAAAGTCTTAATATAGTAATTTATTACTTGAGACCGTGTTATTTATTCTTTTTAAAAGTAAAACATAAGGAACCAAGCATAACGATTTTGAAGTTTTGATGCTATCGTGAGAATCAAATAGAAATCAATGAATTACTGAACCAAGGAGAATCAACGTGATCCCATATACAATCAATAGATTTTTTACTAACAAAGTCATGTTGATCCTCATTGGTTTGTCTGTCAGGTTTGGCATTTCGGTTCGGCTCACTGCATTTCCCCTCAAACCAGCAGATAACAGAGCATGTTGATCTGATCCATATGCACGATCCAGAAGTTAACATAACTGACCAATATTCGTTTGAATATCTGCTTGCTGATAGAGTTTCAACTGATTGATACCGTGACCTATTAAAAGCCCTGCTTAAGGTCACTGATTTCCAGGTGGAGTTTACAGCTATTTCCACTTGTGAGTATAGGGGCCTATAAAAAGCACCAATGAAAACAGACACTAAAAAATAGTGCATATCAATTGATAAGTTAACATTGTATTTTGAATGAGACAATTTCACAGGGTATTTTCATAATAATCCGCTGGCATATTCTATTACCTAAGGAAGTGAATTCAATAACTTTATGGCTCTGCCGCTATTAACCATATCGGCGATGTCCATGCCAGCTCACGTATTTTTTTCAAACTATTGTTTATACAGCCTTCAGGTCGGTCAACTTCAGGCAACGCCTCGCATTGAGCTGAACTCCATCTGTTTGATTCTGTCTCAGCTACACGCAAGTAGTAATAGGTATTTAAGGAAGGATCGTAATCTGGATCAGTATAAACAGCACACAACATACCATCGCCTGTCAAATTGGCTGGTTCCATCTTGGCAATATCCGTAACTTTTATGTGCTTGTGGCCGCTGTGATCCAGCCAGCCTTTGACAATCTGTAGTTTTTCCAACCCCTTAGCAGAGGGATGTGGATCCCGCGTTGCTTGGGCCAATAGCTGAAAATTCTCTGTTTGGGAAGACAGTTTTGAGCCCATGGGTGTGCCATTTTGATAAGCTAGATAGAGCCAGTTTTTTCGCTTGCAAAGATCTGCGGGGTAGTGACCGACAAAAAAGCGCGGGGTAATACGTGTGCCCGATGTGCCAAAAGCTTCGCGACGCTTCATAGATTGAAATAACGCATCGCGGGAATTTTCAACGGCCCAAACGCCAGCAAGGCCTCCTGGATTTGCCATGAGTTTATTATTACGACCCAATTCAGCTTCCCCCAAACGGCCCTCCAGTGTGGTTTCATCGGCAATATGTCCTGACCAGCTTGCTTCATCGGTTTGGCCTGGGGTGCCGAGATGAGTGTCGCTACTACCGATGATACCGAATTCAAAGGGATTTACATGATGATGGTCTTCCTCGGAAAGCCCCTCTAACAACGCACCACGTAAAAAATCATTGGAAGAAAGACAGTAGCCTTTATAGAAATTGTCCTTCGGATCCATATCATCCGCTTCACACTCTTTGGTGATAACATCATACATACGTGGAATGTATGTTGAAAGGTCTATCGCCTTATCGGGTTTACCAATTTTCCGAATTGCTTCATAATTACAATATTCGTCTTCATCACTCAAAATATCAGCAAATCCGTTCTGGCATTCTGAAGTCCCTTTATGTTGGGTAATTTCAGCCAATCGATCAAAGGCATTTCTTTGCTCTCGGTGGGCCTGTTGTGCTTCCTTTGAATACCCCCGCAAAGCTTCCGGATTAAAAGCATTGCCCCCGGAAAGATTGGAATTGTGGGGTATTGAAATGACATCACAAGCTTCAATGTCTTTCCGACAGGAAGTTTCGAGCTTGCCGAGAAGGCTCTGCAAGCTTGGGTAGTCAATGAAAGTGGCTGGTAAATCCGGTACGGATGCATTCTTAAATATAGTATTTCTATGTAGATGATTATTGTTGGTGGAGCGAGTATACTCATAGCCAACAAAGGTACTAAAGCTGCAGGTTTCAGTTTTATCGTATGCCGCTTCAGCGGATTCAATCATTTCACGCCAAACAATTCTGGACGCCTTTTCGCAGTCTTCATTATTTTTACCGCACACCGACCTGTTTCTTTTGGGGCGCATGCGGGCTGTTTCTGTCATGAATACACGTACACCTGGCTGTCCCCCTTGCCGAAAAGTTTCGCAGGCCTTGGATGAGTAACCGGGAAACTTACCTTCGTTACGGCAGATATAGCCCTCACCCATAGCTTCAGAATGGTCTGTTACCGCAACAAAATCAAGGGGCCGTTCCAGTTGAACGGACAGGGGGGGAATCCCCTCTGGTACAGGTAATGCAATAGGCGCGCCCTTGGCATATCTGTAGGCGTCATCAGGGAAGGTACGTGTCCCATCTGGATAGGCATCTGCAGAAATAGCGGTATGCACATGCAGGTCGCCAAAAAAAGCCTTTTTCAGTGGATATCGAACACGACAGGGTCTGCGTGTTTCTGAATATTTCAGCTCGGGCTGGTAACCGAATGCATAATATTCAGCTTGAGATTTAGTTGATACAGGAGATACAATGACCTCACTGTGATCAATATGATAACGCGTTGTTCGCGACAGTAAAAAATACGCTGCAACGAGAAATATAAAACAACATACTGCATATTTAAACCATCGCTTATCCATATTTTATTCTCATTTTTGATAATTGTATAGTGCTTACTTAGCATTTATATTTTCAATAATGCTCATTTTTATTCTCCTGTAAGGCTATACAGAAAAATCATTACGACAGGGAAAAGTTGTGGGCTGATGCCCTGTACTTTAACACTAATTGTATTTGGCTATTTTTCAGTACCGATATTATTTATCCTCATTTCGCAAGGTACGCCCAAAGGCGACATAATAGCTGTAATATTTACTTAGCGAGTACGCAAACCCAGCAGGCCTAATAACTCTTTATGGAATCGCATGTGTAGCAGCAAGAATCTATTAATTTTTTGGAATAAAAAACAACATTATACATTTTAAATTCGGCATGATGTTTACTAACGAAAAATAAAGTTCAATGATTAATTGATTGCTGTGACAATAATATTTCATAAGCCGAACTTAAATATAGCTAAAAATCCCTATTTTCATTGACATACATTCCCGATATAAGGGTATCCTTAGACTGCGGAGCTACTGAGAATCTACTGCTACAAAACCCTGCGTAATCTTCTACCCAGACCATGGATTTTTTGTAACATAGTGTTCTGTCAAACAGGGTCAGCTTATATCGTCACATTGTTAGTGCCTTCTACATACAAATATCTCACAGGAATTTCAGAGTATCACCACATCTGAACAGGCATTGCCGTTAACGACGCCATAGGATATCGGGCATAAGCACCGTTCTTGCTCTGAAAGATAGTTGTATACTAGCCAGGTCTGTATTAGTTCATACTAACTCGTAACAGGTAGCAGACCGAAGTAACAAAGCGATATTCATTTGACCCTTGCGGCTGCCGCTTTTCCAGCCATTCGACCAGAAAAGGTGGCATCCCCTACTGAAATGCCTGAGTTGTAGCCTGCGCCTCGGCGCGGTACACCGCAGGCAGTGCGCCCGGCCGCATACAAACCAGTAATTATACTGCCTTCTGGGTTTAAGACTTCACCTGAAGGTCTGGTGTCCAGCCCCCCCAGAGTAAAATAGGGGTAAAAAGCGCCTCTTCCAGGCGTAACATCCAAAGCAACATAGGGTGCGTTTAGCGGTTTAAGCCACTCGGAGCATTTATGAAACACTGGATCTTCGCCATTTTTTGCGTGATTATTATAAGTTTGCAGCGTTTGTACAAGTTGGTCTTTTGGAAGACCCAGCTCTTGCTCAAGCTCTGCAATGGTTTCACCGGTACCTGCAACGGAAGCACCGAGATAGGAAACCTGCTCGTAATCGCCGTAATCCTCGGCACTTAAAACCAGATACACGCGATTACCGGTTTGTTGTAAAATATAAGCACCCACGCGGCCATGATAGCAATCTTCATTAATAAAGCGTTGTCCCTGTGCGTTTATAAACAAACCGTAGGTGAAACTGGCCGGTGGATAGTAGGGAATACTGACAAAACCTTCATGCATATTAATAGCGGCACCACCGACGCCCATACCCATTAGAATACCCGTGCCCATATCGCCAGGATTGCCAATGGGTTCGCTACAGCGCAGCAGGTTGGGCGCATATTTTTTTAGCATGGCACGATTCATTGAAAATCCGCCAGTGCAAAGTATAACGCCACGATCAACCAGTACATTTTTCTCTTGCATGTCTTCACGAATACGAATACCACGAATCACCCCGGTATCGTCCTGAATCAACGCCAGGGCACGGCAATTGAAATGAACTTGTATCTCTCGCCGTTCTACCGCCGCGCCCAGAATTTTCATAAACAGCGGACCACCATTGTCACCCTCAACCTCAAGGTTATGTCCACGCGGACAAGGTGTAGCGATTTCTTTGAAAGGCCAGGCCTTTTCGCTACCGGTATAAAGTAAACAATCGTCCGTTAGTGCCATGATGGCACGTTCCTTATATTCTGAATCTTTGAATGGCACACCCTGTTCAACCAGCCAGTTAAAGTGGTCTCTGCTGCCCTCAACATAGGCTTTGATTTTATCTGCATCGGCCTGTGGTCCCGCGCATGCACTGAGATAATCGATCATGGCCTGATTGGTATCGTTATGGCCAGTGGCAGCCTGTACCCGAGTACCGCCATCTCCGCCCATATAAATTTCTGCTGAAGACAGGGCAGTGGAACCACCAGCACCTGAGGATAATTCAAAGATCGTTACCGATGCTCCCGCATCTGCAGCTTCGATAGCCGCACATGCGCCAGCCCCACCGTAACCTATTACCGAAACATCCGTTTTGTAGTGCCACTTCTTTGTTTGGCTGAATCTTATGCTTTTGGTTGGTGTTGTTTTACATTCATTCATGACAGTCACTCCGGCTTTATTCTGTATAGCCAGTTATTTTTTTTGCGGCCTGATAACCCATTGTCATTGCTGGCCCTAATGTAGATCCCGGTCCGGGATAGGTCGGCAGTATTGCTGCTGCGCAGTTGCCAATAGCATATAAACCATCAATAGTGGAGCCATCTTCCCTTAGTACCTGCGCGTCTGCATTGGTACTCAAACCACCGGCGGTACCAAAATCACCTGCTTCAATACGCATAGCATAAAATGGTGCTTCATCAATAGATGCCAGACATGGGTTTGGCTTTATTTTCGGGTCAGCATAATAGCGGTCGTAATCAGCTTCACCCCGGTGGAAGTCTTCATCAATACCCGTAACTGCAAATCGATTCATTTTTTCAATAGTTGTCGCAAGTCCTTTAGGGTCAATGCCCATCTGTACTGCCAGCTCAGCAATAGTACTGGCCTTGCCAACAAACCCCATGTCATACCATTTTCTGGGAATACTCCAATCCGGCTTGCTAGATTTTGTCATCAATGGACCTGCCATATAGTTTCTGCGAAAACGTGTATCAAAGATATGGAAGGCCGGTGCGCAGGGGGTATCATCAGAATGCGCTTTAAATTGCGCTTTTTGAAAGGCCATGTAGTTTTGAGATTCATTGGCAAAGCGGTGTCCGGCTTTGTTTACCACGCAGGAGCCGGGAAATGATTTTTCCATAATGCTCAGTCGAGGTGCGGGCTCATCCGGCACACAGAGTGTGGTGCACCACCATGCATTGCCCATTAAACGGGTAACAGCGCCCAGGTTAATACCCGCAGTAATGGCATCCCCGGTGCTGCCTGTAGTGCCAGCACTCCATTCAGTGTTAGTCGGTTTTGGCAGGTACTGATCGCGCATCTTCTGGTTTTTTTCAAAACCCCCGGCTGCCAGTACCACGGCTTTACGCGTCTGAATTCTGGTCAACCTCCCATCGCGATTGACTTCAACACCGACTATACGTCCACCTTGCTCAACCAGGCGTGACATTGGAGAACTGAACCAGATTGGTATACCAACTTGTTTGATTGATAAGTACAAGCGAGCAATGCCCGCACTGCCACAACAAAGCCGGCGCGATATTCTGCTTTTCAAGCGCCAGGGAATGTCTGAGATATAGTCCCAGATCATGCGTCGCAGCATTTTATGGTATCCTGGCAATTTGAGCATCAGTAAATGTGCCTCAGCCTGAGTGAAATGAATAACACCAAACAGGCGCATCATATGGTGTGTATACGTCAGCTTGCGATAGTCCTCCCCCAATTCAGAGGCATTAATCGGGGTCGGTTCCAGTGATCGGTGCCCCTGTTTTGCACCTGGTAAAGTTGAATAATAATCAGGATATTGTGCAAGTGACTCATAGCGAACCAGTGTTTTATCGTGCAGAAATTTGAGCATTCTGGGACCGTTTTCCAGATAAGAACGCACCAGCTTCGACGGCACATCTTCACCAGCCAGGGTTTGGTCGAGATACTCCTGTGCCTCCGAAAGCGTGTCTTCAGCACCAGCTTGTTTGGCATAATGGCTACAGGGAATCCAGATGCCGCCCCCTGAGGTGGCACTTGTGCCACCAATTTTCATGCTCTTTTCAATAATCAGAACATCGCCAGCACCCATAAGCTTATTGCATAAAGCGGAAGTTAAACCACCGTTACCAGTCCCCACAACTAAAACATCAACCGATTCATCCCACTGATTATTTTGTTGTTCTGTCATGGAACTCTACCCGCCTGGTGTTATAAGGAATATTTGGTTTAGTGCTCTTCAAGTAATTGCTTGACTTTTCGACGAAGTATTTTCCCCATCTCGTTATAGGGCAGGTGCTCTACACGAATAATTTTGCTCGGCACTCTGGATGAACGCAATCTTGCCGTTATCATCACCGCAATTTCATCGTCACTAATCGAATGGTCCTCAGTGAGCACAATGGCGGCAGCAATGGCTTCGCCCCAGTGTTCGTCGGCAATGCCGACGACTGCTACATCCGCAACAGCCGGGCTTTCTCTAATAACAGACTCGATGTCACCCGGCGAGATATTTTCACCGCCCCTGACAATGATGTCGTCAGCCCGACCCATTAGATAGAGGAAACCGCTATCATCGATATAACCGTGATCACGAGTGGGAAACCAACCATCAGATTGCAGTGATTCTTTTTCACGATATTTACCGGAAATCTGATCACCGCGTAAAAATACTTCACCGGTTTGTCCTGCGGCCAATGGCTGATTTTTATCATCACGAATTTGTAATTCGATACCCGGTACCGGTTTGCCGACGGATTGTAATCGATTGCGTAGTGCTGGCTTTTTACTTTTAAACGCCTCGCGATGTTGTTCAGGGTCCAACACACACACTGTAGAACTGGATTCGGTAAGGCCGTAGGCATTGGCAAAATCCACTCCGGGAAAATACTGCAGGGCCTCCTCGATGGTGCTAAGAGGCATTTTTCCCCCGCCATAAGCAATGGCTTGCAGACTGTTTAGGGTTTGTCCCTGTTGTTTATGCTCCGTCATAATTTTCGACAACATGGTAGGTACCACAAAAGCTTGGGTCACTTTTTCCCGCTCACACAAGAAGAGCCATTCGCTGGCATCAAAATTTTTCATATGAACGATGCGTCTGCCGGAATAGAAACTACTCAGCATTGCTGAAATACCTGCAATATGGTAAGGCGGCACGCTAACCAGCGTTGCTTCTGCTTCAGTTGCTGCTGCAAACGCAACGGTATTTAAAATATACGACATCAAATGTTTATGCTGAAGCAAGGCAGCTTTAGGGGCACCTGTCGTTCCGCTGGTGAATAATTGGATAGCGATAGACTCTTCTGCATCAGTTACAGGATCAAGTTCTTCGTCCGGTTCATCTGCCGCCAGCATGGTTTGACAAAACGTCTCCGTTAATTGATATGTACAGCCAGGCAAAGCGAGTTCCGGCATCTGATTGCTGATCACATAGGCCTTGTTTAATCGAGACAGCAACGATTCCAGTTCGGATTTACTCAAGCGATAGTTCAGAGGCACGTAGGGAATACCGGCAATGGCAGCAGCAAAAATTGAAATTGGTACCGCTGGACTGTTGGCGTCCAAATAGGCAATAAAATTGAATCCTGAATATTGGAATAACCGGGCTGCCCGCTGTGCGGCAGCATAAATCTGTTTGTAAGTGTAATGCCCACTCCTGTATGTCAATGCAGTGCGGTTTGGAAATGTTTGGGCAGGCATCTGCAATAATATGGATATATTCATGAAGAGACCTTCAGTTACGGAAAAGGGTGCGGGCTAACGTGTGGACCAGGTCAGGGTCAACCCTAGACAACCGTATGAATGTTTTTTAAGTCAGCCAGCATTTTGAAATATCTACCATTATTCAAAAATTACTCAGCTTGTGATTTATAAAGCGTTATAAAAATTGCCCCGTCCCCGGACCACCTGGCCCAATGCTACAGGCAAATGTGTATACCCTGTGACCAGTCAGTGACGAAACCGTGTTATACCTCCGGTGCAAGCTCAAGTTGCAGGCCGCAATGTTCTTCACATAGTGTAATCTGGCAGGCAAGACGAGAGCCTGGCCGCACTTCTACCATATCGGCCAGTGCCTCCAGCATGTAGGATTCGTCCTCAGTTTGCTCACCAAGAATCGGAGTCCAGGTCGAATTCAGATAAATGTGACAGGTACCGCACGATGCTGATCCGCCGCAGGTTCCGGCCACATCAAAGTCTTCGCTCAATACCTGCATTAGATTGCTACCTGATTCGACCTCGATTGACTGTGATTCCCCTTCACGAGTTTTAACCTGAATTTCCATTGGCTGTGTCCAAGTTGCTTTATGCATTGACTTTGTCAATATTCAAATTGTTGTTTGTTATTTGAGATTGTATTTCGGAAATGTATTCGTTATTATCAAAACATGCAAACCCCAAAGAGTCAAACATCCGATTCGGTTAATCATAAAAGAAGCATTATCCGCCAGAAGCCTGCGGCACTGGTGTTGGACCAGCTATAAGTCAAGAGTGAATTACCAAAACGCACTGGGTGTAACTGGAAAGATCACCGACGGGAATTTTACCAGTCTTTACATCAGGCCGTGCTCTGGCGGTGCAAGCCAATCAGCCAGTGGAAGAACGTGGCCCCGGTGCTGAGGTCAGATACAGGCCCAAACCTGTTTTTTATCGACGAAACTCTCGACACAGGTAGACTTCGGAGGCGTCTGAACAGATTTAGGTGGCCGTGGCCAAGCGTCTAATCGCACGGCGGTGAAAAAGGTGGTATTAGAGCCCAAACCACAAACACACAACAGGGTATCTGACAGGCACCTCTCTTAAATTAATACAATAAAGCAATGACTATCTGGTTGATGCTGCGATGAACACAATCCTATTTTTCCATAACAGTTGCACCTAACTGTTCAAAGTTAACTTCCTGTCCAGAAAGGCGATCTGTTTACCAGTAGGCACTTTTAGAAGGCCCCTAAAGGAAACAGACAAGCTGAGTAACGGTGAGAGACCAGGCCCTGAACCAGTTATCAAATCAAGACAATTCGGAGATTTCTATGCCAAGTCAGATCATCCGGAGGCTACTTTCAAGTGTTGTGCTTGCCATTATCGCACTATCGGCAGCTGCACAAGAGAATCTCATCCTGGAAGAAGTGGTAGTAACCGCTCAGAAACGCAAACAGTCTGTACAGGAGGTGCCAATTGCCATATCCACATTCGACAAAACAGCAATTCAACACCGGCGCATTAGCAACATAACAGACATCAGCCTGAGTGCGCCCAACGTGGAGATTGTCGACTCTCCTGCAAACACCACCGCTGCTACTATCGCTATTCGCGGCGCCTCACAAATCAGCCCGGCAATTACCTGGGAAAACTCAGTAGGAATTTATCTCGATGGTGTTTTCATGGGTAAAAATCTGGGTGCCGTCTTTGACATCGTCGAACTGGAACGAGTTGAAGTACTACGCGGCCCCCAGGGCACCTTATACGGTAAAAATACAGTGGGGGGTGCAGTGAATCTTATTACCCGTAAACCGGGTGATGAATTTAGCGGCTCCCTCATCGCCGAATTGGGCAGCGCGGGCTATTGGTCTGGGCGCGCCACGATAAACACACCGGATTGGAAGGGCTTGAAAAGCAGCCTGACACTCTTTAAGGCGGAACGTGACGGCTTCTCTGGCAACCGGCCAGACGAATTTGACAACCCCCTGGCGGCACCACCATCAAGCCATGAATTTCAAAACCTGGACGAGCAGGCCGCACGGTTGGCGTTGCAGTGGGATACCAGCGAAAACCTGGGTGTCAGCTACACCTTTGACTACAGTGATCAGGACAATAAACCCCGCTTTGGTCAACTGACTCAGATCAGCAGCAACTCCTACCTTTACTCTGGCATACAGGAGCCTTACCTCACCAGGGACGATGAGCGTGCAGACAAAGGGAGTAATGACTGGGCAATAGAGGAAGCATCGGAATCAACAGGCCATGCCCTTGATATACAGTGGCAGGGGGATAACACCACTTTGCGTTCTATCACAGCCTACCGAGAACTGGACTGGAACGACACAATTGATATCGATGGCACTGCCATTGATATCTTTCACTCAAGCCGGTACGTCAACTACGATGCGTTCTCTCAGGAGCTGCAATTGTCAGGCAACCTGGATCAACTGGATTACGTGGTTGGCGCTTACTATTTTGAAGAAGATGCAGATGTTTTAAACCCTATCACCTTCTTCGGTGCGTTTGGTAACCCGACTTCTCACAACCGCTACGGACTGGACACAAACTCTGTTGCGCTCTATGGGCAACTGGACTGGCGCCCTGCGATCTACGACGATCGTCTGACAGTGACTGCCGGCCTGCGCTGGACAGAAGAGAAGAAGGATCAGTACATTATCCACCCCAGTATATTCACCGCACAGGCAAGTGACACCTTTGACAACACCTCCCCGTCGATCGCACTAAACTGGTCCTTCACTGATGACATCAACGTCTACCTGCGCCATGCCAAGGGCTGGAAGTCGGGTGGCTTCAACGGCGAAGCCGCATTACCAGCGGAATTCTACCAAGGCTACAAGGATGAACAAGTGACCTCCTACGAGACAGGCCTGAAATCGATGCTTCTGAACGGACGTTTGCGACTGAACGGCGCTGTGTTCTACAACGAGTTTGACAATTTTCAACTATCGGTTTTTGAAGGTGAATTCGCTGCGTCTGTCATATTCAACGTACCAAAGTACGAAACAAAGGGCGTGGAGATCGAAGCGATCGCACTGGTCAATGAAGGCCTACAACTGACTGCGTCTTACGGGTACCTCAATGCACAGTACAAGAAGTTTCCTAACAACTTTACTTACTTCAATAAAGAAGATGCGGGTACACCCTATTCCCCAAAAAATTCTCTGACGCTAGGTATGGACTGGCGCATTGACCAGAAGACCTTCGGCCTGTGGGATTTACACATAGAATACAGCTACCGCGATGACTATGTACCCTTCATTGACCCAGACCAGAACGCAGCGTCGGCAATAAATGATCGCACACTGCTCAATGCCCGTCTGGCATTTGACGAGATAAAGCTGGGGAACAGTGGCACTCTATTGATTGCGCTGTGGGGACAAAATCTAACCGACGAGGACTACCGAATTAATACCATCCCCTTTGGCGGTGTTGATCAGCGTATTGATCCTAATAGCGGCAGTGGTGTTGGCTGGACAACCAGTTACTTCGGGGATCCACGCACTTATGGTATAGAGACTCGCTACAGTTTCTAGGCAGTAGATGACAGGCTGAAGGCCCAGACCGCACTGAATTTTTTATTTTTTTAAGAGGAGGAAAGCAAAGTCAATTGGACAAATAGGTGTGGCCGGGGTGATGGAGCAACTTTTGGGAACATTGTGGGCACAGTGATGCCCGCTCGAAGGTTTTGTATTATGTACTAATCGAAAAGAGCGTCCAATCCAACATGTAAGGTTCACCCACGACCTGTTTTGCAAGTATCCAAGCTTATGTGGAATCCGGGCCAATATAGCGGGTTTAGCGTAATAGTGGCTTTAGGTCGCCATCCCATTTAATCCCTCTTACCTGAGGTTCATACTCATGTGTGAGAATCTTAATTGTCACTGCTGTATATCAAAGTTTTTTATACATAGACTTTGTCGGTTTTCGAATAATTGTTTGTTATTTTAGATTGTATTTCCGAAATACATTCGATATTATCAGAAGATGCAAACAGAAAAGAAGCAATCCTCCAATTCGGTGGGTCGGCCAAGAAGTATTAGCCGACAGAAAATCATTGATGCCGCCTTGTGCCTGGGTGGCGATAAAATCACTATGAAACAGGTGGCTGACGAGTTGGGTGTTGGTATCGCGACACTCTATAAGTACGTGGCCAATAAAGATGAACTGCAGCAGTTGGTAGTAGGCCAGCTATTGGCCAATCTCTCTTTACCCAAGCGCCGTGGGCGTCACCGTAGAGAGTACATACGGGATTTTTATCAGTCTTTATGTCAGGCAATGATCAGGCAGCCCAAGGTAATCAGCCAGTTAATGGAGGGCGGCTTTGGTGTTGAAACCAGTCAAAAGCTCAAATCTGATTTTACCCAGGAAATTCTCAACTCAGGCATGTCATCAGAGATGGCCGCACAGATTTATGTGGCCGTTTGCCAGGCATCCATTGGAGCAGCGGTTACAGAATTAGAATTAGAAGCTCAAAGACAAAGGCGTAGAAAAATTTCAAATAATGATTCTTCAAACCAGATCATAGCGAAAAATACTGGGAATTTTTTGATTGATGCATTACTCGAAAAAATTGACTCATCGATAGAGCTTTACGTGTAGTTTAGACAATAGCGTTTTTTATGGCGATCCAAATCCCTGATCGCACTTCACAACACTAAATCAACAATAGGTGAATACTATGAAAGACCAGATTGTACAAACCTCTACTGAACTCGAGCGTTGCCCATTTCCGATTCCATACGGGTGGTATGTTATAGAATTATCGGAAAACCTGGCAGTGGGTGACATTCAAAACGTCGAAGCATTTGATCAGCAGTGGGTTATGTTTCGTGGTGAAGATGGTTCGGTGGGCGTAACTGACCCCATTTGCCCACACCTTGGAGCGCATTTAGGACATGGTGGTAAAGTGGTCGGCAACAATATACGCTGCCCTTTTCATCATTGGGAATATGATCATCAGGGCTGGTGTAAAAAAATTCCCTATGGCAAGGTAATGCCAGGCATTGCAAAGAAAAAGCCAATATTGCGTTCCCTGCCTACTCAGGAACGCTATGATCTGATATTTGTATGGTATCACCCAAAGGGGGAGGAACCCACCTTTGAAGTTCCGACTATTCCAGAACTTGAATCTGAGGGCTATATTCCGGTAAGACACGGTCAATGGGATATAGGGACATGCTTGCAGGAAATCGGTGAGAACAGTGTTGATAATGCGCACCTAAAGTTTTTGCATGGATCGCCTGTCATTCCACCGGTAGAAGCATCGATAGATGGACACAATTTTAACTTTGATATCGGTGGTGGATACATTGTTGGAAAATGTCATGGCGCAGGCATTCAGGAGCTTCGTCATAATCAACAGGGTGTTTCCATGCTGATGTTTTCTACCGGTTTGCCGGTAAATCCTGAACTGACACGGACGCGAATGCACTTTACTTTTAAAGATTATCCTGAAGGTTCAAAAGAGCGTAACGTGGCCGAGACCTTATACCAACACTCTATTGGAGAAGCTGAAGGGAAAGATTCCGCGGGCTTTGAGTCAGTTGATATGCTTGTCTGGAATAATAAGAAATACCGGCCAGAACCATTGTTATGTGACGGTGATGGCCCCATTCAATTGTGGAGAAAATTTAGTCAACAATTTTATGTTGATGCCTAGAAGCTGCTGATAATTAATCCCAAGCGCAATAGTCTGCCGTGATTGTTACCGCCAACGAGGTACCCACCTGTGAGGATTGGCTGAGTCGGCAGACAGAGCCCGTTATCGCTGTTTCTGAGCGGGACCAAAACTGCACACAAATGCAATTGCGAAACACCGATGTTATCGTCACCGACTTTCCTTCTGCACAAAAAATAGCCGACAGAATCAACCAAGCCCCAATACCTGCACTGCAACTGGTACAGGTATTACGTGTAACGGAGAACATATCGGTTGAGCAAGGCTTACTGATTGAGTCCCTGGCCTATTCGACATTGCAATCCGGGCGCGATTACCAGAATTGGCTCGCTGGAAGACCTGATCCCCCTCAACACATTTCCGGTACTAATGGTGAACCCATTTTGCTGGAACGCAGGGAGGATATCGTTTACGCCCGATTCAACCGCCCCGAATTCCATAATGCGCTGACGATTGAAATGCGCAATGCCTTGTTAGAGGTGCTAACCTTGTTAGAAGTGGATACGTCGATTACTCAATTGAAAATTTCTGCACTCGGCAAATGTTTCAGTATCGGTGGTGAGTTAAAAGAATTTGGCTTGGCGCCCGATCCGGCAGCAGCCCATGGCATTCGTTGCAAAACCAACCCGGCGTATCTGTTTGCTCGGCATAGCCCTCGAATTCACTGCCACCTGCATGGAGCATGCATTGGTTCAGGGATTGAATTGCCCGCATTTTCGTTTTATTTAACGGCAAACCGAAAAACTTTTTTTCAACTGCCGGAATATTGCTTTGGCTTAATGCCAGGCGCTGGTGGTTGTATTAGCATTGCGCGCAGAATAGGTCGTCACCGTACGGCTTTATTGGTGCTTTCAGGTAAAAAGATAAATGCAAAAACAGCGCTTGAATGGGGCTTGATTGACGCGATTGTTGATTGAATACAGTCAGTGTAATGCAAGCTGAATCTGTTGTATTGATCTGCTGGAATTGACTTCGATATAGAGTTTGAGGCCTATGAATTAGTATCTGGGCGAAAGAGATTTTCAATACCTTGCCAGCATGGGTGAAATCTGAACAAACCAATATCTCTGCAAAACCATCCGGGGAAAATAATACACAAGCATTCTATAAGGTAGACGGTGAAACCCGACAAGAAACTTCGGCAGAATACCTGTAGGAATTGATGCTTTTCTGCTGCTGAGCTTGATGCACATGCTTATCTGTCTTTTTGATAAATGATCTGGCCGTTACTAACAGTCAGGCGACAGTGTCTACTATTTAGATCGTTACGTACAATCTGCCAGGGCGCATCGAGTAAACACAAATCAGCCTGCTCCCCTATCTCTATTTGCCGGTAACGTCGCCCGGGAAATTGCGCACAGCTGATAAACAGATCAAGCGCCTGTTCAGGTGTTAATCGATCTTGTGAGCCCATTACAAGCCCGCTACGGCTTTGCCGTCGCACTGCTGAATTCATTGAGACCCAGGGATCGGCACTGCCAAAAGGTGCATCGGAACCTGCTGCCAGCGGTACACCTGCCCTTAAAAAACTCTGTCCAAGATACAGCCAGGGTCGATCTTCACGCTCAACCTCTGCAAGATAGCGGTCTCCTTGCTCCCAGAGAAAGTGAGGTTGTGTGACGACAGCTAAGTTCAACGCAGTGATCCGATGCATAAGTTCAGGGGGAGCAACCCCCGCATGCTCCAAGCGGTCTCCTGTCAATACACCGCATTCGCCCAATATAGCAAGTGCAAACACCAACTCAGTTCGTGAAACACAGTGGATTGCAACCCTGCGGTTTTGCTGCCTGCAGATCCGGACCTGTTGGCAAATGTCATCGAAATCCGGCAGCCTGCTTTCCAGCAGATGTATCTTTAATTCGGCTGTTTGCAAACGTGGGTTATCGACGGCCTGATTTAAATTACTGCACCCCATCATGCGCACTGATTGACGCAACATACCAGTATCCTGCGCATGCTGAAAGTAGTCAAATTCTTTAGTTGAGTTTCTAGGACTGCAATCCGTAATTCCCGTTACACCGAAGCTGGCAAGGGTATCGCTGGCACGCCTAAGACCCGGCATTTTTTGACCAAGTTGTGTGCTCAGCCACGCATCTTCTTCATATAACCGGCCTGTATAACGGCCTTGAATGATCTCGGCACCCTTTGGTATGGTCGGCGGCAAAGCCGCTTTCGTTTGCTCTATCAGTCCGAGTTGGCGCAACGCCAAACTATTGAGTATCCACAAACGACCACTGCGGTGCTGTATTCTTACCGGGTTATCAGGAATATGTTGATCCAGCCAGTCGCGATCAATATCGCCGATAAGATAGGGGTGATAGGCATAGCCTCTCAGCCACTCGCCAGGATGTTGCTTTTCATAGTGAGCGAGATGGTCAATAAGTTGTCGCCTGGTTTCTAAGACTGGCGCACCGCAGTGCAGTGAGCCCAGGGAACTTGCGTAAGCGCTTAGGTGGATATGATGATCATGTAGACCAGGTATTAAAGTTGCTCCCCTGGCATCGATTGTTTTGATCCCCCAAACTTCAGGGAAGGGCGGGGTAATAGCCGAAATTTTGTTATCCACAATATGGACCGCACAGCGAGCCTGATTCACTATGTCATTTTTTGAGTAACAATTAACATTGTCGATAATCAGCGCAGAGGTCTTCATCTTGCGGCTAAATTAGAATCACAAAAATTCTTCACCAAGGTTGATTCAGGCTGCAGGTATAGGTGATTGTGCTGTCCCAGTTTAGCGGTACTACACTGTATTGTGAGCTTTTTTATTGCGGGGCGGGCCGGAATTTGCAGTAAATACTGCTCCCATTCCCGATAGCGACGGGAATAATCGTTATCTTGCGGTGCGGTGACTGCAATACAGTGTCGTACTACATCGTACAGGGACAGCTCAATGAGTTTTCCGCCCCCTGATCGCCAAGCTGTCCAGCCTGCCAGAGCCGCGTGTAGCCCTGTGAGTGGGTCGGCGATTGCATCCCCACAAAAACGCCACGTCCCGCAAACTTGGTAAAGAATACGACTGAGACCGGCAGCTACAGCCGTTTCGTCACCATAGCCTGGCCAGTTTTGTGCAGATTTCCCTCGACCATAGGCGCTGATGCTAAGCCAAGTTAAGCCCGGGTTGCTTGCCAATAATGCTTCGGCGTGGATGCCCATTTGTCGTAATGCTCTGGGTCTGGAGCCCTCTATGACAATATCCGCTTGCCGGATCAGGTTCTCCAGTTGTTTCTGTCCCTGCCGGGTATCAAGTGCCAGACTTACGGATTGCTTGCCCTGGTTAATCAGCTGATAAAATTCAAGATTTCCCTGTCTTGCGCCATCGGGACGTCCGGTGCTTTCCACCTTGATAATATGGGCACCAGCTTGCTGCCATAGGTATGAACACAGGGGCCCCGCCCATAAAGAGGACAAATCTATAATTACAGGTGATGGTTTCAAAGGGGTTTGGCGAAGTGCCTCTTGCGTATTGTGAACAGAAAAGGGTATGCGGAACCAGCTTGGTGTACTGGAATCTGATGCGAGTGCATCGGCAATCGCCAGGCCAAGTAAGCGGCCAGAATCTAGCAGTTGTTTTGTGGGCAGCTGCCTGGAGTGGTGGCGAACGGATTCCCAATCGCAAACAGGTGCTTCAGTGGCAAATAATGCCGGTAGCGATTCCCAGTCCTGTGGGCGAGCAAGGTTGAGCGCAATTTGACCATCCAGAGACGATATCAAATGGCAGCTTTTCCCGGCGGATTGTGTACCCATTGGGATGAATCCAGTGATTAATGAGCGACAGCCGAGCATTTTTGCTCCCTGTTCCACATCCGGGATCTGCAGATCTGACAAGGCACAAAAGCATTTCATGGCAGCGATGGCGCAACTGGCTAAAGGAACCGGACAAAGCTTGTCGGCTATAGCACCATTTCTGGAGTGAAGTAAGCCACTCGCTAACCAATCGTCTACGGGGTGACTTACCTGTAAGTTGGATACCGGGTGAACTTTGATGCCCAAATCGGCCATCAGTTTATTTGAGTAAGCTCCACACACGCCGGATAGAAACTGATCAATCGAAATATTAGCAGGAAAAAATTGCATTATTGGGGCAGAGTAGTCCTGGTGTTCTAAGCGAGCGTGCCATGGTCATGTCCGCTGACAAGTGGAACGTTCACATCTGATGCGTCGGGAGTTATCAGTCAGAGGCCGGCAGCGCTTCGGTCTGTTTTATTTGAAGTGCGCTCTCCCGTTTCGGCCCCAATGATAGGCTACCCAATCCCGGCTTGGTACAAAGAGCTTCTATACTGCCATCACCATTGACATATCTTTTACCCATCAGTGTTCCGGCGGCAAACCCGGAGTCAGAAACGAGTTGGGCAACATCAGGGCCCGTTGCATTAAACGCTTGCATGGCAACCCCTCCACAACGAAGATCATGTGCGCCCTTTCCTTTCACTACCATGATTTGTGTATCGCAAACAGCGCTTTTCAAACGGATACCCGGTTTTAATTCGATCATTTCCCAACGCTCCAAAATCAACAACCACCCGCAGAGCAGGTGGTATGGTGAAAACCCCTTCAGTAGGTACTGTGGCAGCCCTGTCAATCTCATCAGCTCCTGACCGAACTGATCACGTGTTTAATGCTCTTTAGAATACCGAACCACCTGCTTACGCAAGCCAAATGTACAAACATGGTGGCTTCCGGCCTAGAGACCCCCGCCAGTGAAGTTTGCTTGACTCACAATAGGCACAAGTACCCGAATCGCCAGTTCGCCTGTAGGGGACCCTACCCTACGGAACACACGTATCTTTGTACAGTGCATCAATATCACCTGGATAGGCGCCTGTAAGGCATATCCTTCGTCAGCACAACCCCTGATTGACCGCAAAGATTACAGAAGATGACTCTGATTGCTCTGCATGATGTCCCAAAATCCCCTTGTCCTGATATTTCAGCATTCATACTGTGTGATCCCGGCAATGATGCTTGAGGTGAACGCGGCTTTACCAGTCTCTCTTATGACTTCCCAATAAATTCTGCCCGTACATGGGAGGCCATATTTCTGTTCTGCACAACTGAATGGTAAAGCCGTGTCAAGTCTCACCGCCAGAAGCAGTGACTTATTGATGTCCTGATCATGGATTGGTATAAGAAGCCTGGGGGTTAGTGCTCACTTGACCAGACAATACACAGGATGCCCCAGAGGGAACACCTGGAAGTGCTGCGTTGTCGAAGGTCAGTATACCAGTGGATTGATCAAAAGTGCCGGTTAAATCGCCAGCGCAGTCACCGGTTGCACCATCAACATAGATATTTTGTATGGTCACCGTCCCATCTGCATTCCCTTCCATGTTGTAGGGCAGGTTCTCAAATTGTGCACTAACGCCACAAAGATTAAAGGGGCCTCCTGAAACCTCTAAAGCACCAACAGAGGCATTCTCACCATCTAAGTCAACTGCACCCATGAGATTGCAAGTCAAACCCAATGCCCCTTTGGATACCTCTAGGCCATCAATACTGGCCATGGCAACGGCGCCATTGGGAAACCAGGTCTCCGCATGTACCTGGCCGGCAAAACCACTGACAATAACAAAGAGACATACTGCGGTGCATATTTTTTTTAAAATCATAGTTTTTTTCCTTATTAGTTAAGTAAAATACTACGGCACAGCATCACACTCCCTGTTTAATAATGCACGAACAAAAGAGCGTAAATTCAGAATCCAAGCCCAAACTCGTGGGGTAACTCAAGCCAACCCTCCACGATTACAAAATAAGCCCATTGGTAATTAGACCGGACCATTATAAGATACAGGTGCCGGCATAATGTACAAGCATTAAAACTGATTACCAAAGGCCTTATATACACTTAAGCCTACAATCCTGGGATCCAAAGTAAACACATTGGTACTGAGCCCTGTATCATCGGCGTTGGTGAAGGCATCGATAATGGGTGCATCGTCAAAAACATTTTTGACATATAGTTCTACCTGAAAGTCCCAGTTAGGCTGGGTGAGCGTTGCCGAGATATTCAGATTATCCCAGGCTTTCAAACGGTCGTATTCTGTGTTATAGACACGCGCATAACTCTCTCCCTGATAGTAGTAATCGGCGCGCAGCCTTAAGTCCCAGTCCTGTATCCCAATAATATGCTCTACACCAAAATTGAAGGTATAGTTGGGTGAATTGGGCAGTTCGTTGCCCCCCAGATTCACATCAAATCCCCGACCGCCATTGGGGGCGTCGGTAAGCGGTCTGTATACGTAGTCAATCAAAGCATCAAAAGGAATACCCACGTCTGTTTCAGGGTCAAAATCACCCCAACGCAATGTGCCAGGGCAAGCAGACCACAGCATAAAGTGACCAAAACTGGGGAAAAAAGCAGAATCGAGAATTGTATTTACCAATTCAGTTGGTGCAATACAACTTGTACCGACTTGAAAATTGGGGCGTAGTAAGGTCCAATCCTCATTACCCTGGGTACGATTCAGAACGTCGACAGATTTTTCGTTATCACCGATACGAGTTTTAAGGTAACCTAGGTTTGCATTAAAGCGGGTATTTGAGGTCGCCAGCCAAACAGCTTCTAATTCTAAACCAAAGGTCCGGGTATCGAAGTTTTCATTCAGGGTACTGCGTTCCACGATCTTAGAAACCTGATAGTCTTTATAATCGTAAAAAAACGCAGTAGTATTGAATGTCATATTGCCACCTAGCAAGGTATTCTTGCTACCGAATTCCATAGCATTTACAAATTCCGGTTCAAAAGTATCCGCCAAATCAGGAACTTGCACCACGGAGGGATCAACACCCAATTCCGGGGGATTTGTGCCCCCTGCTTTATAACCACGTGCATAGGAAACATAAAACATCGTCTCATCGGTAAAAGCGTTCCGCGCTTGCCAGTCCAGAACTATGCGGCCAGTAAACTCATTCCATTTCTGTACGACATCCGGTAGGGGATCGAAGCCACGACGAATACTGCCACCTGTCGCCTCTCCAGTTTCCAGTTCACCTTCCGAATTTATACTCGCTCCTAACAATATCTGAGGAGGTATAGGCGTGGTTATCTTGTGATCCCTTGTATAACGCAGTCCCGTGGTGAGCTTTACATCGTCGGAAAGGTCCCAATAGAGTTCCCCAAAGGCAGCAGAGGAACGAGTCTCAACCGGGTTCGGGCCGTAGAAATAATTGTGCCCTTCCCCATCTACATTTTCAATACTGTTTAAATCAGAATAGAAACACTCATTCTTATTTTCGTCATTACACGGTGTATACAGGGATTCAAAGATAACTTCAGCCAGTAGACTATAGGTATTATTAAATAGAAAGTAGCCCTCCAAAGATTCAAAATCCAGGTAGTTAATACCTGCGGAAAAATTGATAGGACCATCGAAAGCAGACTGCAGGCGCAGCTCGTGAGCCCACTGGGTACTATCCGATTCGTACACTTCAACTGCCGTCAACCCGGTGGTGGCACCGAGCTGGGGGTCCATAAAGACACCACCCGGTGTTAATCCTTGCGTGTCTTTTAGAGGTTCGCCCCTCTCATCAAACAACCCAGAGGTATCGTTAAAAATGGCATTGGACTGAAATCGGCTATAATCTTGAAAACTATAATAATCGTCTTTAATATAAGTAGACTGCGCAAAGAAAGTCAAACTGTCTGTCAGAGCCACTTCAAAATTCAGTTGTACCACATCGTTTTCAGCGTTAAACATCGGGTCATAATTGGTGGCAATTTTACGCAGATCCCGTGACTGGTTAATATCCTTATAGGGATTATCTGGTTTAAAAACAAGAACTGGATTACCGTCCGCATCGTATCCTGCGGGATAAGCTTGAAACCATGCCTGAAGGTAAGCAAAATTGGCAAGGGTGAATCCATTGGGCGCACCATAGGATTTCTCATCATATAAAGAAATCGGCTTACAGCCTTGGGTAAAATGTAACGCATAATCCTCAGAGATCTCTCTATCATCGATCTGGCCAGGCCCTGGGTCCGGTGTACAAAGCTGTTTACCGGTACGGGAACGCTGGTCATCCTCTTCAAAGTGTTGCCAAATCAAGTTTGCATTGAATTTTGCACTGGGTGACCAGTCAAGCATCAGGCGTGTGGAATAGAGGTCACGGTTGTTGACATCGTTATTGGTAGCGGTGTTGTAGTCATAGCCATCCCGTTTAGTCATGGCCCCAGATACCCGCGCCGCCAAGGTATCACTCAAAGGTAAATTCAACATGCCGCTCATTCGTCTGGTATTGTAGCTTCCAACCTCTGACTTAATATCAGCTTCGAATTCCTGTGTGGGCAAACGTGGCAACATATTCACCACACCGCCTGTGGCGTTTCTACCATATAACGTGCCCTGTGGGCCACGCAATACCTCCACCCGCTCCACATCGAAATACTCTTGCTCGTGCAGGCGATCACGCAGCAGAGGTGTATTGTTAAAGCTCACCGCAACCCCCGGATCAGAGCTGGCGGACAGGGCTTTAGAGCCTATACCACGGATGGAAAGGTTGTACCTGTTAAAGTTGCCTTTGGAGAAGGTGACATTAGGTGCCGCTCGTAATAATTCGTCACCACGTTCAATTTTCAAGTCTCTTAGCGCTTCCTCGGAAATAGCGGTAACTGCAATAGGAACATTTTGAATGTTTTCTTCTATTCTCTGCGAAGTGACGATTACCTCTTCCATGTGCAGTTGTTCACTGCTTACTTTTTCATTACTCTGCGCATTGACCGCGGTAGTGCTCAATACAAGGTAACAACCGGTTAGGCCATACCAGATAAGTGTAATAGGCTTACTTATCCCCATCTCACAAATTGCTTGAATAATCAGTTTTTTTGGATTGTGTAAGTTTCGCATCGTGACTTATCCTTATCATTATATATGTTGTCATTAGTTTTTATTCCCAGTCAGGATCCAGAGAGGTCCTCCCTCTGATAAGACACCATATCTGGGAACAAAAATTCACTCAATTACCGTTCCATGGCAATTCCGTACTGAGATTGTTATTCTTTTTCTTTGAAATATTGGCATTTTCCTCATTCTTTTATCGCAATCCTCCCCAAATAGGAGGCATTCAGAATTTACTGCCATGCATTGATATAGTATTGAATTCAAGACAAACTATTGAAACTGTAAAAAATACTTGGTGTTGTAATAATCTGATTTTTCTAAAGAAAACTCCAATCATGGGGAACAACGACGGATAGAGTACTCCTTTTAGTGGATACACCATTAAGAACATACCGATGGAAATCGGTGTGCCCATAATATTTATCCATAGCTGCCCCCACCACTCTCTTTATTGAGTAAAGTTACTAATCTTTCAAGTGGATAAAATTGTGAATTTGAAGATAGGTATACTGTTTGAGAAAACACCTATTCTCATGAGTATTATCTGCGCTACCAATATCATCAGCGCCTGGACACGATACTTTGAGCTTTTCAATATCCAGTTCAAACTGATCAAAAAAACTGGCTTTGCCACATCCAGGGGTTGACGCCATGTAACTGGTATGCAATCAATATCTGGGGACATGGACCAAGCCGAATGTGCTGTATATTGCCTTTCACCATCCACCAATGCAGGGTGGCATGCAGGTTTTACTGGAACTGACAGAGATTGACGATACAGACACATCCAGTCTGGGAAACTTATACTCAGTATCCCATAGGATTTGACAGGGGAATCATTAACTGGCAAGCCCTTTCTGTATGAGCAGGCCAGCTTTCGGTTATGATTGAGTTCCATGCCTTGCTCAATAATTGGTGCGACCAGGTTGCTATATTTCCCAGCCAGCATTCTTGTCTTTTTTGGCATTGCCGAACGCATATTTATGCCATCAGCATCAAACGGTATGCATGTAGAGCCTGGACCCTCATAAGGGTCTCTATGCAAAACTCTCGTAAAACCGTCCGTACTGGCAATCAGTTTGCCTTTCAGGGCAGGCTCCTCAATCTGGTTGGCTATGGAGTGCCTGGTACAAGGAATTTGGGCTGTGGTCATTGCAGTATCAGACAGTTGTTGACTGTTTTATTGTATTAATCTGAGAGAACGCCCTAAAACCTGAAGGGATCTAAGTTTTTATCTGTGGGTCTGGCCTTTCTTTTGTGACTGTCCGCCGTTTTATTTTGTATTAATTTAGAGGTATTGATACGATCATATAACATTTTAGCAAAAAAAGTGATATCAATCGTAAAATAGTTGCAAAAAATATACGAAAAGTGATATGGTTGTCAAAAGACGTATAAAACAACAAATAGGGATATCAGGAACAGAGTATGGCTGGAGTACTCGATAAAATTAAAATTCTTGACTTATCGCGGGGCATTGCTGGCCCGATGGCCACAATGGTTTTATCGGAAAGTGGCGCGGAGGTGATCAAAATCGAAGGGCCTGCGGGCGATCCCAATCGAGATACACAGCTCGGATACCATGTTTGGCAAAGAGGTAAGCGCTGCGCCTGTTATGACTTGAAAGATTCTGCTGAACTTGATCTGTTTTACCAATTGGTTAGGAGTGCAGATATCCTGGTCGAAAGTTATTCACCCGGTGTCGCCAAAAAATTGGGGGTTGATTTTGAAAGCCTGCAACGGATCAACCCAGCATTGATTGTCTGTTCTATCACTGGCTACGGACGAGATACCCCTTATTCGGATCGCCCAGCCGTGGATGCGCTGGTTTCCGCCAAGCTTGGTCTGCACTATGAACAACGTGGCCGCGTTGGTGCACAGTACCATGTGAAAGGGGGTGAAGTACCCTTCGCCGATATTCATTTCACACCAGATAGCGTAGTTGGCCCTCGTCATGAGGACCGCGATGGTCCCCTTTTTACAGGTACCTATTGGCCTAGTCTGGGCGCTGCTTACGCTGCTATGACCAGCATTAATGCAGCCCTGCTGGTGCGCCAGAAAACGGGCCTTGGCCAGTGGGTTGAAACCAGTTTGATGCAGGGGGCACTGACCGCTGGAACACTTGCCTACAGCTATGGAGAATTCCCTCATGCACCGCATTTTTCAACCTGGATCAATGACAGCCGCTCACCACGGGGCAATTTTGAATGTGCCGATGGTCGCTGGATAATCAACTGGGTGCCAAACCCAAGGTTTGTGCTTGGTGCTTCCCGTGGTAACACATTGAACCCAGCACCGGATATGTCATCGCGCGACGATCCGGATCGTATCATGCCGGCAATGGACGATATGCTGGTACTTGACCACTACTATCCGCAGTTGACTGAGGCGTTTAAGAAATTTACAGCCGACGAGTGGGTGGCGGCCGGTGAGGTAGCGGGACAATGTATCCAGAAAATTCGCACTCCTGAAGAAGCTTTAAGTGATGAGTTGTTTTTACAGGATGGCTGTGTCGCCAAAGTTGACGATCCTAAATATGGTACTACACATCAGGTTGGCAGCCTTTATTCCCTGGAAAATCATAAAGCGCATGTAAAGCAGGGCTATGCAGTTTCTGGTGAGCATACTGATGAAGTAAGGCAAGAGTCTGCAGGACATATACGCACAAGTGACCAGTTTGGTAGTGCATTATTAAAGCAGCCACTTGAAGGTGTTACCGTGATTGATTTGGGACTTGCGATTGCAGGTCCATTCGGAGCGCAGTTATTATCTGATCTAGGCGCGCGCGTTATCAAAGTGAATGCAACATACGATTGGTATTGGCATTCCAATGCAATCGCAATGTCAGCTAACCGTGGCAAAGACAGTATCGCCATCAATATGCGAGATCCACAGGGTGTGGAGATCATCAAACAGTTAATTTCCAAAGCCGATGTTGTTATTCACAATATGCGCTATAAAGCGGTTGAAAGCAAAGGTTTGGATTACGCCTCCTTGCGAGAAAGTCATCCCGAGTTAATCTATTGCCACACCAGAGGGTTTGAAAAAAGCCGCAGAGAAAAACTGCCGGGTAACGATCAAACTGGTTCAGCATTAGCTGGAGTGCAATGGGAAGATGGTGCCTGTGGTGACGGTGGGCGTCCCTATTGGAGCCTAACGACACTAGGCGATACGGGCAACGGTTATCTGGCGGCCAATGCAATTATTCAAGCCTTGCTGGAGAGGGAGAAAACCGGTAGAGGGCAATTTGTGGATACATCCATTGTTAATGCCCACCTCTTTAATACTTCTCATATCCTGGCCAAAGAAGATGGCGGTGCTGTGCAGCGGCCCCATATGTCACGAGATGCGTTGGGTTTCAGTGCGGGATACCGTTTATACAAAACTCTGGATGATTACATTTGCATAGCACTCAGTGAAAATCAACATTGGGATAAATTATTCGAGCTGCTTAGAACGCCTGAGTTGAGATACGATGAGCGTTTCAATAGTGCCTCAGCGCGCAGTGACAATGATCACGCACTGACAGAATTGCTAATGGAGCATTTTCAGGCCCACAGTGCTGCTGAGTGGTTTAATCGGCTTGACGGTGTAGGGATTCCCTGCGAGGTGGCCAATAGCAAATTTAGCCGTGATATGTGGCAAAGTGATTCCTTTTTACTGGATCGCAACTGGCTGTCCTCTTTTCCACACCCGGTAGTTGGTACAATCGGCCAAGTCGGTGTACCCTATGATTTTTCTGCAACACCTGCATTGGCGAAAAGCGGACCGTTGATCGTCGGCAAACAAACCCGAGCAATCCTCAGTGAATTAGGTTATGACGAAGCCAGGCAGGCAAAGCTGTTTGAGCAACAAATAGTCGCAGATGAGTCCTCTTATAGGTATCCATTGGAAACCCCAACGAGCTGATTTTTTTTATATCAAAGTATAATAAAGTAGGTGCCTTCTAAGAAAAAAACAGCCACCAATTATGAATACAGCCCAACTTTCTTGTAAAGGCCATACCATAACCATTCAGATAGAAGTATCTATCCAGAAAGGCAATCTGCTTGCCAGTGAAGACAGTCTTCAAAAAGCACTTAATGAGGCGGGCAGACTGGGCACAGCGGAGATTCTGGCACATTATGAGAAACCAGGCCATGAGCCAATCATTGTCAATGGGCGTAAGCTTACCTACAAGCACCAGGTAACTAAACGCTATGAAACGCCCTATGGGCCTGTCTCATTAGACAGAAAAGTTTATCAAGGGAGTGGCGGCGGCCCTACCTTCTCACCGCTTGATTTTAACGGCGGAATAATAGGTGCAGCAACACCGAAGCTGGCCAAAATGGTTGCCTGGAAATATAGCAAAATGGCTGCCCCAGTTGTTGAAGAAGACCTTGAACTCAACCATAACCGCAAGCTGGCACGCTCTTACATCAAACGATTGTCCGATGAGGTTGGTTCACTCGCCAAAACCTATAGGGACGCTGAGTATGAACTACCAAAATTGAATGCACCTGTATCGTCAATCTCAATCAGCTTAGATGGTACTTGCTTGTTACCATGCGATGATGGATGGCGTGAAGCAACTTGCGGCACAATCAGTCTGTATGATAAACCCGGAAATCGCCTACATATTATATACACGGCGTCAAGCCCTGACAATGACAAAGCCACCTTTCTAAAACAGCTTAAAAAAGAAATTGAAAACGTCAAGGTACAATATCCTGGAGTTAATTATATTGGTGTTACAGATAGTGCCCACGATAATCTGGTGTTTCTAAAAAGACATACTCCTTTTCAGATTCTCGATTTCTGCCATTTAACCGAACATGTATCAAATGCTTCCCAAGTCTTGTTTCCCAAGAATGAAACACAGCGGAGGATATGGATGGAAGACTGGCTGCACCGATTGAAACATAAGAAAGGCGCAGCCCGTAGACTGTTAAGTTATTTAGTATCAGCTGATCTACCGAGTAAAACAGCATCGCTTACTGAAAAGCATTCTCAGACAATCAATTTTCTGAAAAGCAACCATATGCTTATGCGATACCCTCAGGCTGTTAAAAACGGCTGGCCAATAGCTTCAGGAGTGACAGAAGCTGCCTGTAACACTTTGATAAAACGGCGATTATGTAATTCCGGTATGCGATGGAAGTACGACAGCGCCTGTGCTGTACTAAGAGTAAGGACACTTACCCAAACAAAAGGACGATGGGAGCAGCTATGGAGAAATATTATGGGTTCAGTGATTCCCATTGGAATACCTTGAAATCAATGTTCAGCAAAATGGACGCCCATTAAAATGATGCGACCAGATCCGGTGTCGAGCCCTGAAAACCAATTCTTTTGGGATGCACTGAACCGCAATGAGTTACAGATTCAGCAATGTGCTCAATGTCAAATTTTTTTGCATCCACCACGTCCGATGTGTCCACAATGCTATAGTCTCAAGCACAAGCATGTCTCGGTAGACGGTAAGGCGGTATTATATTGTTGGTGTTTACCTCGTCACCCGAAAATCCCGATGTTTGAATATCCATTGATCACTGCTCTGGTGGATTTAGCCTGCGGGGTGCGTCTATTAAGCAACCTGGTTGAGTGCGATACCAGAAATTTAAGGCCTGGAATGGATCTTGAAATCTGTTTTGTACAAACAGTTGGCGGCAAGACTATTCACCAATTTCGCCCGATCCAAGCGAACCCTGAGAATACCCATGTCTAAACTGAATGCTGCAATTGTGGGTATCGGGCAAACAGAGTTTTCAAAAAACTCTGGGAGAAGCGAACTGCAACTCGCCTGTGAATGTATCAAACAGGCGCTTGACGATGCCGGTGTTTCGCCATCGGATGTCGATGGTATGAGTACGTTTACGCTGGACAATAGTGAAGACATTGATCTTGTGCGGTCTCTTGGTATTGAAAACTTGCGTTTTTCCTCCAGAGTGCCGCACGGTGGGGGTGGAGCCTGTGGTGTCGTGTCTCATGCAGCGGCGGTCGTGACTGCAGGATTGGCTGATATGGTGGTTGTTTGGCGTGCCATGAATGAACGCTCTGGACAACGCTTTGGTCAAGCACAATTGGTACCAGGCAGACAGGGTTCAGGTTCTGACTTCATCACCTGGAGTATGCCATTTGGAGCGCTGTCTCCGGCCAATTGGATGGCAATGAATTTACAGCGTTACATGGATGTATATGAGGTCAGTAATGCTGACCTTGGACATGTTTCCGTTGCTATGAGAAAGCATGCAGCAACGAATCCCGCAGCCTGGTTTTATCAAAAACCCATTACCCTGGATGAACACCAAGCCTCAAGGTGGATTATAGAGCCAACTCTGCGTCTACTCGACTGCTGCCAAGAGAGTGATGGCGGAGTTGCAATGGTCATAACCAATAGTGATATTGCTCGTGATCTTAAGCAAGCACCGGTGCAAATAAAGGCCGCTACTCAAGTGGTACCATTTGGTGTTGAAGTTGTCACTAATTATTATCATGGTGAGTTATCGATATTTAAAGAAGCTCGATTTTTGGGAAAAGAACTCTATCGGCAATCGGGGCTGACTCCAGAGGATTTCCAGGTGGCGATGCTCTATGACCATTTTACACCGATAGTGCTAATGCAACTTGAAGCTCTTGGTTTTTGTGATTATGGACAAGGTAAATATTTTGTCAAAGAGGGAAATATCGCCTTGGACGGACGGATTCCGGTGAATCCAAATGGCGGCCTTATTGGAGAAGCATACATACACGGCGTTAATAATATTATTGAGGGGGTGAGACAGTTGCGTGGGAGCGCAGTTAATCAAGTGAAAAATGTGGAGCATGTACTGGTATCATCAGGTATGAGTGGGCTGGTTCTAAACCTATCATGAAATGTGTAACACTGTCATCATTAATATTCTCAAACAGCGGTATAGGATGTACACTCTGCTTGATAGTTTAGATAAACTGTATTGTCAATTCGGTTATTGGTTTCTCTAATTTTATTAGATAATGAACTATTGTCTGATACTCCAATGACCACATTTCAAATTATTATATCAGCCATGTTATGGCTATTCATATTTCAGATCCAGTCCAGAAAAACAGACAGATTTTAAAATGTCCTTCATCAATCCAATAAATGGGTAACAGCTCGAATCCTTCATATTGCATAATAACAATCCGTGAGTCAGTCATCGCCAATACTCATAAGCGTTTCTAGAAATATCAGTTAACTAAACATGATAAAACATAAATAGGCCTGCCTATCAAGAAAGAAATGAATAACAGAACAGCAACGGCAATCCTTTTATTTATCAGGAAGAGAGCAATCCATCGTCGATGGTTTCTATTTCGAACAATCGAGAACATCATAAATAGCGACATCATTCGTTGAAAAGCAATATCACATGATTTATTACCTGAAAATAGTTAAATCCTGTGTACTATAAAGCAGCCAAATAAACTGACCAGATAACAGGGATAATAGTAACTGCGTACAAATCATCGATAAGGCAATATCCCTTAAATTTTGCAGAAGAAACAGGGGTGAGAACGGCTCTTCTTTATAAAGAAAAACTCACTTGTAATAACAGAATACAGGCGGGAATAACGATGATAAATTTATATTATATTTATTATTTCCGCTGTAGGAGCTTGCACCGTGCTTTATCAGAAAACACTTATACCTGAAAATATTAATTTTATTATTTACGGAAATTTTGACACCTCCTATTTAGAAAAAATGACAGACTTACAAATGCTCTGATGTTGAAAGAAAATTCACGCATACATTAAACTTTTAACAATAATAGACAGGGATAACAAGTATGAAAATTAAACCAAGACAGTTATATTATCTATTACTGAAAAGTTTGACACCAGTAGTATTTCTTGTAGTTGATCCTGTTTATGGCGAAGGACTTGTTCTTGAAGAAATAACAGTTACCTCTGAGCGAAGGTCAGAATCCTTACAAAAGGTTCCTATTTCTATTACTGCGTTTGAACAAGTATCGCTCGAGAAACGTGGAATTGATGAGCTTGATGATCTTGGCGCCAGTATCCCGAACTTATCGGTATCTCCTTTCCCATCTGATAACAATACTGCTAGATTAATAATCCGTGGACTCGGCCAATTAGATGCACAGATAACTCAGGACCCTGCGGTGGCACTGTATATCGACGGTGTTTACGTTGGCTCTTCAATTGGTTCTGGCTTAGAAGTCGTTGATCTTCAGAGAGTCGAGATCCTGCGAGGACCACAGGGAAGCTTGTATGGGCGTAACTCAACGGGCGGGGCAGTGAACTTAATTGTTGCCAAACCTGTGTTAGGAGAATTTGGCTTTAAGCAGGCCTTGACAGGCGGTAATCTGGGCCATTTCAAGTCAAGAACAAATATTAATTTTCCACTTGGTGAAACTGCAGCCCTTAAACTTTCAGCATTAATATCAAAACGGGATGGAACTGTTGAAGCCATAGGGGATCCTCTTGATTATGGTGCTGAAGATCGTGAAGCCTATAGGGTTGACATCAGTGGTGATCTCATCGAGAACTTAAGGCTCGATTACGCTTACGATACGTCTGACGTAAAAGATACCAGCCGATATGAACAAGTGATTGCAGGTGGTGACCTCAGCACCGTGCTGGTTGGACCGATTCTTTCTCAGTTTTTAAGCAGTTCCCTACCACCGAATATTCTAGTCAATGTTGTCGGCATAGCAGAACATGATATACCGGCGCAAGCTGATCGCTTGGACAGGGTCACAGCAGTAAGGCCGCTACAGGATAATCTGTTAGAAATAAATGGCCATAATCTTACCTTAACTTGGAATATCTCTGAGTATTTAATTATTAAATCGATCACAGGTTATCGAGAGGTAAATAACAGCTTCTTTCATGATAGTGCTCCATCTGTAAGAAGCGGGATCGGGATTGCCCTGGCCGAGCCGGCATTTGGGCTACCAGCAGGTACATTTCTTGTTGCTGCAGGACCCCTTGGCGCAACCTCACAAGGGAGGCGTACGCTGAATTTTCAACAAAAGACACAAGAATTCCAATTTATTGGTTCTACAAACTTTATCGAATATGTTGCCGGAGCTTACTTTTACTCGGATAGGGCATACTCGGATTTAGTTGGTATCTCTTTTAATACAGCCAGGGCATATGAATTCACCGATTCTAAAAATGAATCTCTTGCTGTTTTTGGCCAGTTAACCTTTGTACCAAATGACAGCTATTGGTCCTACACTTTAGGTGCACGCTACGCCAAAGATAGTCGCCAGGCATTTCGATTCAACCCGAATTCTCCTAGTTTTGCAGCAAGTGCACCCTTTGGCGCGCTCTATGATCGCGACTTTAGTAATTTTGATCCTTCTTTAACAATTACCTACGATATCGATAAGGATAGCAGCATTTATGGGAAAGTGGTCTCCGGATATAAATCGGGTGGAACGTCTACTCGCTCATCGAATTTGGCTTTATATACTTCAGGTTTCGTTCCGGAAGAAACTCTCGCTTATGAATTAGGTTTTAAAGGCGAATTTTTGGATAATCGAGTGAGACTCAACGTTGCTGTATTTAAAATGGATGTTGATAATTATCAGACCAGCGTTCAAACAGGCACATCAAGTGCTGAAAGAGATTTTATTGGCATCAATGGCGTTGAAATTAATGGCATTGAATTGGATTTACAGATAGCGTTAGTTGAAAATCTCAGGGCATCCCTGAGCCTGGGTTTACTGCATAGTGATTTGGGAGGTGATATCTTGCGATTATCTGGGCTTCCCGACACTACTTTAATTGATGGATTACCTTATGCACCTGAAAAATCAGGTACTTTTTCCTTCGATTACGCTTTAGGATTTGGCCGGTGGAAACTTGATGCATTTCTAGGTTATAACTATCAGGGAGGAGAGAGACACAGTTCAGTCAATAGTGCCGATAGTGTGGCAATGGATTCTTACGGAGTTATTGATGCCGCCATATCCTTAAGCATGAACCACTTGGACAAACACGAGAGCAAGCTCACCTTTTGGGGTAAAAATCTAGCCGATAAAGAATATCTAATAACCAACTTTAGTGGTACTGCAGTGCCTTTCGGTCAGAATGAACTGGTCATTTTTGGTGATCCAAAAACTTTTGGTATGACAGTTTCTTACGCTTATTAAAATTGAGTGCTGCAAACTCCTAAAGTTTGTATAACAATGAGTTGATTGAATGATGAGATTACTGATTTCCTTATGCTCGGGTAAATCTGACATTAGAAATACTTCATTTGAAAATTGATACAGTAAAAGACATAAAGTAATTCTTCATCAAATTTTCATAAATTGGATAGGACAGAGATATGAAAAGGCTCACTGGGAAAACAGCCATCGTTACAGGTGGTGCAAGTGGTATCGGGGAAGCGACTGTGCGCCTGTTTGTTGAGCATGGTGCCAAGGTGGTTATTGCCGATATAGACGAACAGCTTGGACAGGCCCTTGCTGAGGAGCTGGGTGAGATGACTGTTTTCCAATATATGGATGTCAGTATAGAGGAAGATTGGACGGCTGCTGTTACTAAGGCCCAGACACTGGGAACCTATAATGTTCTTGTTAATAATGCCGCAATTTTACACATGTCTTCTATTATTGATACCTCGCCTGAGGAGTACATGCGGATTATAGAAGTCAACCAATTGGGAACCTTCATGGGTATTCGTAGTGCAATTGAACCGATGAAAGCGGCAGGCATAGGTTCGATTATCAATGTTTCTTCAGTCGATGGATTGCATTCTTCAGCAGGTCTTGGAGCTTACTCATCATCTAAATGGGCGGTACGTGGATTAACGAAAAGTGCAGCTATAGAACTGGGGCAGTACGGTATACGTGTTAACAGCGTACATCCCGGTGGTATCTATACCAAAATGGGTGGTGCTGACAGAACCAGTGAAAAGGATATGAACAGGACCTATTACGCAAAACACCCAATACCACGAGTCGGGCAACCTCTGGAAATTGCTTATGTTAGTTTATTTCTCGCTACAGATGAAGCCAGCTATTCAACCGGATCGGAGTTTATTGCTGATGGCGGCTGGCTTGCCGGTTTACGTGATCCAGACATGCCATGTTCTTAAATTGATTGCCATAACCTGAAAGAGTAACTAGTGATGACAGACAGCTCTATGAGACTATATGTTTCAAATAGTGAACCACCTTTAGTGAAAGGATTACCCATTGTTGGCAATACACTACAAATGGCCAAAAACGGAGGTCCAGGGCCTTTTTTTTATAAATGCTACCGAGAGCACGGGCCTATTTTCAGAGTTAAAGTGCTCAATAAAACCTATAAAGTATTGGCAGGCCCAGAAGCTGTAGAATTTATGGGATCCAAAGAGGGAAAAAAAAAGTTACGCTCAAAGGAATTCTGGCAGCAGATGAAGGATGCATATCAGGCAAAGTATCAATTAACTGCTGAAAGTGGTGAAATACACGCTAGACTTCGTGCGGTGATGAGAGAAGGGTATTCACGAAAAATACTGATCGGTAAATTTGATCAGTTTTTACAAGCAACCGATGATATGCTAAAGCTGGACTGGCAGGTTGGACACTCTGTTCCCGTAGTTTCGTCTATGCAGCGCCTGGTAACGGGTCAATTGGGTCTATTTCTTACAGGTCGTGTACCATTAAATTATGTTGAAGATATCCGAATTACTATCAAAACGATACTGAATGTTCTGGTAACTCGTCAACGCCCACGCATATTATTATACGCACCGAGATATAGACGGGCTTTTAAACGTGTGCATGAATTGGGTGAGTCGATGATAAAAGATTACTACGTCAATAAGGGAAAAAAAGCCAATCAGGAAAAAAATCTGATTGATGACATTATGGAGGAACATGAGCGTAACAGTGACCTGATTCCAGAGAGCGATCTTATTTTGACACTAACCGGACCTTATGTTGCAGGGCTTGATACAGTTGCCAATACAACAGCAAACCTAATTTATCTTGTACTGAAACATCCGGATGTGTATCAAAAAGTTCAGCAGGAAGTGGATGCTGTATTTGCAAATCCAAATCTGGATACTTCATGCTTAAAAGAACTGCCAACGCTCTCCGGGGCTATTATGGAAAGTCTGCGTATGTACCCGGTAACAGCAGCAGCCATGCGCGCAGCCAATATCGATTTTAATTTTGCTGGTTATGAAATCAAAGAAGGTGAATTGCTGTATATGGGAATCACAGTTCCTCATCTTATGGAAGAGTTTTACCCAGAACCAGAAAAGTTTGATGTTGAGCGTTACAATAAAGGTCGTGGAGAACACTTGCAAGCCAACGCATTTTCTCCCTATGGCCGTGGACCACATACTTGCCTGGGGCGATCGCTTGCCGAGGTTCAAATGGTGCTCTCAATGGCACGACTATTTTACCGGCTGGATCTCCAGTTGGATCCTTTTGACTATGCTCTGAAAATAAAAGTTGCACCGACACCGGGCCCAGAGCGTGGTTTTAAAGTAAAGGTGAAAGGAATTAGGAACAAAATTAAGTATGGAATAAATTAAACCGGAATCGATATGAGTAAGACAAAAAACCGTATTGTTTTGGTAACAGGTGCCACTCGCGGAATTGGTAAAGGCACCGCACTGGCTTTATCTGGTGATGATACCATAGTATATATTACCGGGCGTTCTGAATCTGAAAACCAGACTTCAAGTCTACCTGGCACACTCTCAACGACTGTGGCAGAGATAAAAGAACGGGGTGGACAAGTTATCCCTGTTAAATGTGATCACAATGATGATAAACAGATCGCACAATTACTGGAGCGGGTGATGGATGAACAAGGACAATTGGATATTCTGGTTAATTGTGTCTATCAGGTTCCTGATGATTTATCAGTATGGAAGCCTTTCTGGCAAAGACCCGTAGAACAACACTGGAACGCCATGATAAATGTCGGACTGCGTGCACACTATCTTGCCTGTTATCACGCTGCGCCACATATGGTCAAAGCTCAAAGTGGTTTGATGGTCACTGTATCATCGCCAGCAGCACGCGCTTATATTCATTCGGTTATCTACGGCTTGGGGAAAGCAGCAAAAGATAAAATGATGTACGATATAGCCAAGGAATTACGCGAATACAATGTAGCTGCTTTTGCTTTATGGCCAGGAATTGTGCGTACAGAGAGATTACAACCAGCCATTGAAAATAATCAGTTGCCAGCTGAATACGAAGTATTTAAATCAGGTATGGAATCCTCTGAATTTACAGGTCGAATTATAGATGCAGTAGACAGATCCAACACCGCCATGACGTATACAGGAGCATCCTGGTGGAACACTACATTGGCTAAAAAAATGGGGATAGTTGATATTGATGGACAGCAGCCAGAAAGTTATGCAAAGCTCCTTGGTAATCCGATAAATGCTCCCGAGATAATGATTAAATGAAAATCTATTGTTGATACCATAGTGCCAATGATGTAATTTAAAATAGAATCATGAATTTAAATTGATCGTATATAGTGTTGTATGAATAATAACCATAAGATGGATCAACATATTTTCCAATTTTTCGATTATTGATTTACCTATAATACTTTTGAGCTTGAGAGTTATGTTTATTGATTCATACACTCCAGAAATGTTAGTAAAGCAAATCCTATGAATAATGCTAGTTTAGACATTGATACACCTATAAAACAGTAAACTATGTACACGCTATTATAAGAAAGATGAGGGATGTATAAATTCAGTCCAACTAACACGTGATCAGTAAAGTTATTTATCTTACTCATAACTCTGTTCATTATATTTTCTGGATATAATTTACAAAATTTACAGCGAACCAATGAAATAGAAATTAATACAATACAGAATACACGTAATTGTATTTGTAAGATACTGAAAAAATGCGGTGAGATATTACTTGCATGGACTAACATATCAAAGTGTTGTATTGCAGATTTATATCTTATTACTTATCTTTGATATTTAGTAAAGATATAAACAGAATATCATATAAAGAGAAAAAATGAACCAATTTAAAACGATTGAATACAGCATAAAAAATAGAACTGCCTGTATTATCATGAACCGACCCAAAAGCTTAAATGCGTTTAATTCCACTCTCAAGTCTGAGCTATCACAAGCGATTGAGCAGGCAGATTCTGATAGTATCGTACGGAATATAATTATTTCTGGCAGGGGAAGATGTTTTTCATCAGGTGCTGATTTAAAGGATGTTTTATCACATTACAATACAATTGAGGAGGAGCTTCTGAAAGAATACAAGCCCTTTTTGATGGCTATCAGGAATTCTGACAAGCTGTATATTTCAGCTATTAACGGCGCCTGTGCAGGTATAGCAACCGGATTGGCAATGGCTTGTGATCTTTGTGTGATGGCGGATAATGCATATCTCTATCAAGCTTTTGCTGCCATTGGCCTTATACCCGATGGGGGAGTCAGTTGGCATTTGCTTAACACCTTAGGTTACAAGAGAGCAATGGAGGCAATTATCTGCTCTAAAAAATTGTCTGCAGAACAATGTTTGTACCTTGGTATTGCTAATAAAGTAGTGCCTGCAAATACACTCTTGACGGAGACACAATCCTGGGCTGAACAAATTGCAAAGGGTTCTCCATTGGCTCAAAAATACTCTAAAAAATTATTGCGTCACATTATCATGGCTGATTTGCCAGAAGCCTTTGATATAGAGGCAAAATTCCAAAATAAAACCACAGACAGTTACGACTTTAAGAACGCAGTTGCCGCATTTTTTGAAAAACATCCAATAACATTCGCCGATTATTAATGCCAATCTTTCTACTCTATATACTGGTTTAGATAATAATGTTCAGCCCGTTAACTTAGCATTTTGGCAACTAATTTTTTGTAAATTTTTGAATAAGGTGGAAAATTGATATTAATATCACGCCAACCTAGGGGGGATTCTACTATTGAGCGTGGATTAGAGAACTCTAGGAAGCTCTGAAACCCACCAATTCGACCAGTACCGCTATGATTTACTCCACCAAAAGCCAGGTTCGGATTGGTTCCAGATTGGATCAAATTATGATTTACTACGGTAGATCCCGCTGATGTATTATGCAAGAAATAATTGATTGTAGATCGGTTTTTGGAAAAGATATAAAGTGCCAGTGGTTTGTGCTGACGCTTGATTGCTGACAGCATCTGTTCAGAGTTTTCGCAACCAATAACAACCATAACCGGACCAAATACCTCCTCCTGCATAATGGCCATAGTATCGCTCACACCACTTAAAATAGTTGGTGATATATAACGCTGTTCTGCGTCATATTCACCACCAAATTCCAGTATTGCACCTTTGCTGATGGCGTCATCAATCAAACCTTTAACTCGCTCAAAATGGCTATCGGAGATAAGACGAGGAAACTCTGCACAATTTTTAAAACCATATCCACGTGGATTATACAATCTTATCAATGCGGCCTTAGCAGCAGAAATAAATGATTGCTCAACCATTTGATCAACTAAAATATAATCAGGTCCGATACACACTTGACCGGCATTCGCCATACGTCCCCAGGCAAGTTTGAGTGCAGCATTACTCACTTCTGCAGTGGCATCTATTATAGCTGGGTTCTTTCCACCCATTTCCAGCGTGATGTCTGAAAAATTTTCTGCGGCTGCCTTCATAACAATACGACCTACTCGATGGCCACCAGTATAGTAGATATGATTGAACGGGTGATTTAATAGCTCCTGTGCAATCTCCGGCCCGCCTTCAAATACAGCACATTGATTTCGTGGAAAAATAGCACTAATAATTTCGCTGGTAACTGTCGCTGTATGTGGTGCTAACTCTGAGGGCTTGATAATAGCGCTGTTACCAGCTGCTAAAGCACCGATAATTGGCATAATGTTAATTGCGATGGGTGCATTCCAGGTTGAAATATTAAGTACTGACCCTTTGGGTTCATATTGAATATAACATTTTTTACCCATGGTTGCCTGGCTGTTTTTTACTCTTCTTGGTTTCATCCATCGTGACAAGTGTTTACAGATAAAATCAATTTCAATGTTAAGCATCATTAATTGTGCTTCGGTGTCCATATCACAGGTCTTCAATTCTTTATTCTGCGCATCACAGATATCCCTCTTACGATGTATTAATTTCGCCCTTAGGGCCTGTAATTGACGAATACGCTGTTGCGATGAGCGTGCTCGTAGTACACCATGATTTGATTTCTGTGCATTAAATATGGACGATATGGTCATTGTATTACTCCAGTGGAAATTTAAGATATGGCGAAAAAGATACTCCTGGATATTGGTGAAGATAGACACTGTATAATTAATAACGAGTATCGATTTTATAGCTCATACGAATCAGTTTTTCCAAGGTACTATCCGACAGCCAGCGACGCATAATACCGAGTGGCTTGACATCTTTGCCAACTAGATAAATCGGTTTTAATTTAACGGTGCCAATAATCTTAAGTACTTTCTCGGTCATTTCTTCGACAGAATTACCCCGATTTACGACCATATCAGGCAATATTTGAGTTGTAGCTTCACGAAGATGGGGTTCATATACTGTACGAATATTGTCGCTAATCTGGTTCCAGATTTCTTGAGTTGTCCGGTGAATATCCTTGGTCATACTGGTCTTGACCCCCCCGGGCATGATAGTAGTGGCCTGTACTCCCAATGGCGCCAGTTCATGACGTAATGTAAGCGTCATGCCGGTAACCGCATGTTTACTCATGGTGTAAGCACCTGCCCCAGGTGTATTGGCAATAACCACTCCAGAGGCGTAATTCAGGATACGAGCCTCAGGTGCAACTGCTCTTAACATCGGCAAAAAGGCTTGCACTGTTCGTAATTGACCATAGGTGTTAACCTCAAACAACTGTTGTAAATCCTCTATATCCAACCCCTCAATAACCCCCTGTGCCAAATTTGCGATTCCTGCATTATTTACCAACAAATTCAATCCGGCGCCATTTAGTTTCGACGCTACTGTTTCTGAACTCTGGACAACAGAATCTGTGGTGGATACATCTTGTTCGACTGGAATGATGTTCCTGCCACTGACAGTCAGCTTGGAGGTATCAAGGCCAGGTAGAACACCTGCAAATACCTTCCAGCCCAAGTCGTCCAGCTTTAGTGCCAAGGAAAGCCCCTGCCCCTCTGCGGCTCCAGTGATAAACGCGGTTTTCATAGTAGTCTCTACATTGTGATTATTAAAAGTAGGGTTTGTATCTATACACGCACTAAATTGATTCAGTGTACTGGATTTTCCGAATGGTTTTACTTTTTTTTGCTTTGACTATATTTTTTTGTTCAAACTTTTAAATAAGTTCTGTTGATCTGTAAGTCATATAACTGGTATTCACTGAGTCGATCTCAATAAAAGTTGTATAATGAAACCAATAACGACATTTATTCTATATATGCAAAATTCATGGTGATGATGGAAATTAAAAACAGGTCATTTATATAGATCTCCCACACATTGTATAATCAATTCCAAACAATATATTTTCCAGGAAATTCTGCTTTGTTTATGTTAAGAAATTTAGATACTGCTTTTTGCGAGTATTTAGAATTGTATTTTCATCGAAAGCTTAACTTGCATGAGAGTAAGTTATTATTTCGTCATAGTAATTGACTCAAACAATTTATCGGGGATATCCATTTCCAAATGTAATAAGCCTGCACCATATACTTTACCCTGAGCATCAGTAAGCAATGTTTCTGTTCCACCGCCACCTAAGGCATCTTCTAATATAAAATTGAACGCATTCAGATTCGGTAGATCATAGCGTATTACATTACCGAAGGTAATTTCTTTAAAATAGGATTTAACCACATCCGCTGTCAGTTTTTTACACAAATACTCATAAATATCGCTACTTCTGGCCATAATCCCAATATTGCTGATATTGCCTTTATCACCAGAACGGGCAATAGCCAACTGTTGTAATTTAACAATTGCCATATTAAATTTCCTCAACACGCACCGAAGTAGTGATTTCACTTTTGTCAATCAAGGCAGGCCAGTAACCCACAACGGCTTTGGCACGCGACCTACCACCGGAAAAGCCGGTAATACCTGGGGGACCGGACGTAGTAAGAGGAGCAATTTCTGAACCAAGTACATCCAGTTTTTTTGCATCCGAGCCTCTAGCACCAATTCGCACCAAAACTTCATGAGGCTGCTGATTTTTTGGTACCAATCCTTTATACAGAACATTAGTACCAAAAATTTCTATAAATCGATCTTGCTCTGGTATCTCTATGCCGTGTATAGCAAGACGATCAAAGACCATCTTATAAATCAAGTTCGACTTCTCTATAGCATCGGGGCCAGATACACAAAGTGTACTGAGTATTTTATACCCTTTTTCGTAAGAAATGGAAACCTTATAACTAGATGTAGGCGCTTTTCCTTTTATATTACAAATTGCAACTCGATTTTTACTTTGTTGTGTGAGTTTTATGCTGGTAAAGTCAGCAGTACAATCTGGTCCAAAATAGTTTTTCGGATCGCCGATTTCATACAATAACTGTGAAGTGACTGTAGCTAAATTAACTAACCCACCAGTGTTTTCAGCTTTAGTTAAAACAAAGCTTCCATCAGTCTGTGCTTCAACTATCGGATAGCCCATATTGGCAAATCCAGATACCTCCTTCCAGTCAGTATAATTTCCCCCGGTAACCTGTGTTCCGCATTCGAGCAAATGTCCCATAATGGTACCTGCGGCAAGTTTATCATAGTCGCTCATTGACCATTTAAATTCGTGTACCAGAGGGGCAAGTGTAAGAGACGGATCACTTATACGGCCAGTGATGACAATATCAGCACCCTGATTCAATGCATCAACAATAGGTTGTGCACCAATATATACATTAGCACTTAATACTTTTTCTAATATACTGCTTAGCCTCTCGCCGCTTTCCATATTTCTCATCTCATGACCACTGCATAAAAACCGGTTAATATTTTTCAGAATATCGTCACCCTCTACGATGCCAATTTTAATACCGTGTAAACCTAATGATTTTAATGTAGATTTTGTATTCCTCAGGCAACACTTTGCATTAACCCCTGCTGCATTGGCGATAATTTTGATCCCTTTTTCTTTACATACAGGCACTATGTTTTTTAGCAATTCGACAAAATCCATTGCATAACCCTTATCAGGATTCTGCATTTTTTGTCTCTGCATAATACTCAGTGATATTTCAGCGAGATAATCCAAAGTAATGTAATCAAGCTGTTCTTCTGCAAGCAACTGCTTAGGTCCAAGGGCGCTATCACCCCAAAAACCCTGCGCATTGGCAATGCGTATGATGGATTTTTTTTTCATATGTTACTCTCTAAAAATCTGATTATTATCTCAGGCAACTATGAATTTAAACATCTCCATATCATATCCTGAAAATAGCTATATTTATTCAACAGATCAAAATAGTATAGACAAATTTTTGCAACTATCTATCACCAGAATCATTGGATGTTTTTCTTGGTAGATTGTGCTTATAAATCAATATCAATTAGTTAGTTTAATTCACAACCAGGATTCATGAAATCCATTTGGGTTTACGCTTTTCCAAAAAGGAATTTAATCCTTCTTTTCCCTCTTCTGATTCTCTAAGATCAGCAATTAAACTTATAGTCTTTTGGATAATTTCGTCATCTATCGAATCCTGGGTTATCTCCGAAACGATATGTTTTGCTTTTTTTACAGCTATCGGGGCATTATTCAATAGACTTTTCGTAAAAGCCTGAATATCCAAATCCAGGGATTTCGGATCAGATAAATGGCTGATCAGACCAAGTTGCCAGGCGCGATCAGAGTCAATCACTTCTCCGCTCATGAATAATCTACTCGCGACTTTTTGACCAACTGCCTTAATAATATAAGGGGCAATGGTAGCTGGGACCATACCGAGCCTGACTTCGCTAAGACTGAATTTGGCCCCAGAGGCAGCAAAGGCAAAATCACAGCAGCTAATCAAACCCACTCCACCACCAAAAGCCGCGCCCTGTACCCGCGCAATAGTTGGTACTGAAATCGTACTCAATGTTTTCATTAAATTTGCCAGACGTCTCGCGTCTGTTAGGTTTTCCTTATAACTATTGTTCCCCATACGCCGCATGTAGTTTAGATCGCCTCCTGCCGAGAAACTATTTCCTTCGGCACCGAGAATAACTGTTTTTATATGGACATTTTTATTAATTCTTTGAAGAGCAGCTGTCAGTTGATCAATCTGATGCTCATCAAATGCATTGTGGACCTCTGGACGGTTCATGGTTAGGTACATAACACCATCGGATTGCAGGGATTCGATCAAAGTATTCGACACTGGGTTACCCCTAATATCAGACATTTCTGTAGTTGGAACACATTAATAATTTTTAATTAAAATCTGTCTTTTATTGGTCATCACACAAAGAAAAGCTAATTTATCAGCTTCTGTGGTATCACTTTGTCACTTATATTGTATTCGGAAATCCAGCGTGAAACGATAGTGTCAAAGCTCTATTTCTATCGCAATCTGTTTGCCATTAACAGTGTCCGGCATAACCGAACAAAAAATCCTATTTTCAACCTGTAGCGGACATTACTGCCTGTATACCGCTTTAAATATTATTATTTATATCAATATGCGGTTACAAAGCATATAAAAATACCAACTTTCAGAATTGAGCTTAATCAAAAGTTAATGTAGACCTCTTAACCAAGAGGTTGTTTTTTCCAGACAATATGTATAGGCCCTAATGACGATCTTTTCGATATCAAAGCAATAATTTCTAGGATCAAAAGTTGTATTTTCTTATTGTTAAAAATTCAAACTCGAACCCAACAGTATCGCTATCTGTCTGCTTATGACCTCATATTCTTCGGAACTCTATCGATCACAAGTGCTCCAGGTATCTAAAATAGTGTATTCTGAAAGCACAGTTTCTTTGAATATCATTTAAATCTTAAAATTGATTTATAAAATAATCATTAGTTAATGATTGTTGCTCGGGGGATATATATTGATGTAATTTTAAAAATTATATCATTCATCGATGGTAAGAAATAGTGTAATGGAAAAATACTATGTCAGTACTGAATCATGCCCCGCACATTGATTTACTTTTTCATGGAAAATATTGATCTTGAGACTAGTAAAACAATCTAAAATGTCTCTACAAATTCATAAAGAATGCTTTGCAAAGTAATAATCATTCACTTATCTGTCAGAGTAATCAGTCTAAGATACTACCAGCTCCGAGAAACCCAACATCATACTTTCAGTAGAAATCTTAGAAATTTTTTGAGAAGACAAAGCTGATATTAAAAATTGTTACACTTTTCATTGGACAAAGCGTATTTTATAAGTATATTTTATTCAGATTTCAAATGTCAAGTGTGCCTTATCAACCCGGCAACTATATAGTGATGGAAGTATACGGATATTGAATGAGATTTCTAGCAATATAGCATCGCTATATTTCCGCCGAGTTAAAACTTAAAATGACAGATGTAAAACTGCAATGACAACCTATAGAATTGAGTCTTAGTATATCAAAATAAACGTATCCCGGCAGGATAAAAATAACGCCATACAGAACCAAAACGATCCAGATCAATAACTAAAATGAAACCCCAAGATGACTCAAATGATAGACAGTGAAGACAAAGTTCAAATCCAAGAAAATAATATATCAATACCCCTGAGTCAATTCGAGTGGCCCATACTAAACATCAAATGATGAATCGAATACTAATTACTCTGAGTGAAAACAATCTTATGATACAGAAAAGGGTATGGGAAAATTATTCAAATATGTGGCAGTAAACGATATATTATAATTCAAAATTAGTTTAAAAATCACAACATTCAGCTTTGTTTTAGTTCATGTAAGTCATCTAGTTTTACAAATGGCGGAGACAACTAGTAAAAATTTATTTGATCGGATGTTATTGATCGCATATCTATAACTAAAGTTAAATTAAAAGTATAAAACACTACACATTCTGGAAGACTACAGTGTCAACGTTTAAATCACAAGTAAAGCCTTTATCTGAAAGATTTTTAAATAACCGTGTCGGTATGCTAAAACTGGTCAAGCAGCTGCGTGATCTTGAAACAAGAGCAATAAAAGCATCAAATAAACGCCGTTCAATCTTTGAAAAACGCGGACAGATTCCACCCCATGATCGTATCGCACATTTACTTGATCCCGGTATGCCGTTTCTAAGACTGCATACATTATCAAACTACCTGTTTGAAGATTCCAATCCTGAAACAAGTATCCCAGGCGCCAGCGTTATTTGTGGCATCGGTTTCATAAAAGGGGTTCGCTGTATGATATGGGTTGATGATAGTGGTATTCGTGCAGGTTCTTACACGCCTACTACAGTATCAACTGGACTGAGCATTCAAAGTATTGCTAGAAGACAAAAACTGCCTCTGGTTCATTTAGTCGAAAGTGCAGGTGCCAACCTGATGGAATTTACTGTAGAAAACTGGGTAGAGGCCGGCGCTCTCTTCAGGAACCTAGCTCAGCTCAGTGCTGCCGGAATTCCGAGCCTGACCGTTTTACACGGTCCCTCTACTGCGGGAGGTGCCTATATGCCAGGACTTTCAGATTTTGTAGTAGGTGTTAAAGAAAATGGCCTGGCTGCTTTGGGCGGAGTAGCTCTAGTACATTCCGCAACAGGTGAAGTAGCCGAAGAACGTGAGCTGGGAGGTTCTGAAATGCATGCAAATGTATCCGGCTTGGTTGAATATCTGGCAGAAAATGATGCCCATGGTCTGAGTATAGCTCGTGACATCATAGGTCGTCTTCAGTGGAATAAGAATTTACACTTACCTCATCGCTTCGCTACGAAAGAACCATTATTATCTTCTGAGGAACTCGTTGGTATTGTCTCAATTAATTATAAAGATCCATTCGATATTCGGGAGGTAATTACTCGTATTGTTGATGCATCGGAGTTTGACGAATTCAAACCACGCTATGGCTGTGCAACAATTTGTTTACATGCAAGTATTATGGGGTTTTCTTGTGGAATTATTGCTAATAATGGCCCAATTGATCCTTGTGGCGCTACCAAAGCAGCCCAATTTTTCCAACTCTGTGATCAAACCGAATTACCATTAATTTTTTTACACAACACAACTGGATACCTTGTTGGTACTGAATCTGAAAGGGCAGGCATGATTAAACACGGTGCAAAAATGATACAAGCGGTATCCAATATCAGGATTCCAAAAATATCGATGATCATTGGCGCAAGTTTCGGTGCTGGTAATTACGGTATGTGTGGCGCTGCCTATGAACCAGATTTTTTGTTTGCATGGCCTAACGCAGCAACCAATGTGATGGGTGGTGAGCAAGCGGCTAAAACCATGACACAGGTCGCTGAATCAATTGCTACCCGTAAGGGAAAAAAAGTTGACAGGTCCGCTTTAGTAAAACAAGAAAAATTTATTACAGACTATTTTATCAGACAACAAGATGCTTTTTATACTGCTGGTCGGAATTTGGTACATAGTGTTATAGATCCAAGAGATTCACGTAGAGTACTGGGTTTTGCGCTAGAGACCTGCTCAGAAGCTGTTATACGCAAATGTCAAGCTAACAGTTATGGAGTCGCTAGATTTTAGTTAACCAGGTTCTTTCCCATTCTAGCTCCTACACCTGACAATGAAATCAACTATTACAACATCATGAGAAAAATCTCGAAGCTCCTAATTGCCAACCGCGGTGAAATCGCTTTACGCATTATGCGAACAGCAAAAGAAATGGGGATACAAACGGTTGCAGTATATTCTGATGCAGATGTTAAGGCACCACATGTCAGGTTTGCAGATGATGTTGTTTACATAGGATTATCAGCAGCTGACAGTTCTTACCTTAATCCGGAGAAAATAATTGAAGCTGCAAAAATCTCTGGATCAGACTCAATTCATCCCGGCTATGGATTTTTATCTGAAAATGCAGAATTCGCCCGGCTTGTACAGGAAGAAGATCTTATCTTTGTGGGTCCAGATCATCACGCCATTAATATCATGGGCGACAAGGCCATTTCAAAACGTGCGATGATCGATGCTGGCATTCCTTGTTTACCTGGCTATCAAGGTTCAGACCAATCCGATGAAATTCTGATAGCAGAGGCAAAAAAAATTGGTTTTCCACTGATGGTTAAAGCTGCCGCGGGTGGTGGAGGGATTGGCATGCGCCGGATTGATTGCTTATCTGAATTATCCAATAGTATTCATATGGCTCGACTGGAAGCCAAGAAAACATTCGGCTTTGATACGCTGATTCTCGAGCGTGCAATAAACAGGCCTCGTCATGTCGAAATTCAGATTCTTGCTGATTCCTTTGGCCATATTGTGCATTTTGCAGAACGAGACTGCTCAGTTCAAAGGCGACATCAAAAGGTTATTGAAGAAGCACCATGTCCAGTGATGATCCCTGAATTGCGTGCAAAGATGGGCAATTCGGCTATTGGTGTTGCAAAAGCAGTCAATTATATTGGTGCTGGTACTGTCGAATTTTTACTCGATAAAGAAGGCACATTTTATTTTCTGGAAATGAACACACGCTTACAGGTAGAGCACCCCGTAACCGAGATGATAACAGGGCACGATTTGGTCGCACTTCAATTAAAAATTGCTCAAGGAGAATCACTTGATTTAAAACAATCTGATATAAAGCTACAAGGCCATGCTATTGAAGTACGTTTATATGCTGAAGATCCAGATGATGACTTCTTACCATGCGCAGGACCTGTCACTAAGTGGATAGAGCCCAGTTTTTCGGGTATCAGGGTAGACTCAGGTATTGAATCCGGTTCAGTGGTGACCCCTTTTTATGATCCGATGTTGGCAAAAATAATTGCCCATGGTTCATGCCGTGAGGAGGCTCGCAGAAAATTGATCAAGGCTCTGGATAATACAGCTCTGTTTGGCATAAAAACAAATCGTGATTTTCTGATTGCGGCGTTAAAAAACGAGCAGTTTATCAATAGAAAATCAACAACTGGTTTTATCGCTGAAAATTTTGCAAAAACTCCTATACAAAATAAAAATATAGATGAAAATATCTATACGAACTGTGCTATTGCTGCCGTAATACAACACATTTCAGCGATGAGGCATTACCAATCAGTCGCATCGAATATGAGTTCTGAACTTCTTGACTGGTCGAGTGTTGCTGTTTTACAAAGCTTGCGCTGTTATGAAATTAATGGGCGTCAATTAATTATTTCAATATCTTCTCCAGATAAAGCTGGGGGTTCCTATAGAGTATCACTCCTAGAACATGAAATAAATATCACGGTGTTAGAAATAACAACTGATCGTGCAAAACTTATTGTCAATGGGCGCACCGTATCTGCCATTTTTTGTATCGAGGACGAAAAGTTAATACATATAGCTATATCTGGAGCCACTATATTTAAACTTACTAATATCATTGCAGGGGTAGAAAATATCAATATTGATGCCACCGCTAGCATAATTAGAGCGCCTATGCATGGAGTAATTATTGGTATTGAAGTGACTGAGGGTGATGAAGTTAAGAAAGGTCAGCGGCTTGTTGTACTAGAGGCGATGAAGATGCAACATTCTATTCTAGCCCCGATAGATGGCTCTGTACAAACACTGAATGTAAAAGCAGACGAACAAATTGCAACAGACGACATCCTTCTTGAAATTGAAAACTGATATCCAATATCAAAATCTATGGAAGACGAAATAACAATGAAAAATCAATTTACGCTTACCAATGAACAACAGAATATACTTGATCATGCGGACAAATACGCCAGAGAACAATTATATCCTTTGGCGCAAAGGATGGATGATGAAGAGTGGTGGCCAAGCGATATTATGCAAGTACTAGGGAAACTGGGCTTTTTGGGTATCACTGTCAGCCCAAAATATGGCGGTGTGGGCCTTGATATGCTTTCGGCAGGGCTGATTTGCCAGGCCTTTTCTCGCTGGAATCATGCGCTGGCATTGGCGTGGGTTGCTCATGACAATCTATGTGCCAATAATATAGATAAAAATGGATCTGATCATCTCCGTGAAAAATATCTACCGAGACTCTGTTCCGGCGAAATTATTGGTTGCCTTGGCTTAACAGAGCCCGGTGCGGGTTCTGATGCACTTGGCTCAATGAATACAAGGGCAATAAGAGAGAATGATCACTATATATTAAACGGTAGCAAGATTTATATCACCAACGGACCCATTGCTGATATATGTCTGGTGTACACCAAAACAGTCCCTGGTAAAGGTTCAAAGGGTATTACCGCCTTTATCGTGGAAAGTGATATGCCGGGATTTAAAGTCGCGCAAAAGATGAACAAAATGGGATTTCGAGGAAGTCAAACTGCGGAATTATTTTTCGAGAACCTTCGTGTTCCACTGGAGAATATTGTTGGTGATGAACATCAAGGTCATCAAGTAGTTATGAGTGGACTGGATTTTGAGAGATCCATGGTTGCTCCGATTAGTGTAGGCACTGCAGAACGTGCATTATCATTAAGTCTCGAATTTGCCAAAACCCGTAAGCAGTTTGGTAAACCCATTGCACAATTTCAAATGGTTCAGTCACGATTAGCTGATATGTATGTCTGGGTAGAAACTATGAAAACATTCTGCTGGAGTATTTTGGCAGAAATCAATGAAGTAGATGAAACTCAGGCAGGCAAAGGCGACATTCATGCACGAACTGCCGCTTCGATTATGTATTGTGCCAATATGTGCAATCGGGTGCTTGACAATAGTGTACAAATATTTGGTGGCAACGGCTATATTTGGGAGTCAGAAATCAACCGTTTATTTCGCACAACAAAATTGTTAGAGATTGGTGCAGGTTCGACAGAAATAAGAAAAATTATTATTGCCAGTGAACTTTTCAAGAGCTAATTTACTCAGCATAGGTTTGAGTTATGACAGAGCGGCAACTTGCATTTGGTATGAGCGATGCCCAACTTGCATCCGCTCCCACTGTCTATTCTCCGGATCTTTTTAAAGGCAAACAGATTCTAATTTCTGGAGGTGGAAGTGGTATCGGTAAAGCCAGTGCCTGGTTATATGCTCGACTCGGCGCTAAAGTCATTCTCTGTGGTCGCAATATGGATAAACTTCAAACTGCTGCCCAAGTGATGTCTAAAGCACAGCTCGATGTTGAGATCCGACGAATAGATATTCGCAATGCCACTTTTGTAGATCAGCTATTCGAGGATATTTGGCAGACGTTAGGGGGCATCGATATTCTGTTCAATAATGCTGGTGGTCAATTCCCAAAACCCGCTATTGATATTAGCCCCAACGGCTGGAAAGCCGTTATTGACAATAACCTCAATGGCACCTGGTTTATGATGCAGGCCGCAGCAAAAAAATGGCGAAGCCACGGTCGACCCGGTAATATTATTAATATGACTACTGTTATTGATCGAGGCATGTTCGATATCGTCCATACCTGCGCAGCCCGCGCTGGTATTATATATACGACAAAAACTGTAGCCGTAGAGTGGGCACCTTTCAATATTAGAGTTAACTGCATCGCGCCCGGCGTTATTTCGTCTGAAGGAATGCATGCTTACGATATTTCCTCAGTAGAATCCTTTACAGGCTCAAATCCCATGAAACGTTTTGGAACAGTATGGGAAGTAGCTGAATTGGTTGGCTATCTTGGCAGCAATGCTTCAAATTTTATGACAGGAGAAGTCATTACACTTGATGGCGGCGGACGTTATTGGGGTGAACTATGGGCCTGTCAAAAACCTGAGTTCTTTAAAAATATTTAGATTTTATTTTAGCCAAAAATATATTGATATAAGGAGCGCATTGAGTGATTAACATTTTTTTAAATATAATCACTTATTTTTTTGGATTTCTGTTTTTTTGGGCTATCGGCACTGCATTATTTATTATATACAGTCAACATTTAAGACATAAAAAGCCTTATGACTCAATACTACCACCAGTAGAGCAAGGTGCTACACCCTTAAGTAGAGGATTCAACTATGAGAATATTTCATTTGTCACATTTGACCGGTTAACAATCCATGCTTGGTATGTACCGCCTCCAGAAAAGGATCTCCAAAATGCTAAAAGCCCGCCTGTTATCATTGCACTGCACGGCGGTCTGGATGATCGGCGCTATTATCTTCCTTTACTTCCTGCAATAAATAATGCTGGTTTTGCAATGTTGATGCTCGATGGCCGCAATCATGGCGCAAGTGATTTTGATCCAAGAGGGATGACAACCATCGGTATACGTGAAGCTCGAGATTTATTAGCAGCACTTGATTTTATCGAAAAAAACAAACAGCATGACAAGGTCGGTATTGTAGGCGTCTCAAGTGGAAGTGCTGCAGCAATTGCAATTACAAGCTCCGACCGGCGTGTTAGTGCTGTTGTCGCTGAAAGTTCTGGGTACAATGTAAAATTTATTGCTCAAAGACTTTATCGGTGGATTCCCATATGGATAAGTTATTTTTTTGGCTCGGTACTCATGCTGCTGGTTGGAGCAGGGTTAAAAAATGCGCTTCGTTGTCGTGGACCACAGTTGGATTTAGTCAAGAAAATTCCAGATAATGTTCCTGTTTTGTTTGTCCATGGACGCAAGGATAAAATTGCACCATTAAAATATGTTCAACATCTCTATGGAGCAAAACGCGGTGAGAAAGAACTAGTCATATATGATGATGCACGTCACGCTGTAATTCGTTTCGAGGAATATAAATTTATAGCGTGTGTCAGTCGTTTTTTTAATGAACGATTGTCCTAATCAGCATATTCGACTTTCCGACACATAGTCATTCTTATAAAAATTACAACCTAGATTCTGCAGCAAAGTACATAAGAATTATCGTAACAAATAACACGCTGAATCTTTGATACAAAGATTGTTTGTATCAAAACAATAATCTAACCTTACAGACTGTTTCAACATCACTATATTCGATCAATGAGTGCTTGAGTCACACAGATGTGAATCAAGCACTATACGCAATGTGGGGAAATTCGGGAAGTACGCTAAATACCTTATCTTAATCAGCAGAACCCAGTACAATATCAGCTATTCGTTCTTTGTGCCAGGCAGTATCACCGAGACTGACCTGAGCTGCCTTGGCACGCTTAAAATAGAGGTGTACATCGTACTCCCATGTAAAACCAACTCCGCCATGCATTTGCAGTGCTAAACCACTATTAAAATACGCCGCTTCACAACAGTAGGCTTTTGCAATACTGGCAGCTTCCAGCAATTCTGCACCCATGTCATTGCCAGCCATAAATTCATTTGCTATACAGGCGGCATAATAAACAGCTGAACGGGCAGATTCCACTCTGTTTAACATATCAGCCGCTTTATGTTTCAGTGCTTGAAAGCCACCTATCACACGATCAAATTGCTTGCGCTGAGCTATGTAACTCACTGTCATGTTTAATGATTTTTCCGCAACTCCCATTTGTTCTGCGGCGAGCGCAATACATGCTAGCGCCAGAATATTATCCAGGGTGGCCAAACTATCTCCAGATTCTTCGCCCATAAAAGAATCTTTGTCCAGAATAACATTAGACAATTTTACAGTTGCGAGTTTTCGTGTCTGATCCATCGAGGGGGTCCAACATCGAGTCACCCCTTCGGTGTTAGTTGGCAATACAAATAGTCCCAAATTACCACTTTTAATTTCACGGGCAGCAACTACCAATGCATCTACTGTATGGCCATCAATCACATAGTGATAATTACCATTGATAATAAAATCGTTATCTTTTTTTTGATACTGGGCTGTCACAGATTTCGTACCCCAGCCACGACCTTGTCCGGAATAGGCTAGCGTCAAACGTTTTTGTCCCGTTACAATCTGTTCTAACCAGTGCCGCTTTTGTGCTTTTGTGCCCGTTATCAATAACGCATTCACACCAAAAACAACTGTCGAATAGAAAGGCGCACAAACCAGATTAGCGCCCATCCGCTCAAGCAATATGCAAAGCTCGATATAACCTAGACCAAGTCCATTGAACTGCTCTGGAATATGTGTCAAGTGCCAACCCATTTTTTGTGTTATTTTCTGCCATACATCAACTTCAAACCCAGATTCTCTTTTCATAGCCCTACGCATTGCTTCACTGCCTGCTACAGAGCCCAGGAAGGTATCGGCAACTTCAGCTATATGCTGCTGCTCTGGATTAAAGGAAAATTCCATGGGCTATTTTCGCCAGGTTATTCAGCACCGTAAACCGGTTGAGCAGGGTTTTCTTTTGCCAACAATTTATCCATGACGCTACCGATTTCCGTCGGTTGCCATCGATTGCCCTTATCAATGCCTTTGGTACTACGCCAGCCATCGGCAATGGAAATCTTGCCCCCTTCAGCCTCAAAAATTTTACCACTGATATGCGCGGATTGTTCTGAACCTAACCAGACCAGAAGCGGCGATACATTAGCTGCTGACCAGTAATCAAAACTATTGTTATCTGGCTTCTTCATGCGCTCTGCCATAGTTGGAACTGCCATTGTCATGCTCGTACGTGCCGATGGGGTAATAGCATTCGCAGTCACCTTATAACGCGCCAGTTCAGCCGCCTGATTCAGTGTTAATGCCACAATACCCGCTTTTGCTGCTGCATAATTTGATTGACCGACCGAACCCTGCAACCCGGCACCGGAACTGGTGTTGATGATACGCCCGGAGACTTTATATCCCGCTTTTGATCGAGTACGCCAATAACGCACCGCATTAGAACTCAAGCAAAAATGCCCTTTCAGATGTACGGTCATAACCGTATCCCAATCATCTTCTGTCATGGAGACAAACATACGGTCTCTATTGATGCCGGCATTGTTTACTATCACATGAAGATCGCCATAGGTATCAACTGTATCCTGTATGGCTTCGGTACAGGCCTGATAATTAGTAATATCAAAGTTGTTAATTCTTGCTGTACCTCCACTCGCCTGAATCTTGTCCACGACTGCCTGAGCGGATAATTCATCAATGTCATTGACTATTACCGTGGCACCTTCGGCACTAAAGGCCAGAGCATGTGCACGCCCCAGGCCTTTACCAGCACCTGTGATAATAACAATTCGATTTTTACAGAGATTACTCATGTTTTTTTAGCCAACCTTTTTTCGGTTTGGTTTTCCCATTAAATCCTTTCAATGATGGTGACATTTGCTTGACCGCCTCCTTCACACATGGTTTGCAGTCCATAACGACCGCGTGTGCGCTCAAGTTCGTGCAGCAGTGAGGTCATCAGTCTTGTACCTGTCGCTCCCAGCGGATGACCCAAAGCTATTGCACCTCCATTTACATTGGTTTTGTCATGCGGATATTCTATTTCTTTCAGCCACGCCATTACCACCGATGCAAAAGCTTCATTAACCTCAACTAGATCAATATCATTTAGGGTTAATCCCGATTTTTTCATCGCGTATTTGGTTGCTGAAATTGGCGCTGTCAACATCCAAATTGGATCATCACCACGAACACTCATGTGATGAATTCTTGCACGTGGCGTCAAATTATATTTCTTTAACGCTGCTTCTGATACGATTAACACAGCACTTGCGGCATCACAAGTCTGGCTCGATACTGCAGCCGTAACCTTCTCGCAACCAAATAGAGAATCCAACTCAGCCATCTTTTTCAAACTGGTTTGGCGTGGGGTTTCATCCTGGCTCAATCCATTGAGCGACAATATCTCCCGGTCAAAATATCCATTATCAATGGCATGTAACGCACGTCGATGAGATTCCAATGCATAGACCTCCAAATCAGATCGAGAAAAACCCCATTTATCAGCAATTCTCTGCGCTGCTTTGAACTGCGTAAGTGGCTCACTGCCATAGCGTTGAACCCAGGCGCTTGAGCCACTGTAAGGATCGGTAAATCCAAGCGGCTCTGCGAGACTCATAGCTGAACTAATCGGAATCTGTGTCATAGTTTGCACGCCACCCGCCACAACCACATCCTGGGTACCTGCCATAATTGCCTGGGCCGCGAAATGCACTGCCTGCTGGGATGAACCACATTGTCGATCTATGGTAACACCGGGCACCTGATCACTCAGCCCTGCAGCCAACCAGCAGGTTCTCGCAATATCGCCCGCCAGAGGACCAACCGTGTCCACACAGCCAAAAATGATATCATCGTACTCAAAATCTGGTATATTATTGCGTAGCACCAGGTTTTTTAGTACCTGAGCACCCAGATCGGCGCCATGCACCTCCGCTAAACTGCCCCTGCGACGTCCCACTGGCGTTCGAACAGCATCGGCGATATATGCTTCAGTCATTTTCAATTTTCCTGGATAAACGTTTGAATCTGACCAATATCCATCTCATTATTGAGCAAGTACTCTTCCAATTTTTTCATGTGATAATTTCGGTCACCCCACTCACCACAGAGTGCCCAGGCGCGTTTCATAAAAAGATGTAAATCGACTTCGTAGGTATAACCCATACCACCATGCACCTGAATGGCCGTTTCGATCACCAACATAGCCGTATCTATTGCAGTCAGCTTTGCATTGTGCACTGCAACGCCACCCTGTAGAGCTGCCAGTTGAATCATTGGTCTGGTAAATTCAATCTGCATATATGCCGTAGCGAGCTGGTGCTTAATGGCTTGAAATGAACCAATAGGCCGCCCAAATTGATGCCTTTTCTTTGCGAAATCGCACGACATATCAATCATGCGTTTGGACAAACCAAGTAATTGTGCTGCACTGAGTACCGCACCGTGGTAGTCTGCCAGGGCATTCTGTGAACTTGGCTTGTTGGCTTTGGCAAGCTTTCTTAATGGGTCAATCGATTGTCTAGATTCCAAATTCAGATCTTTTTTCAATACCAGTTCACCACCCATCTCAGAGGTAACAATGAACATATCATGATAGGCAGTGGTGTTATTAAAGGGTAATAGAGGTGTGATAATGCCTACCAATAAGCGACCTTCAAGCACCTGTGTAAGACACTCCGGTTTATTCATTTGAGATAACAGCGGAACCACTATCCCAGCCAGTTCAATCAGAGGCTCTGGCAATGCTACATAGCCTGCGGCCTCGGCTACTCCCGCCATAAGCACAAGGGGTTGTTCCAGGCCACCATCAGCCTCCCTGGCCATTAGACCAAGCAATCCTACTTCGGAGAATTGCCCCCAAATATGGGACAGCCCACTACCCTGAGCATTTATAGCAATTTGTCCTGTCTTCCTTTCGTTTATCAAGTCACGCAGACGCTCCAGATTATTTTCACCATTGAGCATCGCACTCGCTGCTTCAATCAAATCCTGTTGAATTTGTGTGTAACGAAAATCCATTGCTATTTTCCAGCCCTGTCTCTGGGCAAACCGAGAACACGCTCGGCCAGAATATTTCGTTGGACTTCATTCGTCCCTGCATAAATAGGACCCGCCAGGGAAAACATATAACCATCGAGCCAGCGTCCATTGTCTATTGCATCTAATCCGCCTTCGATTTCGGCCTGGGCACCCATGATGCTCATAGCAGTGCGATGCAGGTGGCGATCCATTTCTGACCAAAAAAGCTTATTGGCACTGGCCTCGGATGATATTGAGGCACCCGCCTGTATACGTGAAACAAGTTGATACGTTGCTGCACAAAAACGTTCTGTGTTCATCCAAGCTTGTATAACCTGCTCACCAATTCCCAAAGAAAGGCGATCCTTATGTTGTTTATACAGCGTTATCAGCCGCGCTGCAGCTGCCTGAAAACGCGCTGGCGAGCGCAGTAATAAACCACGCTCAAAACCTGCTGTTACCATCGCTACATTCCAGCCCCCGTGCTCTGGTCCAAGCAGGTTGCCAACGGGTACACGCACCTCATCAAAAAACAAATCAGCAAAACCAGACTCACCATCCAGCTGCATAATTGGACGACGAGTTAAACCCGGACTGTTAAGTGGTACAAGAATTATAGATAGGCCTTTATGTTGCTTACTGTTCCCATCAGTTCTGAACAGCCCAAAGCACCAGTCAGCAAACACGGCTCGTGAAGACCAGGTTTTCTGGCCATTAATCAGGTAATAATCACCCTCGCGTACAGCCTTTGTTGTGATGGCAGCCATGTCAGAACCCGCACCCGGTTCTGACCAGGCCTGTGCCCAAATTTCTTGCCCGGATGCCATTGGTGGTAGAAAACGTGCTTTTTGTTCTTCACTGCCATACTCCATAATGGTTGGCGCAAGCAAAAAGATACCATTTTGACTCACCCGTAAGGGGGCATCCACACGATAATATTCTTCCTCGAAAATAAGCCAGGAAATCAGATCAAGGCCTCTACCACCATACTCTGTGGGCCAATTAACATTACTCCAGTTACCGGAGGCTAGTGCACCTTCCCATGCCCGATGTTGTTCAAATCCCTCTTTTGTATCAAAGCTAGGCAAGCGCTCTCTGGGAACATGAGCATTCAACCATTCACGAACCTCGGCACGAAATTTTTTCTGTTCAGGTGTGAAATTAGTTTTCATCGAGCATACCCTAGTTAGGCTCTTGTAACTCTGTCGATTTGTCTATTTTCATATACGTCGCTCGTGCTTTTTGGCTGTGTTTGAGCATGTACATTTCTAAGGTAAAGCCCTGTTCCCAGCGGTAGCTTGCATCAACGTCAAAAGGTTCAATACCATTCAAGGCTTGTTTGGCAATTCGCAGTGCATCCCTGGATTTACTGGCGATGACTTCAGCATAGGCACGGGCTTTCTTGTGAAGTATTTCACGAGACACCAGCATTTCAATACCACCCAAACGATATACTTCTTTGGCCGGTATTTTTTCGCCAGTAAAGAAAGCGGCACGCACCTTAGGTAGCGGTAAAAAACGCTGCAAATGGGCGGCGCCACCCATGGCGCCTCGATCAATCTCTGGTAGAGAAAAAAAGCAATCCTCAGAAGCGATAATGATGTCAGCAGCGCCACACATACCAATACCACCACCAATCACAAAGCCATGGGGGGCACAAATAACCGGTACTTCACAATGATGAATCGCCTTAAATGTTTCGTAGTTTCCTTTATTTACCTCAACAATAGCAGACGAGTTCTCCGCGAGTTCCTTGATATCAACACCTGCACAAAAACCTCTGCCTTCGGCACGAATAAGCAGGACTTTAATATCTTGTCGTTTTCCTAAGGTGGTAATAATATTAGGAATTGTATTCCAAAGCGTGCCGTTAAATGCATTGACCGGCGGGTGATCTAGAATCACTTCGGCAATACTGTTATTGACTTCGGTTCTAATAGACATTACGTCACCGTACTTGTAACCCGCATCAGGTTAATTTGAGCCTCCTCAATAATTTTAGAGACCATTTGAGCGCAATTTGGCAGGTCGTAGATAAGACCGGCAATCTGGCCACTGGGCAACACGCCCTCATCCGGTTTACCCTCGACCATTGCTTTTTGAATAATCATAGGAGCATTCACCGCCATCAGAGTTTGCCCCAGTGTCATATCAGTTTTACTTGCCATTTCCCAGGCTGTTTTAAGAATCTGAACTATAGGCATACCGGTTTTAGATTTATATTTCCAGCCATTTCTCAATGCGCGTATTAACATACCGAAGCTTGATGATTTTTCCAGCTCAACTAAAGTACGATTCATTAACATTCGTTGCGGGAGACCATCCAGTTTGCTAGAAACGGGAATATTTGATACCTGGGATTTGATATACTCCGCTTTGGTGGCACTCGGTGTTGGGCTATCAGAACTCATCATAAAACGTGTTCCCATGGCAATTCCTTCAGCACCAAAAGTCAGGGCGGCTGCTAGCCCGCGACCATCCTTAAATCCTCCACATGCTACAACAGGCACCCCGGGATTCAGGTCAAGAACCTCCGCCAGCAGTAACCAAGTAGGTATTGCTCCTGTGTGTCCGCCTCCTTCCTGTCCCTGACAAACAAGGATATCCGCACCCATCTTTACAGCTTTGCAAGCATGCTTACTGTTACCAATAGTCGGCACACACTTCAAACCCGCATCTTTCACTTTGTCAATAAGTTTGGAATTTGGTCCACGTCCGTAGGATAATGCAGCGACTTTATACTCTATACACAGATCTACAATACGCTCAACACCAGGTTGAAATCCATGAATATTCACACCAAAAGGTTTATCCGTAACCGATTTGATTTTTTTAATCTCTCTTTCACACTCAGCCGGATCCATCACCGCAGCAGCAAGGAAGCCGAACGCACCAGCCTGAATACTCGCACAAACCAGTTGACTGGTCGCCACCCAACCCATTGCCGTCTGAATGATTGGGTAATCACAACCCAGTATTTTGATCAATGAAGTCGACAGTGTTGGATGCATTTATTTTTCGCTCTCTCTCAGCGAGACCTTATTCGATTGTGCCATCTTCCTACCATCGAAACCGGCAATATAATCCCCTTTCACCAGGGTATTGTTGGCATGCGCAAAATGGTGCATAGCAAAAACAGCATCAATCCCGGTCCGTTTACCCTGCAGATCTTCAATGTGATTACAGGATTTTTTGCTGAGAGATAACGCCAGGCGGGGTTGCTTTGCGATTTTATCAGCCCAGCTTTTCACCGTGGTTTCAAGCTGCTGACGTGGAACTACTTTATTAATCATTCCGGCTGCATAGGCACGTTCAGCACTCCAGCGTTCCCCTAATAACAAAAACTCTTTAGCCAGACGCACATTTAGCTCAAATGGATGAGCAAAATACTCAACACCAGGAAAGCCCATTTGAACAACGGGATCCTGAAAAAATGCATCATCCGAAGCAATGATCAGGTCACATACCCAGGCCAGCATTAACCCTCCTGCAATGCATCCTTTATGAATCTGTGCAATGGTTGGTTTTGGCACACTTCGCCAACGACGACAAAATTCCAGATAAACCTCTTCTTCGCGAATATAGGCTTTTTCTGCACCTGGCTTGTTGTCATGGTTGTAGTTCATTGAACGACGATCATCACGACCATAGTCAAAGTCTCTACCGGGTGTTCCAATATCATGCCCGGCAGAGAAATGCTTACCCTTAGCACGCAAAACGATCACCTTTATATGATCGTCATTACAGGCCTTATAAAAACCATCATCCAGTGCATAAAGCATTTGGGAGTTTTGGCTATTGTGATATTTTACTCGGTTAAGGGTGAGATAAGCGATGGGACCGTCAACATCATATAAAACGGGGTACTTCTCTTCATAAATAATATCGGTTCCGGCTCGGTCTACCGTTTCATTCGCTCTTTGAGTATTCTCATCCACGCCAGTCACAGTATTCACCTCGTTTTAACAGCGTTTATACGCAGGTTATTCGGATCTAATGCGCTGATGGTTGCCAATTCCTGGGGTGTCGGTTCAGCGGTTTGGCCAAGTCCATCAGGCCTAATCAGATCAAAACCGGTATTGTCCTGAACCTCGTCTGCCGATACGCCAGGATGCAAGCTGAGAATCCGCATTCTCTTATGATTCGGTTCAAAGTCCATTACACACAGATCGGTTATAATCCTTCGAATATCAATATCATCCAACCAGTAACCTTTGGGTAACCGAGCAGGGTTATACCCGATTGAGCAGACGGTATCGACTTCACCTTCAACAAAAACGCGCCTACTGTGGACGGGCACAAAAAATGAATTGGCATGACTGATAGAATTACCCGGAAATCCGCGCATGCCCAACATCTGCACCTTTGGTTGCTCATAGTCTCCAATTGCCGAAATATTGGCTTGTCCAAACCGATCTATCTGGCTGGGACCAACCAATGCATGTCGGTTACCACTCCAAACGTTATCAAATATTCTTGAAAATCCCATCCAAGTTTCACGCCTGGGTTCATAGCCATTGCGTCGTCCAACGGGCACTGGTTCTGAAACAATATAAGCTTCTGAATCAGTCATCATCAGATTTGGATTCTTCATCATTGCCAGCGACGCGGCCAGGCGTTGAATCAAACCAATTCCTGAAGCCAACACTTCAGAATCATCATCCCAAATACTTGAGCAGGCACAAATGAGAAGATCAGCTAATGGATTATGTATTATTTTTTCTCTCATCACGATTAAGTTAAGCCAGATAACCTTAATAGATTGGCAATGGTAATGTACGTATAAAATCAGCACCACCAACCTTCTCAAGATAAACAGACTCCTTCACTGAAATATAATCTTTGAAATACTGATTCCAACCATCCTTTCGTTTGGCACTGGCTGCATATTCCCTAAAAACCCTGACATCAATGCCATACAGTGGATTACATGAACTCGGATGTGCACCAAACGGACTGTGCACAACATGACTGGTAACACTTCGCTCCCAGAACACATAACGTGCCTCTTCTGAATTCTTATGAAAAAAGTTGGTATCAACCAGTTCATCACAGGAAACAAGTGTTTTTTTCGCTGCTCGGGCAAATAGGTCATCCATATAGTGATCTGGCCCTTTTATTTGACAGACACCGCGCTGATCGGCACGGTCAACATGCAACAGTGAGACATCCAAATTCAATGCCGGCATTGCTACCCATTCTTTGCTGTCGTCATAGGGGGAGTCGATCAACTTAATATCTTTATTGCGTCTGATCACATCCGTTCCCAATCCAACCTCAGTCGGAATAAAGGGAGCACCCATAGCTGCCGCCCGCAAACCCAGTATCATCAAGCCTTCGTCGACTTCCATCACATCAATTTCAGCCTTCTGGCGGGCCTGTCGAAAATAGGGTTCCAATGGAATAAAGTCGAGAGAAACAAAGGCAAACACCAGTTTTTTTACCTTACCTGCGGCACACAGCATACCGACATCGGCACCACCAAAGGAAACTACTGTTAAGTCCCTCACCTCACTACGCAACAATTCTCGAATCAGCGCCATCGGCTTACGACGTGGACCCCAGCCGCCAATGCCAATGGTCATGCCTGATTCGATATTGTTAATAGCCTGTAAATGGGAAATCAGTTTACTCATAACATTTATTCTACTTTATCTAAATAGCACAAATCAGGCTGGAACGGGTGACATGTAATCATGTCCCCAAACATCCGCACGGGTGCTGACGGTTGTTTGATAATTATCACTATCAATCTTTAAACCATCACACCCATATTCAATCGCAAAACCACCCGGACCTATCACATAAAAAGACAGCATATTGTCGTTACAATGACGTCCCAGCGTTGCCATCAAAGGGTAGTTCCCTGCGTGTATTCGATCCAGGCAGGTACCAACCTCATCCACGCTCGACACCTCCAGCAGCAAATGCACCAAACCAAGTGGATTTGGCCAGTTAAAAAGTGCCAAGCTGTGGTGCCTGGGATTATTGGCATGAAAAAAACGAATATTCATATCCGGCATACCCGCAGTCGGTGAAGGCAAGGTGAGATTATCGCTTGCGCCGAATCCCAGGACGTTTTTATAAAATGCTTCCGTTACAGTGACTTTAGGTGCAGGAATAACTGCATGTCCCATACCCAGTTTCCCTGTTACAAACTTGTCAATATCCAGTGGGGATTGAAAATTATCACGCAGTCCAGTACGTGTATGGAATACCTCAAATGGATTACCGTCAGGATCTTTACTGCCTGCGTATTCTGTCACTCCCCGTTCAGCTGCCGCTGACTCGTTTCCGCGCTTAACCTTTGCTCCCGTAGTCTCAATAGCGGTAATAACTGCCTCATAAGATTCTTTACCAGAACACTCCCAACCAATGGCTGCCAATTTATTTGAATCATGATGCTTCACAATCAACCTGGAGGGGTGATTGTCCATTCGGAAGAATAATTGTTCAGCATTGCTGATTTCAGAATTTAGCATTAATCCAAGCACATCCGAACCAAATTCCCGCCAGGCATCGATATCCTGTGTCAGCAGAATGATGTAACCCAGACTAGACACTTTGCCAGAAGTGACCGAGATTGACACATTATTTCTCCTTTAAATGAACTGATAGTTAATTTTTACAATAAATAATTACGGGTTTTTATTTATTATTTTCTTCGGATGGATAATCTGATCTTGCAATAATATGTCTTATAAGTAGAAAATCCCATTATTAGCTACGACAATGGCCAGACACCGAATGCAAATTCGGTTATATGAGCACATCTATATTCTGATTAAAAAACCGGGATACGGGTTTATATTGTGGCTTCTTCTCGAGTAGTTTGTGTCGCTTCCAGTTGTTTTTTCAAATCAAGTGCAACATCCACAATCATGTCTTCTTGACCACCCACCATACCACGACACCCCAGTTCAACTAAAATAGTACGCACATCAATGCCATAATCTGTAGAAGCCTTTTCTGCGTGACGCAAAAATGACGAATACACACCCGCATAACCCAGCGACAGGGTTTCGCGATCTACCCGTACCGGTCTATCCTGAAGTGGTCGAACCAATTCTTCAGCTGCGTCCATCAACTTGAAAACATCACAACCATGCCTCCAGCCTTTACGATCGATAGCAGCGACAAAGACCTCCAGCGGTGCATTACCCGCACCGGCGCCCATACCCGCCAGAGAAGCATCAACCCGTCGAACACCGTTTTGCACAGCGACAATAGAATTTGCCACGCCCAGTGACAGGTTATGGTGCGCGTGCACACCCCTTTCGGTTACGGGGTCCAGTATGTCATCATACGCCTTGATACGATCGGCGTAACCATCCATATCAATCGCGCCGCCTGAATCGGTAACATAAATACAGTGTGCGCCATAGCTTTCCATCAACTTTGCTTGTCGTGCCAACGCTTTCGGTTCACTCATATGGCTCATCATTAAGAAGCCGACCGTGTCCATACCCAGATTACGTGCATACTCAATATGCTGTCTGGAGACATCGGCTTCTGTACAATGAGTTGCAACGCGAACAGAACGCACACCTAAATCATAGGCTCGCTTTAATGCATCAACAGTTGCAATGCCCGGCAATATCAGTGTAGTCAGCATTGCATTGTTAACTACATCAGCAGCCGCCTCAATCCATTCCCAATCCGTATGCGCACCAAAACCATAGTTAAAACTCGAACCATTGAGTCCGTCACCGTGGGCTACTTCAATGGCATCAACACCTGCCTGATCCAGTGCTTTAGCAATCGCTGCAACATGCTCAATACCATATTGATGTCGGATCGCATGCATGCCATCCCGCAGAGTAACATCCTGAATAAAAACCTTTTCCTCAATGGGATTACGCAACTTACCTTTCATATCCCAATCCCATATTTAAGTTCGGCAATCCGTTCCCCCGTCGCCATAGCCGCGGAAGTCATAATATCCAGATTGCCCGAATACCTGGGTAAAAAGTGCCCGGCCCCCTCAACCTCAAGGAAGACTGTTGTTTTCAACCCGGCAGTCTTCCCGTACCCGGGAATATTCAAAAGTTGACCCCTGTCAATCGCCTCAAACTGTACATCCTGCTTTAATCGATAGCCTGGAACATATTGTTGAATATCGTCCAGCATGGCATGGATAGACTCTTCAATCTGTTGCTCTTTGGCATTGATCGACAATGTATATACAGTGTCACGCATGATCATTGGCGGTTCAGCCGGGTTAAGTACAATAATGGCTTTACCGTTTTTAGCACCGCCGATCTTTTCCAAACCCCGTGCGGTAGTTTGTGTAAATTCATCGATATTGGCGCGGGTACCTGGCCCTGCTGACTGTGAAGAAACACAGGCAACAACCTCCGCATAAGGTACAGAAGCGGCAACGCGATTGACTGCATAAACAATCGGTATTGTCGCCTGACCGCCACAGGTCACCATATTGATGTTTGGTTCGTTCAAGTGCTCATTCATATTAACCACGGGCACACAATAGGGGCCGATGGCCGCTGGTGTCAGGTCAATCATCTGCTTGCCATCCACACGGCAAACAGTATCGTGGTGTTTGTGGGCACCTGCTGAGGTTGCATCAAAGACAATACGAATATCATCCCATTCCGCAAGCTCCTTTGCGCCTTGAATACCCTTGCAGGTTGTCGCAAAACCAGACTTGACCGCCATTGCCAGACCTTCAGACTCAGCGTCAATTCCAATGACCGCAGCAACTGCTAATTTTTCAGATTTGTCACGAATTTTAATCATTAGGTCAGTGCCAATATTGCCTGATCCCAAAATCATGCATTGGAGTTTTTCCATAGTCACAACCAAATTGTTCCCATGTTCTATTCCACGAAGTTTAGGTTTAACGATCCGATACCTTCAATATTCATACTCATTACATCACCGGGCACAATCGGCTCCAGCGGCACCAGAGAACCTGAGAGCAGCAATTCACCGGCTTCAAGTGCAACCCCAAGCTCACCCAGTGTATTTGCCAACCAGGCAATCGATGCCAGGGGGGAGCCCTGCACGGCTGCACCCTCCCCTTCACTTAGAAATTTACCATTTTTGTACACTCTGGCTTTGCAGGCAGCCAAATCCAGATCAGACGCATCAGCATGCATATCACTCACTACGAATACGCCACAGGATGCATTATCGGCAACAGTATCTTGGATTTTTATTTTCCAATTCTCAATTCTGGAATCGACAATTTCGAAACACGCCATCACAGAATCTGTCGCAGCAAGCACATCACCTGTGGTTATACCTGGTCCACGCAGCATTTTTTTTAATCTGAAAGCAATCTCTGCTTCAGCCCTGGGCTGAATCAGTTGACCGATAGGAACATCACCATTTGAGAATTGCATCGCATCAGTTAAAAAACCAAAATCGGGGGAATACACACCCAGCATAGATTGCACTGCGGCACTGGTAACCCCGATTTTTTTTCCTACAACAGTTTCACGATTCTCCCGTAGGCGTAAATCTAAATAGTGTCGAGAAATATTATAAGCGTCATCAATGGTGATATTGGGCACTCTATCCGTTAATGGCGGAACCGTACTTTTACTGAGCATACTGCGATACAGTTCACCACCTAAATGTTCAACATCGGACTGATTCAATGGCACAAATCATGCTCCTGTAAGAATAATTCCCAGTGCAAGATTAAAACGTTCAGCATATTCAACCATTACCCAGTGACCACAATCTGAGAATATCTGAAATTCGCATTCAGATACTTGATTCAAAAATTTTGTTGCACCACTGACCGGCGTCATCTGGTCCTGCTGACCCCAAAAACCAAACACAGGGCACTGCAATTTGCTCAGTTGCTCACCCATTGATGGAATCACCATTCTCAACAACACCTCTTTGGGTTGTGTTTCTAAAATACAGAATCGCTCTTCAACCAATTCATCTGTAATATGCTTGGGATGGAAAACCAGGCTCTCCAGTACTGTTCGCAATCCTTCCCGACTTACCGGACCTTCGACAAACGCGCTGACCATTTTAGCGATACCAGGCATAGCAAAGTAGGTTTCTCGCTCCTCAATAGCACCGGGCGCCATCAGGATTAATCGTTGCACCATTTCAGGATGGTCCAATGCCAAGCGAATACTGACACCTCCGCCCAGAGAATTACCAACCAGGGAGCACCGATCGATACCGATGGTATCAAGAGCAGCCTTGACCGTGGTTACAAACAGTTTCATTGTGTAATCGAGATCCGCTGGCTTACTTGAATAACCAAATCCAATCATATCGATCAACACAGCACGATGCCCGCAATTGACCACAGCATCGATATTCTGTTTGAAGTTACTATAGGCACTGGCACCAAGGCCACTTCCATGCAGGAAAACCACAGCTGGCCCTTCGCCATAACTCAAATAGTGAATGTCATACTCACCGACTTTGGCGGTACTTCCTCGTGGTGGCGCAAAAGCATTCATAATGGGCCTATCGTATCAATCATCGAGTAAAACAGATTTTTTATTGACATCAACCAACCATTCTGTCTGAGTTTTTGTGACGCCTGCATGTAAAAAATTTTCATTTCCTACATTCCGCAAAATGGAAAAACGCGATATTCTCTGGATTTACACTCCCAGAAAACCTTCATTCGTTATATCTTTCTGGCCTATACTCAGAAAATACAAATTACTCTTTTCAATTCCCATCATTCGATAATCGATGATACATCAACCTCCGAAAAAATATATAAAATTTACTTTGGGATGAAGTGGTTTTTTTTAATTTCTGGTTTAACTTTTATCTGATTAATGAAATTATATTTTATTGATGTCATATAATGCCATATTTCATAAAATCGACTTGGCATTGAAGACGGTTACAAACTTCCGAGATTGAGATGTATATCCTCGTCTTTGTTGAGAATCAGAAACTACATCAGCCTCATCACTCCAATATATTTTTGTATTTCCTTCCTGTTTTATATTCTGAGTTTTCGGATAATCTTTTTCTAACCAATTTTTTACCTGATATTGATTTGTTTCGCAGATCTGCTTGATTGGTTTTTGCGGTGTTAATCCCAATCGAGCCAACAGATCTCCAACTGTTCTAATAGCTATTTGAATATTGAATTCCTGTTTAATCAATTGCTGAACAGCTCTTCTTGTCCATAGAGCATATGCCAGTTTCATTTGATTAGGGCTTTTATCAACAATCAGTTTTTCTATTTTGGCTTCCTGCTCTTGAGTGAGCAGGCGTCCCGCTCCCGGTTTTCGTCCCAGTTGTTTTGCTGAAATCCCTTCGAATCCCCGGGCACTGTACGCCCGATACCATTTACCAACAGTTTCAAAGTGAACACCAACCATATCGGCAATTTCTTTGTAGGAGTAGCCTTCCTGCCGTAAACGAATTGCCTGTTTACGCTTTTCCTCTTTTGCGGCAGATGGGAGTGTTCGCGCATCTTCTTTTTTTAATATTCGCATGATATTATCACCATCAGTCCTGATATTATTAGATTGCAACCAGCCTGGATAACTCTCTTGTAGCTTTCTTTAAAGATGAAAAATCTTAATCACTATGAATCTTTATAAATTCCTCTAGGTACTGAATTCACCTCAAGGCCTGTAGCAAATATTGTCTCTAGACAAATAAATCCGGATTTTCTCCACCCATCATCATATTGCCAAAGTTTCGTGCAAATGGTACTGGGTTATTTGCAACATGCGCACGGGAAACATGAATGTCATGCCAAATATTTTGAATTTCTGCACCATTGAAAACACTCCGGCCTCCTGCAATATCAAACAGGCAATCAACTGCCTTGATCATCTCATCAATGACAACAGACGCCTGGTATCGATATCTCACGCGATCAATCATTGGTATCTCTTGCCCTCGATTAACTATTTCCATCATCGCATCGAAATTACGCATCAAAATAGTTTCATTGCTGTCAATCAGGTGTTCCGCCTCCACTACGCGGCGTAGTACATCCGGATCTCCAATTAGCTTTGTTGGATCCGTACTGCTGGTGCTGGCGTTTTGTTTGAATATTTTCAGTGCATGCCGAGCGGCACCAATGGCGGGTGCCGACACTACACGGACAAAGATTTGCGCCCAGGGCAGGTTATACATTGGATTTTTCTGCTTATTTTTGCAGTTAAAACCATCAATTTGCTTATGCGTGCGATAATGCGCCACAAATACTGGTTTTTCAATAACGATGTCATTTGAAGCCGTTCCTTGCAGACCCATCGCGTGCCAGGTATCTTCAATTTCATAGTTTGAGCGTGGCACCAGAAAGGTCCGATAGCCTTCACCAGGTACAATAGCCCCTAGCAAAACCCATTGACAATGATCACTACCCGAACTCCAACCCCAACGACCACTGAGCATAATACCGCCTTCCACAATTTCGGTTTTGCCACCCACCGGATTGTAAGAACTCGATACACAAGCGTCTGGATTTTCATCATAAACATCGGCCTGCGCTCGCTCATCCATCAACGCAAGCTGAAACGCATGAACTGCGATAATACCGCCAACCCAGGCGGAACTCATATCGTATTCTGCGATTTTTATCTGAGCCGAAAAGAATTCTTGGGGTGTGACTTCCAATCCTCCCCATCGTTTGGGTAACATCGACCTGATCAGCCCCGATGCCTTGAACTGCTGTATAGTTGCTTCAGACAGCCGCCGTTGACTCCGGTTTTCAGCACTGTGCTGTTTGATACTCTCAAGATAGGGTGCTACATCGAGTCTCGATGTTTGGCGTTCTGTTGTTACTGCCAGCGACATAGACGTTCTCCTGGTTAGCTGCTTCCCAACAATAGAAAAAGCAAATATTGCACAATAACAATATGAAATTCACCAATAAAAAATTATCTATATGCAAATTTAGAGAAACACTGAGGAAAATATGGCTATTTGATCACTCTTCCCCAGCGATAATTGTATTTCAGGCTTTTAATCGCCAGTTTTGTTTCCACATGGCGAACACCCTTAATAGTCATAATGTCTGTATTAATGTGCTCGATTAGCTCTTCATTAGAGCCAATAAAAGAAATCGCTAAGATATCGTATCGACCCAACATCGTCGCCGCGAAGCGAATAAACGGCAACCTGCTAATTTCTTTTGCAGTTTCTTTGACTCCCTTCAGATCGGCATGAATACCGAGATACACCATCATCGGATTCTCGTATCCGGTTTGCACCCGCACATCAGCAATAGCCATGATGCGAATCATATTCTCGGATTGCATACGCTTTATTCGACCACGCACAGTGCCCTCAGTTAAATTCATCGATTCTGCAATTTCTCGATTACTGACACGGGCATCAATGCACAGGTGTTCGAGAATTTTCTGATCCGTTTCATCCAGTTTCCCGTTACTCATAACTTGCCTACCCACCCAGATTCATATCGAAAAACATCCACGGTGATAGCTGGGGTTAATTTGGCAATTCCTTCTATACTCTGAAATTTTTCATGCAAAAAATAGGATAATTCTTCAAAATCGCGAGCGGCGACCATAATATCCAGATCGTGTATCCCGGTCGTCATATTTACGCTGAACACCTCGTCCAATTCCGCAAGCTCCATCCCCACATCCTCAGCGCTACGATTCTCTACTTCAATGCCAATCGCCAGCATCAGCTCGTAACCAGCGGCCTTAAAGTCCGTCACCGCAACCACGCGCATTACATCAGCATCTGTCATGCGCTGTATGCGCTTGCGCACAATTGAAGAGGTATAACCAATTTTGTTAGCAATATCCCGTATAGACATCCGCCCATCAATTTGCAGCATCTCGATAATTCGGTGATCAACGTCATCTAAAACAACATCCTTATCAATCACTTTTTTGTTTTCTTTACCCATCTACTTACCCGATGAATGATTACTATCCAAACAAATTCTATCACTTCAGGTAATACATTACCCCAGGGCAACCGTGTAAAAATCCAGGATCATCATATTTGGCTCGACATCCTCTCCTTGGCTTGTTAATCAAAAGCCTGATACACAGGGCAATCACTATAGTGCGTCAAAATACGCATCGCATGATTTTTGCTTGTTTTTTGAGCGAAAGAACCTATGGACAGAATGCTGAATAGCTCAAAAAATGTTCATGTAATTGCCCCCTATACTTTACCCTGCCACTGCTTACACCCTCAGTCCTCCCAACTCGCCTGCACGATCGAGGTTACCTAGCTGATGCGCAACGCCGTACCTGAGATCGCCAAATCTGGCAACGCAATCCTTCTGTGAAAACAACCCATCAGATAAAGTGTTCTCCGGCTGTGAATTTTTTAATTCTTTGCCGGGCCCTCTCCGCTTCTAGTTTCCTTTCGTCGTGCGTGAGTGTCATCGACATCTCTGCCAACTGTCGACCACAGTGCTCAATCTCGCACATTGCAGACCTGATCCAATCTGGACTCTTAGGTGATGCCATGTCTGGCACCGGGTTCCATACGATACTAAGGAAAGCATCGGGCCCAAATTTCTGATTTGGCGCCCAGTTAATTTCCAGCACCCACCGGCATATGCATCTTTCCGCGCAGTGGGGGGCGCCGTGCATAATTCATGTCGAGAAATGCGGCTCATCAGGAAATTTTCAAACTGGTGTTAACCCACTGGCCAACGCCCTTTTAATCCACCTAAAAAGCTGCATAGCTCCAGGTTTCAGCGACCTGTACAACTCACGAACCGAGCCTCTGGGTATGTAAAATACGGATCACCGCAATCCTCATATAGCCGGCGCAGCACTTATCACACGATACCCGGGTTACCCATCTCATGGGAGTCGTTCAGGCTCTCTTATTTTGCTCACCCTCGTACCATTGCCAGACAGGACCATAGTAGGCATCGGGCCAGCAATGCCCTGCGACAAGCCAAACACTTTCATTGTGTCGAGTACACCTGCCCCCTCTATTCCAATGTTTGTTACTCTATGGGCCTTTTGACAAACCATATCATTTTTCGTATATTTAGAGCAACTATTTTACGATTAATATCATTTTTTTTAAAAAAAACTTACATACTCGTACAATATACTTAAATTTATACACAATAAATAGCGTGCACAAGGAGGGTAAGGCCGGTGGGGAACAACTTGGCCTCTGCTGGACCCAGATGTGCCTGGCGGCTGTATCCACCGGTGTGCAGCACCTCTCTACACTGCCACAGGCGGAAAACAACTTTTTGGGAAGCAGATCACACTGTATTGAATGGCTCGTTATGGCGATCTACACAACAAAGCGCAAGTGACAACACAGGCTGATATCCACGACAATTCCGCCACTGACCGAACTTGAATCCGATCGAGGACACAGCACTTTCTTCAAGAAAGATCTGTCGCGCAATTTTCGCGATTACGTTTTCCGGCTTCGGACTAATAACCTGTTGCTGATGAGATAGCCTATACGCCTTGCACGGTCCGGGAGCCTCATTCTGGCGATTCCCGGGAGCGTTTTTACTGGCCCGCAGGCTGCCTTTCTGGGCAGGAACTGTCATGTGACTGGTTTGGGTGTTATGAGGGCTTTAGGGCTGTGGCCACTGAAATATCAGGCAACTGGTGGCTGCCTGATTGTATTAATCAGAAAGAGGATTATGAAAACCATACAGGTAATATCTAAAAATAACTTTAATTAATTTATATATGTGTATGATATAGCCTTTTATAAGATAAACTATTCACACACTTTATCACCGATTCTTGGCCACCACCATATGGTGCAGACATACAAGCCTGCATTCAAGCGGACTGACAGCATGGTAGATCTGACACAAACGATTCCCGCTATGGCCATTGATGCAGCCGATCAGTGGCCCGAGCGAGTTGCTATTGATGATCACGGCATCACTTTGACATTTGAAGAGCTGAAAAACAGGTCAAAAGAAGCTGCCAGGGGCTTTATTTCGAGCGGACTCAAGGCTGGTGATCGATTTGCCATATGGGCACCTAATATTCATGAATGGATTTGGATAGCTATTGGCGGCATGATGGCCGGCGGCGTTCTGGTACCATTGAACACACGCTACAAGGGGATCGAGGCTGGAGATATATTGAATCGATCCCATAGCCAACTCTTATTTACAGTCAGTGATTTTCTCGACACAAATTATTTACGGTTACTCAATGCATATAAGCCAGAGTGTGTACACGAAATTATTGTGTTGCGTGGACAACCCGCTGGCGAGAATGCGGTTACAAACTCACTGGCAGAATTTCTAGCTCGTGGTCATGGCGTCACAGACCAGCTTGTTAATCAATGTATCGGTGCCCTGCGTGGCAACTCACTGTCTGACATCCTGTATACATCGGGTACCACCGGTGTGCCCAAAGGGGTTATGAGTAACCATGGTCAAGTAGTCGCTACTTTCAAACTTTGGGCAGCGGCAGTTGGACTGAACAAGCAGGACCGTTATTTGATTGTTAACCCTTTCTTTCATGTCTTTGGCTGTAAAGCAGGCTGGCTGGCCTGTTTACTCACCGGCGCAACGGCCTTTCCAGAACCGTTTTTTGATGCGGATACTATTCTGAAGACCATCGCCGAAAAGCAGATAAGTATGCTGCCAGGCGCGCCCACTGTATTTCAGTCACTGCTAAGCTCACCGCAGTTAATCCACACCAATCTAAGCAGTCTTCGCTGCGCAGTGACCGGTGCAGCCTCAGTGCCAGAACAGCTGGTGCGCGACATGAAACAGATACTCGGTTTCAAAGAGGTCTATACCGGTTATGGTTTAACTGAATGCGGCGTTGTCAGTATATGTCGCCAGGATGATGATCTTGAAACCATCGCCAATACCGCTGGTTGTGCTATTGATGGTATTGAAATCAAGATTCTGGATAAAAACAACAAGCAGCTCTCATCCGGTGAAATTGGCAATATTTTTGTTAAAGGCTTTAACGTGATGCAGGGTTACCTTGACGACCCCCTGGCAAGCGAACAGGCAATCGACCAGAACGGCTGGCTGAATACCGGTGATATCGGCTGGCAAGATACCAATGGCTATATCAAGATTACCGACAGAGCCAAGGATATGTATATCTGTGGCGGGTTTAATTGTTATCCGGCTGAAATCGAAAATTTATTATTGAGGAACCCATTTATTACAGAGGTCGCAGTAACAAGCATTAAGGATGACCGCCTAGGAAGCGTGGGTGTTGCACATATCGTGCTAAAGGAAGAGGGGAAACCGTCTCCCGATGAACTCCGCAACTGGTTTCGGGAACACATGGCCAATTACAAAGTACCGCGAGTAGTACACTTCGTTACGTCGCTGCCGAGAAATGCCTCGGGAAAAGTACAAAAATTCCTACTCGAGCAATAGGAAACGTTAAGTGTAGTTAACCTGAAAGTAATCGCATCAGTAGAGTCCCGCCGTACACGGATGTAGCCCCCGCAGGGCTCTTACCATCTGAAACCCCACTACACGGTATTGGGGAATTATAAGCCGAAATGCATAGGTCAGGATAATTATACACTGGTGCATCGGCAGTACAATTTACGATTCCCTACGGATTTTGTTGTTTTAACGGTCTATGATGGACACATTGACAAAGGCAGCCCCAGCCCTTCGTTCAACACAAAACCTGGCTGGATATCAATGAAACCCATGTTTTCTGCATTCAGGTACCTATGTTATGAAAACACAAGAATTCCCAAGTGGTGCTGCATTGATTTATGGCGGAAGCGGCGGTCTCGGTAGCAGCTGCGCCAAACACATTGCCATATACGGTAGCGATATTGCCATTACCTATAAAAGCAGTATTGAAAAAGCACGTCAATTTTCTGAGCAAATCAAATCTATGGGTCGCCAGTGCTCGATTCATCGGGCCGATGTTTCCGATGCAGCCAGTATTAAAAGCGCCTTTGATTCCGCTGTTAAAACACACAACCGAGTTCATACTGTGGTTGTGGCCGCAGGATCGGACATTGCCCAGCCGTTTTTTAGCGACATCACTGATCAGCAGTGGGATGAAGTGATCAACAACGATCTCAACGGTTTTTATCGGATAGCCAAAACAGCCATTCCTCATATGCGCGCCCAGGGTGGCGGCAGCTTTGTACACATCTCTTCCGCGGGTTTGATCCGAACCCCGCCCAAAGATGCGTTATCGGTTGCCCCGAAAGCCGGTATTGAAGCCATCATGCAACACATTGCCAAAGAAGAGGGTGTCCACAATATTCGTGCAAATTCGGTTGCAATCGGTGTGATTGAAGCTGGCATCTATCTGCGCCTTGAAAAAGAGGGCATCTTTGACGAACAGTGGAAGCAAGCTGTTAAAGCATCACTTTGCCTGAAACGCTTCGGCAAAGCCAGGGATGTAGGCGAAGCTGCCGCTTACTTTGCCTCGAACCGCGCAAATTACGTCACAGGGCAGATGATCTGCGTTGACGGCGGCTACAGTGTCTGAACAGTCCACTGACCTAAGCCTTTCCCTGTCCGAGCTTATTCCTGCAATTCCACCGCTAGCGCACTTGGTTTAGCGAGACCTTTTAGGTGGTGTTTGCCATTCACCCTAGCATGGAATTCTTTTGCTTTTTCAATGGGATTATAGAACTGTTGATACCATATTCTCCCCAACCGGAAATTGCGCTCTACCGGTAGCGCCATAATTTGTAATGCCGGCTTTTTATTCGCCCATATTTGCAAGTCCTGCGCAAAAGCGGCAAGCGCACCTTCTTGTGCCATTTTTGCATTTGCGATGTCTTGCTCTCCGGGATTGACACCCGGTGCCAGAGAAAGATTATTGTGCCAAACTTTAACCATGCCCTTATCAACCGGGGTATGGAAAATAAACTCATAACCGTTGTTGTCACCGAAACGCTGCCTAGACAACAACAGACCCGGACCGGTATACCAGGTTAAAGTTGTTAGGTAAGCGCGGTACATCCGGTGGTATCCTCCCTGACGCTGGTAATATTTGTGACCTATATATTCGTTCTCAAAATACTCACAGGGGGCACCATGAGTTGGGCCCAGATGATGCGCATCGGCCATATTATCGATAATCTCTTGCGGATGAATGGCTATATCACCCAGATGGTCGTAGCATCCATTGATCCATTGCGAGTCATGCCACGCTTTCAAATCCGGGGCCTGGTAATCCGGCTCACCCCCAGCAGGATCGTGCCACATCATAATTGCACCCAGTGTTTCAACAACAGGGTAGCTTTTAATTCTAGCCTTGGGACACGGGCCGTCAAAGTAGGGAATATCATCAACCTGGCCCTCCGGATTATAGCGCCAGCCGTGATATGGACAACGAATTGAGTCTCCCTCCAGCTGCTCATGATTGGTCACGATGGAGGCGCTGTTGCTTTTGGCCAGGTGTGTTCCCATATGCAGACAATAGGCATCCAGCAGCACTAACCGGCCGCTTTCGCCTCGATACAGCGCAAAGTCCTTTCCAAAAAACCGCACACCCTTGGGGCCATCATCCAGCTCACTTGCCTCAGCGATCATAAACCAACCACGCGGAAAGATGTATTCACCCAGATCAAATTCTTCTACGAGCGCCATATTTTTCTCCGATTGACTATTTACGAAACTGGTGATTACTTAGGTTCACTGCCATAGATCCGGAATTCCGGGATCTGTCTTCTGGATAAAACGCTTGAGAAAATCCCGCGTATCCGCCACTTCTTCAGGAGAAAATCCATCCAGCAATTCCTCTTCAATCGCTTTCGACTTTGCCAGCAGGCTGACATAGAGTTTACGCCCTTTTACGGATAGGGAAAGTTTGATTTCGTCCAGAGTTCCCTTCATCGTCTCCACAATCAATCCGCGCTCCAACATATCCCGCAGCATCCCATGACTAGGGCTATAACCGGTATGCTCCATGCGATCATGCAAGTCCTGAAAAGAAAGACTACCGCCCATACCAAACAATGTCAGAGCAAGATATTCTTCTTTATTTAAATTACTTTTACACAAGTCTTTTTGCAGCTTATGGGCAGCCTGAAAATGTGAACGCGATAGCAAGTATAAAAAAAACTGATCCGAGAAGGTACCTGCCGCAATATTAACGGCTTCTCCGGGTTTCTCGTTGCTATTTTTGGTTTTAGCAAGGGCGTATTTACCACCATGGAACACTAGTGGCAATTCTTCAACCCGGTCACACTCCAACACCTCGCCCACAAAAATAATATGATCACCACCTTCGTATTGATAGCTTGTTTTACACTGGAAGCGTGCAGCGTACTTAGACAAAATAGGCAAGTTGCCTATCCCTCTCCTCCAGTCGATACCAGCAAACTTATCTGCCCCCCTGGAGGCAAACTGATTCGAGGTATCCTGCTGGCTGGCAGCAAGTATATGCACACAAAAATACCCGGCGTTTTGAAAAGAAGACAGCGACATTGCATTTTTCGCCAATGACCAAAGCACCAGTGGCGGATCAAGTGACACCGAGTTAAAGCTCGACGCCGTGACACCAACCGGATTATTTCCCTGATCAATAGAGGTAATTACCGTAACACCCGTAGCAAAACTGCCTAAAGCCCGACGAAATTCTAATGGATCTATTGTACTCATGGCTAATATTTCACAAATATTTGAGTAGTAGTTTATGCAAGCACTAAGTATACTTGTAATTAATGGTGAATCTTGTTTTTACAATCCGCAGCAGCGCCAACACAGCCATATTCTTAATCCGGCAATTATATAGTGATGGTTGAGTACGACCATGCAAAAGAAAATGCACAAAAATCACCATCACTACATGGCCGCTGGGTGGGTATGAAAAGATATCAGTTTTCCGGAAAAACTGTGCTGATCACAGGAGGTTCACGGGGCCTCGGCAAGGGTATTGCCGAACAATTTCTCAACGCTGGCGCCAATGTAATCATCTGTGCCCGTAAAAAACCTGCCATGCTGCCATCCACCAGTGGTAGATCCGCTCTATTTCACTCCACCGATGTACGGGATCCTGAGTCAACACAAAGACTGATTGATTTCACCCTGAGTATGACCGAGCGGTTGGACATACTGATCAATAACGCCGGGGGCAGCCCCGAGATTGACGCAAAAAACGCTCCACCCCGATTTACGTCCGCAGTTATCACCCTCAACCTCATTGCGCCTGCAGTGCTAAGTCAGCAGGCATATATGGCAATGGCTGATACCGCAGAGCGTGGTTCTATTATCAATATTGCCAGTATATCCGCCGCTAGACCCTCCCCTGGTACTGCCGCCTATGGTGCCGCCAAAGCGGGCCTGGTAAACCTGACACAATCACTGGCTCAGGAATGGGCACCGGCTGTTCGCGTAAACGCGGTCATTGCAGGAATGGCAAAAACCGAAGCGGCCTTTGGGCACTATGGTGGCGCAGAGGGGATTACTAAAATTGAGGAGCATCTGCCAATGAAACGTATGGCCAGCGCAGATGATATTGGCAAAGCCTGCTTATATCTGGCATCGGATGACGCAGCTTATATTTCCGGCGCTTCGCTTGCAGTACATGGCGGCGGCGAGCCACCCGCGTTTTTATCTCTCCAAGGTGACCCTTAGCAGCACATGGAGAATTATTCCAACCCGAATGAATGTACAGAAAAGTATGGGCAATTGAATCGTTACCGGGGGCCGCTGGCCACGAAGCAACAGATGCTTGAGAAGGTGTATTCCGCCGTTGTTGTGAACACCAAACATGGCGGCAACCACGCAGAGTGATCTACCGAGCAAACCGACAGCCCGCCGCAGCCACAATCCCTGAACAGGGGACATCAAGCCGAGTTGGCCCTATTGCAGCACTCCGCTATGCGATCGTAAAAATCCCCAGCCAGCACCATCCGTTGAAAATCAGCCAGCTGTGGGGATATCCGCAAAGTCGGGCCGCGGAAGCCCTGCCCACAAAGGTTTCACGGCGCAGTGAAAACCGCAGACAACGGAACGGCAAGGGCGCTCCCAGGGCAGCAGAGGCCTATGAGTGCAGGCCCAGTTTTATGCCCTGAACTCCGCTTCTACCTGCGGCTCGGTATCCGCATTGTAATCAATACCCTCCACCCCAAACCCGAACAGCTTGAGGAAGTCCTCCTGGTAGCCCTTGAAGTCGGTCAAGTCGAAAAGGTTTTCGGCGGTCACTGCTGGCCAGAGTTTCTCGATCTTGGCCTGGGTCTCCCGGCGCAGTTCCCTATCGTCCATGCGCAGACGGTTATGCCCGTCCAGACGCGGTGTATCGGTATAGAGCCCTTCGGTAAAGAGGCGATACAGCTGCTCGATACAGCCCTCATGGGTCCCCTCCTCCTTCATCACTTTATAGATCAGGGAGATATACAAGGGCATGACCGGGATAGCAGAACTGGACTGGGTCACCAGGGCTTTGAGCACTGCCACATTGGCGGCGGCGCGGCCACTCGTGCTGATCGCCCTTGCCGCACGGTCCAGGTCCTCCTTGGCTTTGCCGATAGTGGCATGGCCGTAAATCGGCCAGGTGAGCTTGTCACCGATATAGGTGTAGGCCACCGTTTTGCAGTTCTCCGCCAGTACACCGGCATCACCGAGGGCCTGCATCCACAGCTCCCAGTCCTCGCCACCCATCACTTTCACTGTAGAGGTGATCTCCTCCTCAGAGGCAGGCTCGACGGTGATATCGGAGATTTCCAGCTTGTCAGTATTGAGGTTTTTGGCGGTGTAGGATTTGCCAATGGGCTTTAGTACCGAACTGTACAGTGTACCGGTTTTGGGGTCGGTACGGCGCGGCGAAGCCAGGCTGTAAACAACCAGGTCCACCTGCCCCAGATCCTCTTTAATCGTCTCGATGGCCTGGGCCTTCACACTGTCGGAGAAGGCATCACCATTAATGCTCCTGGCATAGAGTCCCGCCCTGTGCGCCTCGGCCTCGAAAGCAGCGGCATTGTAATAACCGGCGGAGGCAGTGCGTTTGTCTGTTGGTGGTTTCTCGAAGAAAACCCCCAGGGTTTTGGCGCCGCACGCAAAGGCGGCGGTAATTCGCGAGGCCAGCCCGTAGCCGGTGGAGGCACCGACAACCAATACCCGCTTGGGGCCCTTCTCAATGGCCGGCTGCGACTGGATATACGCAATCTGTTCGCGCACGTTGGCTGCACAGCCCTGAGGATGGGCATTGGTACAAATAAACCCGCGTACTTTCGGCTGGATGATCATCCTTACTGTCTCTCCCTTCGCAGTTGGGGAATCGTGGTTTTGTAACCGCAGATACGCCAATGGCGTACCGGGGCAACGATGACCGAAATACAAGCGTACCGACGCCTGGGCCATCTCGACGCGCCATTCTAATGGTTGTGGCTCGGGAGTCCCATAGCGGCGATTCACCGCACGACCCCGGCTTGTCCAAAATATCCGGGCCACCGGCCAAAGCAGCCATCTGCCCTACCGCCCAACCCCGCACCAGGAGGCAGTCACAGTGTGTTCAGGGGCAACCCATTGCACACAATGGTGTATGCTGGCGCGTATTTAGTTTTCTGCAGTGGGGTTTCCACCGGTATGCTCACGCTCCGCCAACACGGGTTCCACCTGTCTTTACTGGCTGTTTTTGCCCTCACCTGGGGCTGGTCCGCCTGGCGGCCCCTGCATCCGGACGACTGGCTGCTGGAAAATTACCTGGTGTTCGCTGCGCTGCCGGTGATTTTGGTCAGCACACGTGCTTTTCCGCTCTCCAGGGTGTCCTATACGCTGATTACCCTGTTTATGTGCCTGCATGTGATCGGCTCCCACTATACCTACGCGGAAGTGCCCTTCGGCTTTGCCCTGCAGGAATGGATCGGAGCCGAACGCAATATGTACGATCGACTGGTACATTTCAGTTTTGGACTGTTACTGGCCTATCCGATACGGGAGATACTGGTGCGTCTGGCGGGCCTGCGCGGATTTTGGGCTTACTTCTTTCCAGTAGACGTGACCTTCGCCCTGTCTTCCATCTATGAAATCATCGAATGGCTGGCAGCCAGCACAGTCTCACCGGAACTGGGCATAGCTTACCTCGGCTCCCAGGGAGATATCTGGGATGCACAAAAAGATATGCTGCTGGCCGGACTGGGCTCCATGGTTGCGATGCTGGTGGTTCTGGCCCTGAACCTGGGGTGCAATGCCAGTGCCAGGAAACAGTGCAGCAACCGGTATATACCGGCGGACAACCAGGCCCCGGGCGAGGCAACACCGCGGCGATGAGCGCGCTGGTGCCTAAGTATCATTTGCCCATCGCATGTTTCAGTGGCAGGCGGGTTGTCTGCTTCATGGTTTCCATCACAAAACTGGAACTGACATCAAACAGGTCGGCCTTGATCAGTTCCTTGTACAGACGGTCATAGCCGGGCATATCGGTGACTACCGCCTTTAGCAGGTAGTCCAGATCCCCACTCATGCGGTGGACCTCCAGAATCTCCGCAATCCCCTGCACCAATTCACCAAACCGCGTCGCCCATTGATCATTGTGCTGGTTGGTACGGATAGAGATGTATACCGTCAGCGGCAGGTTTAACTTTTGCTGGTTCAGAAGCGTCACCCGCTCCGCAATGACGCCGTCCGCCTCCATCCGGTGAATACGTCGCCAGCAGGCGGACTTGGACAACCCTACCCGCTCGGCGACCTCCCCCACAGAAAGGGTCGCATCCCGCTGCAGCCACTCCAGAATCTGTCGGTCCTGTTTACTTAATCCCATCACCCACCCCCTCACCGCCCACAACAGCCAAAACCTATACGTCTCATAATAGATAACAATTATATCTCATCGTTTCTGATAACAGACTTCTTTGGCACAACGTTTCGATTATCACCAAAAAGCAGGCACTTACAGACATATTGTTTCACCCCGAAAGCCCTAGAATAAGGTCGTTCAAACGGGGGCAATAGACTATGACGACGCTGATTAATCACATCCGCAATTCGGTGATCGGTGATATGCAACCGATCGATACCCCTTTTGGCCCGAAGCCACTGATCTATGCGGACTACACCGCTTCCGGGCGATCCCTGACTTTTATTGAGGACGCGATTCGCCAGTGGGTATTGCCCTACTACGCCAATACTCACAGCGAGACCTCATATACAGGTGCACAGACCACCGCCCTGCGCGAAGAGGCGCGCGAGGAGATCCGGCGCACGATCAATGCCGGCTCCGAGCACAAGATCATTTTCTGTGGTTCCGGCGCCACCGCCGCAATCAACAAACTGATCGATATCCTCAATCTGCGCTTGCCTGCGGACCTGAACCGGCGGCACGGCCTGCAGGACAGTATCCCCGCGAAGCGACGGCCGGTGATCTTTATCGGCCCCTATGAGCACCACTCCAACGAATTGCCCTGGCGGGAGAGCATCGCCAAGCTGGTTTCCATTCCCCTGAACAATACCGGCACCCTGGATCTGGATGCCCTGGAGAGGCAGTTGCAGGCTCACGCCGGCCACTCTCTCAAGATCGGCAGCTTTTCTGCTGCCTCCAATGTGACAGGCATTGTGACCGATGTGGAAGCCGTGACCCGCCTGCTCCATCAATACGGTGCCCTGTCCTTTTGGGACTATGCTGCGGCCGCGCCTTATCTGGCCATCGATATGTGCGGGCGGCAGGATGCCCAGGGCAACAGCGGCAAGGACGCAGTATTTATTTCTCCCCACAAATTTGTCGGCGGGCCCGGCACCCCGGGGATACTCGTGGTGCATAAGCGGCTGCTGCAAAACGCCGTACCGGCGACACCGGGAGGGGGCACGGTACTCTACGTCACCCCTGAGGATCACCGCTACCTGACCGATCCCGAGCGCCGGGAGGAGGGAGGCACACCGGCCATCATTGAATCCATTCGCGCCGGCATGGTCTTCAAGCTGCAGCGCGCAGTGGGCATTGATGAGATTACCCGGCGTGAAAAAGCACTGGTAGATCGGGCCTTGGCGCATTGGTCCAGGGAGGAAAATATCGAGATTCTCGGCAATCCAGACGTACCGCGCCTCTCCATTGTCTCCCTGCGCATCAAATGGCGCGGTGGCGATTTGCACTACGGCTTTGTGGTGGCGCTACTCAACGATCTTTTCGGTATCCAGGCCCGCGGTGGATGTTCCTGCGCCGGTCCTTACGGCCACACATTGCTGGGTATCGATATGGCCTATAGTCGCGCGCTGGAAGAGCAGATACTCAAGGGGCAAAAGCTGATGCGCCCCGGTTGGGTACGCCTGAATTTCAACTACTTTATCAGTGAGGAGGTGTTTACCTACCTGCTGGAAGCCGTATCACTGGTGGCGCAGCACGGCTGGAAACTGCTGCCTTACTACTGCTACGATGAAGCCCAGGGCGTTTGGCGCTACCAGGGCAAAAAACCCCTTTCCACCTCCTGTCTGGCACAGCAGGACTTCAGCGACTTGGCAACAGTGCCAATAGAGACGAAACCGCCGCTGTGCGCCCTGGAAAAGTATCTGGCCCTTGCCGAGCGGGAACTGTGTCGCAAGCATCGCAAAGGGGAACACTACGATTTGTCACTTCCTGAAGACGCGGAAAAACTGCGCTGGTTTGTGAGCCCCGCGGAAGCCGCGCTAGTACTGTAAGGGGGAACCCCTATCGCAGCAGCAGCAGCGGCTGGCGGGTGTTCAGCAGCATTTTGGCGGTAATACTGCCCATCAGCAGGTCGCGCAGGCGGTTGTGGCTAAAGGCCCCCATGACCGTCAAATCGATCTGATATTCCATCTGGTAGGCGATCAGGGCCTCGACCGTATTGCCCTGCAGGTGGCTGGCACTCACAGCCAGGCCCCTCTCGTCCAGATGCGCACTGGCCTCCGCCAACAGCACTTCCGCCGTTTCCGCAGGCCCCACATTCACCAGGTGCAAAGACAGACTGTGGAAAAGCGCACTCCCGGCGACCAAAGACAGCGCTTTGCGCGCCGCTTCGCTACCATCGTAAGCGAGCATCACCCGATGTGGAGGTTGGAATTCCCGGTTCACCACCAGGATCGGTTTGTGTAGGGAGCGCACCACCGTTTCCAACTGCGCCCCCAGACCCTGCTCGGAATCGCCATGCTCCTCGCCGCGAATACCCAGCACCAGAACGCGGATGCCATCCTCCAGGTCCACCACAGACTCCACAAGACTGTCGTGGCGCTGGCAGGTCATGACCTGCTCGATCCCGGCTTCCTCGACGCGCTTGCGTGCGGCCTGCAACATTAATTTGCCCTGTTTCACCAGCAGCTGCGCGCGCTCCTGCTCCAGCGCGGTCAGCTCTTCCAACAGCTCCTCCTGGCTGCCAAGGCCGATACTGCCAGTAAAGTCCGTCACCGCAGGGACATTGCTGCGCTCGATGTTGTGCAACAGCTTCAACGGTGCCTGCAGATTCCGCGCCAGCCAGGCCGAATAATCACACACCGCACCGGTGTAATGGGAGCCGTCGATACAGGAGAGCACCAACGGCGGGGTGCCACCATTACAGGTTGTCTTATTGTTCTTCTCACTGCTGCTAACGGCCATCAATGTCCTCCAAGAACCCGTTCAATTTCCTCGGGTTTATCGTGTACGCCGAACCGGTCGACAATGGTTTCACTGGCTTCATTCAAACCCACCAGCGTCACTTGTGCGCCCTCGCGACGGAACTTCAGTACCACCTTGTCCAGCGCATACACGGCGGAAACATCCCAGAAATGCGCCCGGCTCAGATCGATCACCACCGTATCCACCACTTCTTTGAAATCAAAGGATGCACTGAATTTGTCTGCGGAATTGAAAAACACCTGCCCTATGACCTTATAGGTGCGACAGCTTTTCACCGCATCGAGCCTGCTGCTGACATACATAAAATGGCTGACCTTGTTGGCGAAGAACAAAGATGCCAGCAGCACGCCGACAAATACACCATAGGCCAGGTTGTGGGTCCACACTACCACAATCACTGTCGCCAGCATCACCAGGTTGGTGGACAGGGGGTGGCGCTTCAGGTTGCGGACGGAGTCCCAGTTAAACGTACCGACAGACACCATGATCATTACCGCAACCAGCGCCGCCATGGGAATCACCGCCACCCAGTCGCTGAGAAAGACCACCAGTGCCAACAGGCCGATCCCCGCCACCAGAGTAGAGAGGCGGCCGCGGCCGCCGGACTTCACGTTGATCACCGATTGCCCGATCATCGCACAGCCGGCCATCCCACCCAGACTGCCCGCAGCAATATTGGCGATGCCCTGTCCCTTGCACTCACGGTTTTTATCGCTCGGGGTGTCGGTGAGTTCATCGACAATGGTCGCTGTCATCAAAGATTCCAGCAGTCCCACCACCGCCAAACCGGCGGAATAGGGGAAAATAATCTGCAGGGTCTCGAAGTTCAGCGGCACCGCCGGCCAAAGGAACACTGGCAGGGTATCCGGCAGCGCGCCCATATCGCCCACGGTACGGATATCCAGGTCCATGATCACGGCAACAGCGGTCAGTAAGAGGATACATACCAGCGGTGAAGGCACAGCCTTGCCGATCACAGGTATATACGGAAACAGATAGATAATACCCAGGCCCGCAGCCGTCATGGCGTAGACCTCCCATGAGCCCCCGGTCAGCTCGGGCATTTGCGCCAGGAAGATCAAAATGGCCAGGGCGTTCACAAACCCCGTAACCACCGCACGGGATACAAAGCTCATCAGACTGCCCAGCTTCAGATAACCGGCAATGACCTGTAATACCCCGGTGAGCAAAGTCGCTGCCAGCAGGTACTGCAGGCCGTGCTCCTTCACCAGAGTGACCATCAACAGGGCCATGGCCCCGGTGGCCGCAGAGATCATCCCCGCACGCCCGCCCACAAAGGCGCTCACCACAGCGATACAGAAGGAAGCGTAGAGACCGACCCGTGGGTCCACCCCGGCAATAATGGAGAAGGCGATGGCCTCGGGAATCAGTGCCAGTGCCACCACCAGGCCCGCAAGTACATCGCGACGGATATTGCCGAACCAATCGGCCCGGGAGGAAGAAAACAGCGAGGGGGGGAACATAAAATGCCGTACAGCTAAATGGAGCAGAAAAAGGCCGCGCACTTTACCACAAACCACCTGCCCCCGCATGACCCCCAAGTGGCCACCCGGGACTGTCGGCACCATTGAGGGCACCTGTCTCGGTTTGAAAAATCCTGTCCGCTCCCCGGACAGGGCGGACAGCGGACACCTTCGGCGGACACCCCGGCAGCTACAGAAAATCGCTGTTGACTTATCAACTCATTAAAAATCAATCAGTTATAGAAAATTTACAAGCTGGCATAGCGATTGCGTACTCCCATGCAAAGCCGCTTTTACGGATTTGCATCCGAAGCAGGAATGCACTGCATCGAAATCCATAAAGCAGACACAACCCCGTAGAGCAATAACAAGCCGCAATGATCAGAGACACTTCCAGGCAAGATACAAAAATCGAAACCGCACCGTTTTGGAAAAACCCGAAAACCTATCGAGCTTCCACCCTGCTCGGTCTCACCGCAGCGTTTCTGGCCTGGGGTATTGGCGCCTGGCACAGCTCTGGCTCGGTGGATAACACCCTGTCCCTGTCACAGATCAATATTGCCCAGGTAGAGCGCGGCGACCTGATTCGCGACCTGGTCGTCCAGGGCAAAGTGGTCGCCGCCAACAGCCCCACCCTGTACAGCCCGGCCCAGGGCATTGTGAAGTTCGCGGTAAAAGCAGGGGACACCGTGGAGGCAGGCCAACTCCTCGCCTCGATTCACAGTCCGGAACTCTCCAACCAACTGGCCCAGGAGGAAGCGCAGTTCAACCAGCTCACTGTGGAGTTACAGCGGCAAAAGATCCAGGCCAAACGCCAGCGGATGGAAAACCGGCAAAAGGCAGATCTCGCCAGGGTCAACCTCACCGCTGCCAAGCGGGAATTAAAACGCGCTGAGCTTTCCATGGAAAAGCAGATTATTTCCCTGCTCGATTTTGAAAAAAGCAAGGATGATATGGCCCGTGCTCAGTTGGAATATGAGCAGGCCGTACAAAATGCCGAATTGGAAAAAGAATCCCTGAATTTTGATACCCAGACACTCCACTTGCAGGTCTCTCAGCAGAAGTTACAGGTAGAAGAATTGCAACGCCGCGTGCGTGAATTGAGCATCCTCTCACCCGTGAGCGGCACCATCGGCAGCCTGGCCGTGCCACAACGCAGTGCGGTTGCGGCCAATACTCCCTTGATCACAGTGGTGGATCTCACCAGTTTCGAACTGGAAGCCGCAGTCCCTGAAAACTATGCCGATGACCTTGGCCTGAATATGGCAGTCGCCATCAATCTCAGCGGCAAGGAATTACCCGGCGAGATTACCGCCATCTCACCCGAAGTCATCAATAACCAGGTCATCGCAAGGGTGCGTTTTACCCAAGGACAACCCGGGAACCTGCGTCAGAACCTGCGCCTCACCGCCCGTATCCTGCTGGAAAACCGCAACGGCGTATTGCTGGTAAAACGGGGAGGATTTCTCGACCAAAGTGGTGGCCGCCATGTCTTCCGCCTGAATAATCAGCAACAGGCGGAGCGGGTATCCATCCAGGTCGGTGCCCTGGGATTGAAACAAGTGGAGATTGTGTCCGGACTGCAGGAAGGGGATCAAATCATTATCTCCGCCGCCGAGGAACTGGAAAACGCACGACTGGTTGCCTTGAAGGACTAACGCCGCGAAAAAATTTCACCGGTGGGCGGCCGCGCAAAAAGACCCAAAAAAATTCAGTAATCAACAAGGAACATCGTCATGCTCAAAATGCATAACATCCGCAAAAGTTTCCGCACCGATACCATTGAAACCCACGCATTGCGAGACTTCAGCCTGCAAGTCAAAGAAGGGGAGTTTGTGTCCGTAACCGGTCCCAGTGGCTCCGGCAAGACCACCTTCCTGAATATCGCCGGACTGCTGGAAACCCCCACGGGTGGCCAATACCTGCTGGATGGCGAGGATGTGAGCAACCTCAATGATCGCCAGCGCTCGCGCCTGCGCAATGAAAAAATCGGCTTTATTTTCCAGGGTTTCAACCTGATTCCCGATCTGAATTTGTTCGACAATATCGATGTGCCGCTGCGCTACCGCGGATTTACTGCCAAAGAGCGCCGCAAGCGTATTGAAAAAGTACTGGAGCAGGTGGGCCTGTCTGCCCGCGCCAGACACCTGCCGGCGCAGCTCTCCGGCGGACAGCAGCAGCGTATCGCCATCGCCCGCGCCCTGGCCGGCGAGCCGCGCTTTCTACTCGCGGATGAGCCCACCGGCAACCTCGACTCCCTGATGGCGCGCCAGGTGATGGAACTGCTGGAATTTATCAACGAATGGGGCACCACCATCGTCATGGTCACCCACGACCCGGATCTGGCCCGTCGCGCCCACCGAAATATCCAGATTGTGGATGGACAGGTCTGCGATCTGCGCCCGATCACCCTGCAATCCGATGCCGTCAGTGCTTAGGGAGCCCACAGAATGATTGTCTATTATCTTTCCCTGGCGCTGCGCAGCCTGCGCAGCACGCCGATTTTGAGCTGCCTGATGGTTGCCGCCATCGCCATCGGCGTAGGCGCCTCGATGACCGTGCTCACCCTCAACTATATGATGTCGCGAAATGCTCTGAAGCATAAAAACGATGTCCTTTACGCGGTGCAGCTGGACAGCTGGGACCCCAACGAAGCTTTTGACAGTGCCAATGAAATACCCTGGCAGCTGACCTACCGGGATGCCCAGGCACTGCTGCGCTCGGATATTCCCACCCGTCAGGTCGCCATGCACCGTTTCGGTTTTACTGTTGAATTGGAGGACTCGCAACTGCGCCCCTTTGTGGCCCAGGCACGGGTGAGCACACGGGATTTCTTCACCCTCTTCGATACCCCCTTTCTGTATGGCGGCACCTGGGACAGCGCGGCGGACCAGTCGCCTGCGCAGTTGGTGGTGCTGTCGAAAGCCACCAATGACAAACTCTTTGCCGGGGAAAACAGTGTGGGTAGAAGCATTACCCTGAATGGCGAACCCTTTACCGTGGTGGGGGTGATCGACCACTGGAACCCCGCTCCCAAGGTCTACGACCTCAACAACAGTCCCTTTGCGAATACGGAAGCCCTGTTTGTGCCTTTCGGTTTGCACCGACGGTTTGAAATAGACACCTGGGGCAATGACAACGGGTGGGCCAGTGGTCCCAGATCAGAGGGCTATGAGGGCTTTCTGCAAAGCGAATCCGTGTGGATTCAATACTGGGTGGAACTGCGTAATCGAGAGCAAAAACAGCAATACGAGACATTCCTCACCGCCTATATCCAGGGTGAAAAAGCGCAGGGGCGCTTTCAGCGGCCACTGAAATTCGCCTTGAGCAGGCCCTCCGAATGGCTGCGGCTCAACAAAGTTCTCAGAGACGACAACCGCGTGTTGGGGTGGGTCTCCCTGGCCTTTCTGTTGGTGTGCGTCATCAATGGGGTGGCCCTGCTGCTGGCCAAGTTCCTGCGCAAGGCCCCCGAAGCGGGTGTGCGCCGTGCCCTGGGGGCGAGCCGCAGCGCCCTGTTTATCCAGCACCTGATCGAGAGTGCCGCAATCGGAGTCATAGGCGGTATTGCCGGTATCCTTGTCGCTTTGGTCGGTATCCGCGCCAGTCGTCATCTGGCGATGGGATGGATCGACACCGTGGCTTCCATGGACTGGCTGATGATGCTCGCCGCTATTGGACTGGCATTATTCGCCAGCCTGCTCGCTGGTTTCTACCCGGCCTGGCGCATCAGCCACACCAATCCCGCCATTTACCTGAAAACCCAGTGAGGCCTGTCCATGTTCGAATTCAAACCGATATTGTCGACCCTCTGGCACCACAAGGTCTCCGCGCTGTTGATTGCCCTGCAGCTGGCGCTTACCCTGGTCATCGTGAGCAATACCCTGCTGATCGTCACGGATCGCATGGAAAAAATGGCCCGCCCAACCGGCATGGATGTGGAGAATATTCTTACGGTGAATTTCCTCGCGATCCCGCAGGATTATGATATGGCCGGTGCGGTGCGCGCCGACCTGGACATGCTGCGCGCCCTGCCCGGTGTGGTGGATGCCACCCCCAGCCACAAGATTCCGCTTTCCGGTTCCGGCTCCGCGAATGCGTATCACACCCAGCCGAACCAGAAAACCGGGGGAGCAATTGCCAATTATTACAGGACCGACCTCCATTTTATCAAGTCGCTGGGCCTGACCCTGGTGGCCGGGCGCAATTTTACCCAAACAGACATGCAGGTTTTTGCCCCCAATGAGCAACGGCAGGCTCCCGTTATTATTGTTACGCGGCAACTGGCGGAAACGCTGTTTCCCGGCGAAGATGCCCTGGGCAAGCCCCTGTACAACGGTAACAGTCCCATGGAGATTATCGGTATCGTGGAGCGCCACCTGGGCGCCTGGCCAGACTGGTCATCTGCCGGCAACGTGGTATTTTTCCCAGCCCTGCGAACCACTCAATCCATGAACTATCTGGTACGCACAGAGAGCGGTGAGCGCGACAGGGTCTTCAAGCTACTGGCCGACAAGCTCGCGGAGCGGGACCCGGAAAGGGTAATCAAGGTGAATACTTTGTCGAATCGTATGGCCCGTAGCTACGCCGGGGACAATATGATGGTCAAGGTCCTGTCCACGGTTGGCGCCATGCTCGGCTTTATCGTGGCGCTGGGCATAGTGGGGCTCACCAGTTTCTGGATAAACCAGCGCACCAAACAGATTGGGGTGCGGCGGGCCCTGGGGGCCACACGCACCAATATCAGCCGCTATTTCCTATTGGAAAACAGCCTGATTGCCGCTACCGGTATCGCTCTGGGCGCCGCCGCCGCCCTGATCGCCAACCAGTATCTGGTGCGGGATTATTCACAGCCGGTGCTGACACTGTTACCGCTGGCCGTCTGTGCACTGGTGATTTTATTGATCAGCCTGGGCGCAGCCCTGGCACCGGCCCTGCGCGCCGCCAATATTTCCCCGGCAACCGCCACCAGAAGCGTGTAGTCCCGATACACTATGGCAGCGGCAGCCAAACAGGCTGTCGGAATATTGAAACAAGCAGTTGCCGACCACCCCAACCATCCCCTCTAAGAGGTTTGCCATGTTCGAACCCCTGTCCGCTCGTTGCATCATGGGCAGACTGCAGCCACAAGCTGACACCTATGGATAAAATACTGATTATTGACGACAACAACGGTATCCTCTCCGCGCTGAGGATACTGCTGTCCCTGCACAACCTGCAGCCCCTCTGTGCCATCACACCCCAGGCCGGCCTGCAGTTATTGCGCGAGAATCGGGATATCCGTCTGGTCATCCAGGATATGAACTTCACTGCCGATACCACTTCCGGCGAAGAGGGCCGCGCGCTGTTTTTCGCCATCCGGGAAATCAATCCGGATCTGCCGATTATCCTGCTCACTGCCTGGACACAGCTGGAGATGGCGGTGGCACTGGTGCGCTCGGGAGCGGCAGATTACCTGGGCAAACCCTGGGACGACAACAAGCTGATTGCCACCATCAACAACCTGTTGGAACTCGGCGAGTTGCAAAGGCGCCAGCAAGTGTCCCGGCAGCAGGCCCTGGATGCAAGAAACACGCTGGCGAAAACATTTGATCTCCAAGGCGTTATCTATCGCAGTGAAAAGATGCAGAAACTGCTGGAGATGACCACTCAGGTGGCCGGTTCCGAGGTACCGGTACTGATTTCCGGACCCAATGGCGCCGGTAAGGAAAAGATCGCAGATATCCTACAAGCCAACTCCCGTGTGCAAGATGGCCCCTATATCAAGGTCAATGTGGGCGCCCTGCCGGAAGAGCTGATGGAGGCGGAACTGTTCGGCGCCGAGCCCGGCGCCTACACCGGAGCCGGCAACCGGGCACGCGAGGGACGGTTTGAGGCCGCCGATGGCGGCACTCTGTTTCTCGACGAGATCGGCGAGCTCTCTGCCAGCGGACAGGTAAAGCTGTTGCGTGTACTGCAAACCGGGGAATTCCAGCGCCTCGGCAGCAGCCAGACCCGCAGGGTTAAGGTGCGGGTTATCAGTGCCACCAACAGCGATCTGCCCAAAGCCATTGTCGGGGGCAGCTTCCGCCAGGACCTGTTTTACCGCCTGAATGTCATCGAGCTACGCTTGCCACCACTGTGTGAACGCCCCGAGGATATCGCCCCACTGGCAATGGGATTTTTAGCGGAAAACGACAACACCAGCAAACTGTCCCCGCAGGCGCTCACGGCAATGACCCGCTATAGGTGGCCGGGCAATGTGCGGGAGCTGCAGAATGTGATGCAGCGCGCCTCGGTTCTGTGCCCCGGGGACACCATCGACGAAACGGTGTTGGCACTACCTGCACAGCCGACCATCGACCGGGTTGAAATCAGTTTTGAGCCCAGCCGCGAGCTGCTGCAACAGACCCTGGCCCGCTGTAACGGCGTTATCGCCCAGGCCGCCCGGGAACTGGGCATGAGTCGCCAGGCACTTTACCGCCGCCTGGAAAAACACGGTATCCCCTACTGATGTCGAAGTTGTTTTCCCTGGAAGGGCGCCTCGTCGCCACCGCACTCCTGGGGCTTGTGGTGGGCACTGCCATTCCCTGGCTGTTGTTGGCACTCGGCTTTGATCCGCGCTTTTCCTGGGCCCTCGGCCTGCTGCTGGGTGTCCTTGTGCTTATCAGCCTTATACGCCTGGTCCTGCGCCCGTTGACCACCACTCTCAAAGCCTTGCGAGGCGGGCTGCTCAATTTTCGCGATGGCGACTTCTCCATTTCCCTGGTGCCGCCAAAAGACCGCGAGTTGGGTGAGATCACAAGCCTGTACAACGACATCGGTGAGCACCTTAGGCGCGAGCGCGCCCATATCTACCAGCGTGAACTGCTCCTTGATACCGTAATCCAGAGTTCCCCGCAGGCCCTGTTACTTGTGGACCAGAGCGATCATATTATTTATTCCAACAGCAGTGCGAGAACACTTTTGAACCGGGGCAGACCCATTCAGGGCCTGCTGTTACAGAAACTGCTCCCTAACAGCCCCAAAGAAATTGCCAGGGCCATTGAGCACTGGGAGAACGGCCTGTTTAATTACACCGATGACAATGGTATCCATTCCCTGCATATCGGTAACAGCACTTTTGTGCTCAACGCCCACAGGCACCGGCTGATTGTGTTGCGGGAAATGACCCGGGAATTAACCCGCGCGGAAGTGGCCGTGTGGAAAAAAGTGATCCGGCTTATCAGCCATGAACTGAATAATTCTCTGGCGCCAATATCATCTCTGGCACATTCCGGCAAATTGCTGACCACACAACCGGATAAGGCCGCTGCGCTGGAAAAGGTCTTCGATATTATCGCCGAGCGCTGCGAACACCTCACCGAGTTTACCCAGGGCTATGCCACCTTCGCCAAACTGCCAGCACCCAGTTGTGAAGCTGTAGACTGGCCACAGTTAATAGGGCGTATAGCCCCCCTGCAACAATTTACGCTATCGGGCACACTGCCGGAGCGCCCAGGCTATTTTGATCCCATACAAATTGAACAAGCGCTGCTGAACCTTATCAAGAATGCCCGCGAAGCCGGAAGCGATAGCAAGGATATTGAACTGCACATTGCCACAGACGGGCTCGGTCAACGGCTGGTGATCGCAGACCGAGGCTGCGGTATGAACGAAAAGATACTGCACCAAGCGCTACTTCCCTTTTTTTCCACCAAAGCGCATGGGGTTGGTCTGGGCTTGGCCCTGTGCCGGGAAATTGTCGATGCCCATGGCGGTCATATTCAACTTCTCAATCGCTCTGGCGGCGGTGTACAGATCACCCTGTGGTTGCCCTGGGCAAAGCAAGAAAGCTGAAAGATCTTTCCCCTAGCGATGCCCTTCACGTGGGTTGATACAGCTGTACGGAGTCATCAGCGCCAGGCTGTGACCGAGAATCAATGACCAGCAAGGGAACATCGCTTATAGGCTACTGTCCCGAACCTCTGCCTTGGCTTCCTGGCAATCGGCAGAGGAGAAAGAAGCGGGGAAGACATGAGGTCACAGTGGTTGTATAACAATCTCCCCCCCTTTTTAAGCATTGTATGACCAGTGTTCAGCTGGGTTTTCGGGAGAATAGCCAGGGCGCTGCCCCTTGCCCCGTGCACGTCTTTCCGGTACCGCTGCGACAGTGTTGCCTGCAGCGATCCAGCTTTGCGCAGCCACGGCGGCATCGGGATGGAACAGAACAACGCTGACCCGCCATCTCGGCTGCGCTTACCTCCCCGCTGTGACAGCACAGACAGGTAAGCGCTGGCGGTGCTGCTTATGGCTGCACAGGTTTTCGAGGTGCCCGCTCTGACTCTGAGGGCCCCGTTTATTTATCGGGTCGCGGCTTGAATGGTCTGATAATGGCTGGGGGCTTTTCGATTGGCCCCTCCTCCAGCGCACAGGCTGCGTCCAGTGGGTAGGTTTCGTCCAACCATTGCAGGAATCGTACAGCCCGCATCACCTGGTTACCCCTACCGGGCGCAATATGCAGGTCTACGGCGTTCTCTTTGATGGCGACCAGTGTGAAGGTAAAATAATCCCCCAGTTCCACTGGCTGAAACAATCGACAGGGTAATATAGGCATTTTTATAGGCTCCTTGAGTTGCCTGTGGCGGAAAGGTGCCGAAAAAGCACAGCGCTTTGTGCGGTTTCTCCCACCGCAGGCATAATCCTTGAGTGAAAAAAGCAAAGTGCAATGTGCAGGGTGCGCAGCCAGAAAGGCGGTGCGCGGCTGAAGTAAAAGACCACACCAATCATCACGCAACGCCACAGCACACTCCGCCGCTGGGGGCAGGAGTGACTCGAAAAGCTCGCCTTCAGGGAGACCTTTATTGAAGACGAACGAGTGTATGGCGTATCATTCAAGACAGCCTCGCTAGATACCTTGTTTATCTATTGGGGTTAGCCATTCCTCGGTGTTGGTAGCACCGGGGGGTGGCGTTTTTCTATCATTTACGCGGTCATGATGCGGTCCTTCTTTGTTGGTTTATTTGTGTATGGATTACCTGCGAGCGCTCCCGATATGGGGCGTCTCGCGGGATAAAAAATGATCGTTGCGGTATTGGTTATCTATTTATTATTCTTTTCTTGTGCCATTGAGGTCTTGCGCCATTGAGGCGGCTGGGCGCTAGGGCAGCAGGCCTACGGTATGTGTTTTTTACAAAGAATTCAATCGAGCTGAAGCTTTAGGCGACACTAAGTGCCGTTCTCCCGGCAGGTAACCATTAACCGGAGCTCCAGGCTGCTTATGTCCACAGCGCCAGAGCGTACTTCCAAGCCTGGTGATGGGCACTTGCGCAAGTGCACCTGTTACGCTCTCTACCCTAGCTGGAGCCCATCTTCTCAATAGCTGATCTACCATTAATGGCAGCATCAAAACTATAAAAAAAGCTCAGTCCAACATTAAAGTCATGCATAAAACAGCGCTACAGTGCCAGGTGTTGTTGCGACCATTGTGACTCGCCATTTGGACTCAACAGCTGGCAAGCTATTGAAGAGCCTTATGCTACTCAACTGCAAGAAAATCCACCAAAACAACCTGCAGCACCTATAACCTGAACAGCATTTACGAAACCAATAACACTGCCCTTTTTGCGCTACTGACCACTCTCTTCATGGAATAACTGGCTTTTTTCAGCTGCACCGCCCTGCCGATCAAGCATACCAATATCCAAAACGGGTGAGGCGTCAATATGCTGAGCGTCCATCATTTGAGCAACTCGCTGTAGGGAAGAGATGATCATCGTCTGCTCCCAGTCTTGGAGATCACTGAACTGTCGGGCAAAGTGCTCCTGTAGCGGGATGGGGGCTTCTTTTAATATTTCAGCAGCTTGATCCGTAAGGTATGCATGCACCTTACGCTTATCTTCTTTAGAGCGCTCACGGTACACCAAGCCTCGCTTTTCGAGTCGATCCAAGATGCTGGTGACTGTCGCCTGACTTAAGCTCATTTCATTGGCCAGTTCCCCAATAGTCACTTCACCTTTATCGCGAATGGTTTGCAATAGCAAAATTTGCGGAGCCGTTAGACCCGTTGTTTTTGCAAGATGCTTGGAATGTAAGTCGGTAGCCCTGATAACACGGCGCAGCGCCACTAAGACTTCTTCAATACTGTTCAAAATAGTGTCCCTATTTAACGATTCAACAAGCGCATTATATAGCGAACCATTTAGAGCACTAAAGAAATCAACTGCTTTCACTGCAAAGATCACTACAGCTTGAAAAATCGGTCAGAATATATAACCAATCATTCGGGTGACATGTGCCCTTTAGCAGCGAAAATTGCTCTCCTCGGTCGCTCTATGCCACCTGATCCGATTGGAAAGTAATGATATCACCCACCGAATCCATACTAACACCAAACTGCTCCTTCCCCATCTCAAAAATAATAATGCGATCCTCCTTTAAAAAGCCCGTACTCTCAACGCCAATTACTACACGAGATGACAGGGCGGCCACCATACTTCCCCGCACATTCAGAATACCCTCTGTAAAACGAGGCGAACCCGGAACCGGTACTGGATCTGCGTAAAGAATAGTTTCTTTTATCTCATCAGTGGGATACACATAGGTTTCATCTCCCACGTCAAAGCTAATTCATTGGTCACCGTTCAATACGCACCGCTTAAATAGCTGGCACACATAGGGCTGGAGCTTAGATATTATTTAGTGTACTATGCTTTGTACTCTAAGCAATATTCCTAAGAATTTCGACATGAAGCTCCACGATACAAGGCTTTTAGGCCTTTGCAGGCTTTCCCGTCCATAAAATTTGCTTAGCTTACTAATCAAATAACATGTATTTCGGAGACCTTTTGTCTGTGGTAGAGAGTATTTTATTGAGATTGCCAAGGCTTGAGGATGGCATGAGCGTGTTTCGTTTAATTGAGGGCTGCCCACCACTGGATGTGAACTCCAGCTACTGCAACCTGCTGCAATGCAGTCATTTTGCCAACACATCAGTAACGGCAGAGCTGGACGGAGATATTGTGGGCTTTATTTCAGGTTACGCCATACATGAACGCGCCAACACCTTGTTTGTCTGGCAGGTTGCCGTTTCTGAACGGGCCAGAGGAATTGGGCTGGCATCGCGCATGCTTGCTCATATCTTAGCCCGTCCACAGTGCAACGGCTTTCGCTACCTGGAAACCACCATCACCAAAGAAAACCAAGCATCCTGGGCTTTATTCAGAAGCTTCGCCAAGAAGCAGGAAGCCGACTTTGAATCATCTGTGTGGATGGAAAAAGAAACGCATTTTGCCGGACAACACGACTCTGAAACGCTTGTGCGTATCGGCCCCTTTAACCTACACAGCTAACATACGAACAGAGAAATCGCATGAAAATTTTTGAAGAAATTGAATCCGAAGTACAGAGCTATGCCCGCGCCTTCCCCCGTATTTTTAATCGAGCCAAGGGTGAGCAGATGTGGGACGAAGAAGGCAACGAGTACCTCGACTTTCTTGCAGGTGCCGGCACCCTGAATTACGGCCACAACAATGATCTGTTTAAAGGTGCCTTGATCGATTACATCCAGAACGATGGTGTCACCCACGGCCTGGATATGCACACCAAGGCCAAAGGCGAGTTCTTACAAACCTTTAATGACAAGATTTTGAAGCCTCGCGGCATGGAATATATGGTTCAGTTCACCGGCCCCACCGGCACCAATGCCGTCGAGGCCGCAATGAAAATTGCACGCAACGTGACTGGTCAGCAGAACATAGTCACCTTCACCAATGGCTTTCATGGAGTCAGCCTGGGCTCACTGGCGGCAACCGGAAATTCACACCATCGCGATGCAGCCGGTGTGAGCTTAAGCGGTACGCATCGCATACCTTATGATGGCTATCTCGGTGAGAATATCGATACCACCGAATACCTGGATAAGGTACTTTCCGATTCCAGTAGCGGCATTGATTCTCCTGCAGCAGTGATTGTGGAAACGGTTCAAGGTGAGGGAGGCATTAATGCTGCCAGTATCGAGTGGTTGCAAAACCTTCAGTCTGTCTGCAAAAAACACGGTTTATTACTCATTGTTGATGACATTCAGGCTGGCTGTGGTCGCACTGGTGACTATTTTAGTTTTGAAGAGGCCGGTATAGAACCAGACATCATTACCCTATCTAAATCTTTAGGAGGCTATGGCTTACCTTTTGCCGTGGTGCTGATGAAGCCGGAACTGGACCAGTGGAAGCCCGGCGAACATAACGGCACCTTTCGGGGTAACAACCTGGCCTTTGTGACAGCCAAAGCGGCGCTTGAGCACTACTGGTCCGATCAACAATTCTCCAAAGACATCAAACGCAAAGGGCGCTACATATCCGAACGCCTGGAAAATATTGTCAGCCAATACGGTGAAGGCAACTTTACCGCCAAAGGTCGAGGCATGTTCCGAGGAATCAATTGCGTCAACGGCGAGATCGCCGGAAAAATTACCAGCAACGCTTTTAAGAAAGGGCTCATTATCGAGACCAGTGGCGCGGATGATCACGTCGTGAAATTTCTGTGCCCATTAATTATTAGTGACGACAACCTGAAAAAAGGTATTGATATCGTTGAATCCGCTATCCGGGAAGTCTGCGCCAAAGTAGACGAAATCCCTGAAGAGAAAGTGTATTTCTATGCAGGTTAACAATCTCAATTAGCCACCATAGAAGATAAGCATCAAATTAAAATATGGCCGGGCGAACGAAAGCTACTGCCTATAGAAAAGTCTCCGGCCCACTATTGCTGTCGCTGTTTGATGAGGAAAGATTATCTGCGCATTATGTCCTCCGCCAATCGGGAGCAGGTCACGCAGGGTGATCAATTCACCATTAAAGGTGGCGACATAGCCACGCTCACCGCTAAGCAAACAGTGCTCATTGAATTGAAAGCTAAAAAAAATAAGGTTATTTTATGATCGTTAGAAAATTATCAGAGGCCAATCAGTCCAGCCGAAGAGTTGTGTCTCCGGATGGCAATTGGGAAAGCACACGTCTTCTGCTGAAGGAAGATCAAATGGGTTTTTCCTTTCATATCACCACAATTTACCAGGGCGCTGATTTTCAGATGCACTACCAAAATCACCTGGAGTCAGTGTACTGCGTATCGGGGAAAGGCGAAGTGGAAACCCTCGCGGACGGGGAAAAATTTCCCATTGAGCCGGGCACCCTCTACATCTTGGACAAGCACGACAAACACGTATTACGGGCATTTGAAGAGATGACCATGGCCTGTGTATTTAACCCCCCGCTCAATGGCAAAGAGGTGCACAATGCAGAAGGCGCCTACGAACTGGACGCAGAAGCCATCGAGGAGTAGGGCCAGTATATGAATGAAATTGTATTCGATCAATCACCGGAGAATACATTGACAAACGAAACAGATGTGTATGCATCAAGAAATGGACAATCCTCCAAATTGGTAAAGAGACAAGACCCTACTGTCTACGCCGCTAAAGAAACGCGCCCTCCCATTGATCAGTCTCTTATCGACAGCTACGACAAACAGGGATTTGTTGTGTTAGATGACGTGTTCACCTCCGAGGAGGTGGACAGCTTTCAACAAGAGCTGAAGCGCCTGAGAACAGATCCGGAGGTTAAAAAATCCGGAGAAGTCATCACCGAGCCAAGCAGCGATGACATCCGCTCGGTGTTTCGTGTACACGAAAACAGCCCCCTCTTTAAAGTGCTTTCGACGGATACACGGCTAGTTGACCTAGCGCGTTTTCTATTGAGTGATGAGGTGTATATTCACCAGTCTCGGCTGAACTACAAACCAGGATTTCGGGGCAAGGAGTTCTACTGGCATTCAGATTTTGAAACCTGGCATGTAGAAGACGGGATGCCTCGCATGCGGGCTCTTAGCATGTCGATAACGCTGACGGAAAATTTTGAACACAATGGTCCGTTAATGCTAATTCCCGGCTCGCACAAGCAATATGTTGTGTGCGAAGGTGAAACGCCTGACAACCACTACCTGGCATCACTAAAAAAGCAAGAGTATGGCGTCCCTTCTGATGCCTGCCTGAAAACTTTAGCCACAGAGGGTGGTATTGTATCTGCCACCAGCAAGCCTGGTAGCGTGATCGTCTTTGACTGCAATGTTATGCATGGATCTAACGGTAATATCACACCGTTTCCGAGATCAAATATTTTCTTCGTCTATAACGCTATCGGCAACAAAGTGGTCAAACCATTTTGCAATCAGGCTCCTCGACCTGAACATATTTGTACGAGAGAAAACATCCGCTCCATACCCCGATCAAGCAGGCACAAATAACGTGCTTGAACAGGATCGGCTTTAACTTATAGCGCTGCTGGAACAACGAATCAGTGAATTACAAGAAAGATTGACTGGTACCCACCCAGTCGCGGACAAGAAGCAGAACCAAGCGGGTGGCGCAGCCGCCAATCTCGATTTAACCATTAATGTGTCTATGAAGGAAAAAATTCTTTCAGAACACAAGTTGGAGCTTGCACAGCTCACCAAAAATACCGCATGGCTCAAAACTGATGAGGCAGGCGTGTGCGTTCGCTGTGGCTGAGACATCCCAATCGGTGGTTTAGAAGCGGTTTTAACGACTCGACAGTGTGTGGTATGCGTCAGTACTAATGATTAGATTAAGGCTTATATATAATTTATGCATACGATTGAAAAGATTGGCGGTACATCGATGAACGATTACTTGTCGGTGAGAGACAATATCATTAGAAACGATAAAAAAGGGATTTACCGACGCGTGTTTGTGGTCTCTGCCTATGGTGACATTACAGATAAATTATTAGAGCACAAAAAAAGTGGTCAACCCGGTGTTTATGGATTATTCGCCAGCGGCATAGAAGATGAGAGTTGGTCAGAAAAGTTTGACGAATTGGGCACGGAGCTGCGCCGGATTAATCAAAGCTTATTTGGCGGAGGTGAATTACTTCAGCGAGCCAATGAATTTCTCAATGAAAGACTGGGTGATGCCAGGCAATGTTTACTGGATTTGCAGAGTCTTTGTCAGCATGGCCACTTTGAACTAAAAGCTCACCTGGGGACAGTCCGGGAAATGCTGGCCAGTATCGGTGAAGCTCATAGCGCCTGGAATACAGTGCAGCTCTTGCAACGTGATGGCGTCAACGCCTGCTTTGTTGACCTGACAGGGTGGCGGGCCAGTTCGCACATGCCGCTGGATGAGCGTATACAAACCGCCTTTGCCAACATTGATCTCGACACACAGCTGCCTATCGTTACCGGATACGCTCATAGTGACGCAGGCTTGATGACCTCATTTGATCGCGGCTACAGCGAAATGACCTTCAGTCGCTTGGCGGTGATTACACAGGCAAAAGAAGCCATTATCCATAAAGAATTCCACCTTAGCAGTGCCGACCCCAGACTGGTGGGCGAAGATAGTGCTGTCCCCATCGGCAGAACCAACTACGATGTCGCCGACCAATTGGCCAATCTGGGCATGGAAGCCATCCACCCCAAGGCCGCCAAAGGGTTACGTCAAAACAACATCCCGCTGCGCATCAAGAATACTTTTGAACCAGAACATACAGGCACACTTATTACCGGCGACTATGTAAGTGATTCCCCCTGCGTGGAGATTATTGCTGGCTGCAAAGGCATCTACGCCCTTGAACTGTTTGATCAGGATATGGCGGGCAGCATTCATGATTATGACCAGGACGTATTAGCTATTATCAAGCGTTTCAAGGCCCATATTGTTTCCAAAGACATTAACGCCAACACTTTAACCCATTTTCTATCGACTAATTTAAAAACGCTAAAGCGCATACAAGCCGCGTTAGAAGAACACTTCCCGGAAGCAGAACTTAATCAGCAAAAAGTGGCGATCGTATCCGCCATCGGCAGTGATATGCAGATACCCGGAATTTTGGCAAAAACCGTGCAAGCCGTTGCCAGTAATAATATTAGTGTACTGGCGGTGCATCAGTCGATGCGCCAGGTGGATATGCAATTCATTGTGAATGAATCCGACTATGTAGCAGCGATCAAAAGCCTGCATGCGGCACTCGTTGAAGTGCATGAACACGGGCGGGCGATATGTCTCGCCTCATAATTTGGATTAGTTCAGACCAAATCTGACACATTTCCTTGAAAAGAAAGGGTTTACCGGTTTTGATAAACCCTGAAACCAAAACCAAGAATAAACCCCATGATTCAAACAATCACATCCTGAAACACAAGACCGGTCTGCTCAATCTGGCGGAAGAACTCGGCAATATCTCCAAGTCCTGCAAGATGCTCGGTGTTTTACGAGACACCTTCTATCATTATAAAAAAGCTAAGCGGTACAGGAAGACATCCTTTTCTAAAGGGAATGTAGTTCAAGCACCGCTTACCATCCTGGGCAATAATAATACAGAGCGGAACCGAGAATGGATGAGGATCTGGAAGCGATTTCAACGCCACCTGGATTCACTGCCTTCAAGGGCATTAGGCTTAGCGGCTAAACTCGTAGAGGATTTTCAGGAGCGTTTCTCAGCAGGGTTTTGGTAACTTTATCCTGAGAGAGTATAAAAACCCTAGCATGCCGTTTTGTGAATCGCAGGCTAAGAACCTGCTATTTGGCGGGTTTTTTGTGTTCATGGCTCGACTATTTGTTTATAAGTCACTGCCCTTATGGAAGAAATCTTTTGATGCTTTGCAATAGCCAAGCGCTGGAACAGCTGGATTCTCTAAAATGATTTCCAGTTGAAGCACATAGTGGTACACCCTGATGCGTTTTGAACGCACGGGGTTTCCTCAAGATTGGCTGGGGATTTCAGTAAAGTCGCTCTGGGAGGGGATAATTTAATGCCAACATATCACCATGATCAATATAGCTAGTCTGGCAGGCGGCGGATTTTTCTTTTCATTTTCATCTAAATTAAGGACGTCGACTTCTTTACTTTATGGCAAGGATTTTCAATACTGCTGACCAGGCGTGCCGATTATACATTTAAACATAGTGCTTTTTGTTAAGAGGCCATGAAATGAGTACCTCATTGTACACTGCAGTCGCTGTTGCCATAGGGGTTGCCGTCTCTGTCCAACCACCAATTAACGCCGCTATGGCACGAATTCTTGACAGTCCTTTGTTGGCAGCATTAATTTCTCTCTTTATTAGTTTTGTGGTAACTGCTATTTTGTGGTTAACCTGGGATAAAGGAGCGGGCAATTTATCGCAAGTTAAAATGTTACCCTGGTGGGTTATTATTGGAGGTGTCGTTGGGGTAGTGTTTGTGGTGGGTAGTGTGATTGTTGCTCCGGTACTTGGTGTGGCCTTATTTATTGTTTGTGTTGTTGCAGGACAGATTCTTGGATCAACTTTAATTGATCAGGTTGGGGCATTTGGTCTTGTAGAAAGACCCATAAATTTCATGAGGCTGGTTGGTATAGGATTAGTGTTTTTGGGAGCAGTCTGTGTGCAATATGGTAGTTCATAAAATTAAGAAAAATACGCTCAATAGAAATTCAATTAAGTTCGCCAAACTGCGATGTAGTAGAGGCTATTTATATCATTCTTTAGTTTGTCCAGCGTGGGATTTTGCTGTCTCTACTAGACATGAAGCCACCCAAACCGGCCACTGAGCCGGTCTCTTTGCGCCTGGATAAAGCCAATTCCCCTGTTCTTGGGCTTGTTAGCGCTCCCTGACTCTGATTAACCGGCGCAGCGTGTCATCCGAGAAGTGGTTCTTACCACAATAACGGCAGGACAACTCCCTTTCTGTGAAGTAATCGTTGTCATACATTGGATCACCAGAAACGAAAAATCCCATACCAGGCGAGCCGGAAATTTATTTATACTGAAAATCTACAGAGCCAAAAATAATTATTAGGGAATTTAATTCAAGTTATATTTTTGCACATGCAAAAAAATGATTTTTCTTGATACAGTAGATTCCACATAGAAATTAAGTTCACGCACCGATCTTACTTCACGATTAATTTTATGCCAAATTAGACAAGAAAATTGATCTCGGTCAAAAGCACGCTTACAAACATTGATATTTTTTCTCGGCAACTGCAACACTGCACTTACTCAAGAGGGAATAGCGTTTATTTAGTTAAATTTACGTGTACCGGCTCGCCTGTAGGGGCTAACTGTAAAATTACGAATAAAAAGCTACCCAATGAAAGAAAAATAGCTTTTTTGCATTGTATTAAACTTCACAAAGACAAATATTTGTGACCTTATTGATCTATATTTAAGTGTATTAAACCCTAGAGAATATTATTATGAAAGGCTTACTCACAACCTTATATGCCCTGCTGTTTTTCGCTGTTGCTCCAAACTCACTTGCCACTTCGTTAACCTTTGAAGTTCAGCCCGGAATATACTTAAGTGATGCTACGATTCTTGGGCTTAATTTAAACTACTCTGGAAGTTGGATAGAGTATAGCTACGCCAATATACCTTTTACTGCCTAATCTATCGGCGATAGGGACAGCGGTAGAAATTTTTTGATGTTCTTTAAAGAGGTTAATGGTCAAAGACGCTACATGACTGGTAACAGCATTAATAGTCAATTAAGGGCGCGCAGAGGGGAAGATCCAACTACGATTACAGAGCTGAGCACATTAGTGAATGATCCCAGGACATTTGTGATGCTTGAAGCGCGCTCCGGCGTTTATCTTAAAAATACAAGAACAGGTGGTTATATTGCATTAGATTACTCAGAACCTGGCTCTGTTCCATATCCGGCAATTTTAGTCGGCAGAGAAGAGCAAGCATCAGCAATTCATTCAAGCCTATAAAGCAGATGACAGCCTAGGATTGGGCTGGTTATTAATCGAACTCGCTCAACTCAAAATAGCAAAAAGTTGGTTACAACTTTGAGATATTTCAAGCGGGTTTCTCTTGCCTTAGAAGCCCGTTTGAGGCCCCTATAGTAGACAAAATACTAATAAGGAATCCCTCACAGATTCTCTTACTTTTATCTGACATACTTCCATCCTGTTTCATTGGAAAGCATCTGGGAATTGTATTCATAGCGGACAGTAAATTTGGACCAAAAAGGCGAATCACAACCATAAAAAAGCTCCACCAGGTTAACCAGACGGGGCTTTCAAAGAGGGGGTGTGGTCCCGCTGCGCATACTTCGCGACAGCTTAAATGTAAATAACACCCGAAGCTGATCTCACTAGAATACAATAAACGAAAAAGCCCGCACTGGGCGGGCTAGGAATAGTTTGGCAGTAAAGCTATGTCTTCAGAGTCGTTAGAAAATTTCGGCCTATGAATGGCGATTGACACAGCATCTTGAGGACCCTTATTTTGTAAGCCTAATATTTCGCACGACCTCTCCCCCTCCATAACATTCAGCTGTTAAATTACCATATACACTTATTGTTTTGTCAGACATGTATGCAGCTAAAACCGTAGAATACTGCGCTTTACCTGCCTCACTATCTAAATAAATCAACCATTCCTCTTTTGCATTAGACTCGCATAAGCCACCTGTTTTAGTTCCATCAAGTGTAAAGGCAATTCTCTGAGATTCCACTCCGGCAACAGGAGTTGCATGATGAACGAGGATAGTTATAATCTTTCCAGTTTCGACCCCTTGATCAGCAAAAGCTGTATTCACATTCAAAAGCAGACCTGCGACTAAAGCATAAATTTTTTTCATACATCCTTCTCTTAAGTAAACCTTAAAAATAAATCAATATTTTGCACACTTTTTATAAATTAAATTATTTTAAACAACCTATTCTAGGTTTCGTAGGGCACATACCAGAGTTACAGACAAGAAAAACCCGCCAAATAGCGGGTTCTTATCCTGCAATGCGCAAAAACGGCATTCTAGGGCTTTATACCATTGTGACACACAGAAAGTCAAGGGTTTTTAACCCGCTGAATTTGTTGATATTTTTCGAAAATCTTCAGCGACCGAAATCATTCATACCGAGGTCGGTCGATCATTTGATTCCAAATCCAGGCCCCACCTGCTGCTTCGGGTGGTTATATGCCGGTGCCCGCAGTTCGTAGCCAACGATAGAAAGATGTAATGAATTTACCCCCTAAAATCAAAGCCAACGAAATTACAAACACGGCAACGTTACCGAAATCTATAGACCGCGTGGTGGATATCTCGCTAATAACAATCCCTATGGACCTCAATGCCCAATAAACGCCTATAAGAAAGGTGCCAGCAACTACGACTCCGCGTTCAGAAATAGCTGCATCGTTTTCATCAGAATTGATTATCTTTTGAGCTATCTTGGGTGCCAATACCCAAAGAACAATTCCAATCAGAATAGGGGCAAGCAAAAAAACAACAAATGGTGCAATAGGCAAAGACTCTTCCCTTTCCCAAAACTCTGGAAGAAAAAATAATGGTGAGGCATTTCCTAGGTTTCGTAGAATAAGATATGCGGCAAGGATTTTTATCAATAACTCTGAAAATTGTTTCATAGATTTAACACCTAAGGAATCTCTGAGAAACTGCTCCAGTCTGGCATAATTTACCACGTTTCCAACATACACAGATTCAATCATGAGCCAACTGACGTTCGCCGAAGTCGAATACACCATCAAGAAACGCAAAACACGGCGCGAGCTATTCCTGGAAAAACTAAATGAGTGATTGCCGTGGAGGCAATTGGAGTCATCCGTAGCCAAGTATTATGCCCGTGGCGGCATGGGCCGGCCACCCTATCCACTGTCCGCTATTTTTCAAAAACCACTATTTTTATATTTTTGTATCCGACTATCCCGCACTATCTCAACTAATGGTAAAAGTACACGTCCTGGCAGTGGATCTAGCAGTCTCTGCAACCGCACCCAAACCTTTCTCCAGTACTTGTTCATTGGGCTTTATCGCACCGCAATAACTGCCGGGCCTGCCGAAGGTCAATACTACGACCATTCATATCACGCAGAGTACAGGAGTGAATACAAAATATAGCCAGCTGTCCAACCTTTAAAGGATCATGTGGCTCATCCCAGGTGTTAAAACACTTCATTGTGTAGTTGAGGAGGCAGGCTCTCTCACGATACCGGTAAGCCGGTGGTCCATAGGCGGCCATGCCCCAGCAGTAGGCCAGCTTGTCTGTTTTACGCAGCCGCGCTATTGCATCCTGTATCAGCCCCTTTTCACAGGCATCCATTATACGACCGTTACACCCCTCCCTTCCCTGGTTTCAACGGTATGAACGATCTGTGCAGGCATTCTGACGGTTATTTTGCCATTTTCATCCCGAAGTTCATCGATATAGTGCCTGAGGCCCTGGCGAGATAGCTTCTGATTACCCTGGATCGCTGCATAATCAGATTGCTGAGTAAAGCTATCGAATGCGTCATGCCAGGCTTGGCGGGCAGAAAGAAATTTCATTGCTTAGCCATAAATATCTAGTTGAACACTTTTCGATAGTTCGCATACTCACCCCCGTTCACCAGCCGACATCCCGGAGCATGTCGCAGACAGAGGTATCGCGTGTGCGCTGGTTGGCTGGAGGGGATTGCCCAGGGTTGTGGGTTCTCGGTTGACCTGACAGTCAAATTTGAAACCAACCCAACCCTGCTGCAGACAGTAGTCCACGCTGTAGCCGTGGCGCGCCGCCTTGTGCAGCTCTGGGGCAATCAGATTCTCAGCGGACTGGGTAAGTGGCGCTCGCTTTGCCTTGCGGGTTGTTACCCAGTCAGCGAGCACTTGGGGAGAGGGAGGCACGAGCCAGCTGGAATAGTTCAGTTGCTCAGCTGATGGCCGTTTGGAATTTCTTTGATCTCTTGTATTAATATTTTTAGGTTCTTTTAGATTCCTTGTAGGTTCGTGGTTTGTTTTTGGGACTGGTCCAGTACCGTTTTTGGGCCTGGTCCGTTTTCGGTGCTGGTTGCATGTCCAATACTTAGACGGAAATGGTTACTTGACCCGTTCAATTTGACACGCAGTATCAGGCCAGAGGCTTCCAACTGATCCATCGCTGAAATAACCGTCTTTCGATTCAGTCCGGTCACCCCCACGATATACTTAATCGAAGGATTACATTGGCCACTCGCCTCGTTATGACAGCTGGCAAGCGATAGCAATACCAGCTTGTGTGTTGACTTCACATCCTGCTACCATTCCCAAAAGATTGCTTCTGCACTCACATATCACCTCTGCTTCTGCGGCTGCCTGGTGGTCTTAATGGTTCCGGTAGATCAAAAAGCTGCTGAACTCTCCCGGCTGTCACACCACTGGGCAGGTGTCGCCATTCCCGGTATGCCGAAAGCTCCCAAACCAACAGCTAACAAGGAAGAACTATGAAAGACATCAAGAGGATCGAATTTGACCTCCCAAAACTAACCCCCTCTGAAAATGTAAAACTTCAGGCTGCTCATGTCGCCCTGACCTCTTTAATCTTCAAACTCTGCAAAATCGAAACGCTGACTCAAGAAAATATCGACGAGAGTATTAGCCTGGCTATGAGTCGCGTGGATGAGCACAAGCACGACAAGCAAGTGCAAAGGTACCTTGAAGCCATCGACGCTTTTCTTTCCCCAGCAGAGGTAGCACCACAAAAAGCACCAAAAGGTGAGGTCATCAACTTCCCTAGTCCAGCTTCTAAGAATCCATGAAGCACTTCGGTGGCCAGATAGGCTTTCGGCCATCACCTCCCTCCCCTCCTCCGATTTGAGGAGTTCCGCGACCTCATCCTGTATGCTTTGCCTGTCCATCGTTTTCTCCTGTATGAATGACCATGGCTGGCTATTGATTAACCAGCTCTTGCCTTGCCTCCATACCGTTGTTGGTGGCAGATCTACGGCCTACCCCCAAAGGTGTGGATATTCAGAAGCAAGGTCCACCTGCGCACCACTCGCATAAGCAACAAGTCTTGCGAGATTCAGGTTTGGCAGCAGGTCATGGAGGAAGGGTCCTTTCCCGTTCATACGATTGCCGTGAGTCTTCGCTCAACTAACCCATACAAGGGTTCCTGTATGTCGCTCTACCCGGTTATGCGCGACCGTGCTGAACAACATGATGCAGAAAATGGCGAGCGCTCCATGGCCAAAACCGTTACCGCATTCAATGCCCTACACGGAATCGAGCTCACCGAATAACAGGGATGGCTGTTTATGGTGCTACTGAAGCAATCCCGTGCAAGCTGCGGAGTATTTGTAGCAGACGACTACGAAGACTGCGCAGCGTACTTTGCCCTGGCCGGTGAAGCCGCAGCAAAAAACAGGAGATAAAGAATTTCCACCGCGCCCATGGCGCATTCAGTCAGTTGTACCCCCACGATTTGTGCCGCAGGTACTGGACCCTTTTTTTAAAATCCGGAGAATCTAATGAAAAGATACGCATTTTTTTGCGGTGCATACAACTTACAAATGGGCGGAATAAAAAGCTGTCGCGAATCACTCGAAACAAGGGAGGCAGCAAAGGAATGCTGTGAGAAATATTTCGGAATGTTGCCACGCAAAGCAATGGAACGCGCACGTTTACACCAACTCCCCGTGCCCGCTTATCGTGGAGGATCGCAGAAAAGTGAATGGTTGATCAGTGCTAATGATTTAGCACAACATATTGATGGTTGCCGCAAGCGAGCTATGAATGACTGGCAGCGTTTAAACAATTCTTGAGAGTGGGCCGATATCTCCAGCCAGCGTACTTATCCACCTCCCCAAAATCGTAGAGGTGCGTATAACGCTGCAATGTAGACCAGGAACGATGGCCAGTGATCTGTGCCACCCGCTGGATCGGCCAGCCGCGTTCAAACCAGTAGCTCGCTGCCTCGTGACGCAAACCGTGAAAGCGCAAATCTTTGATTCCCAGCACTTTGTTAATTACCCCAAACCGACCGCCAATTGATTTCGATAGATAAGGGAATATATGTCTATCAACACGTGGTTGGCGCTGAATCACGGCCAGAGCTTCATCCGGCAAATGTGCCCAGAGTGACACCGGGCGCACAGGATCTTTGGCATCCCGCACCGGGATCTGCCGACGTTCATCATCCAGGTCATCCCAGAGCAGCTCAGTAATCTCTTCCATTCTTCGCGCAGAGAAAATAGCAAACAGTACCAGCTCATCTATGGGAATTGTTAATTTCCGGCTGGCAAGGCAGTAATCAATTATCGTCTCCAATTCTGCCAGCGTCGGCCTACGGTCGCGCTTCTCTGCGCGAGTCACCATGCGTGTACGCACAGCCACATCAAATGCAGTCGCTATCTCATCAGCAGCAATAGGCCACTCCCGACTTGCGACGATGGTGCGAAAAGCTACCGACAACCACATAATGTCATTTTTAACCGTTTGGGGTTTGGCCTCTTTTAATCGCCTGCGCAAATACTCCAAAACATCTTTACGACGTAAATGTATGGCATCCAGGTCGGCAATATCCGGGCGCCGTATCAGCATTTTTATCGTGGCCAATTTGCTGCGCCGGAAGCTACCAACATCAATAAAGTCATTCAGGTAGGCTTGCAGCACATGGCCTACTGTAATGCTGCGCTGCTGCTGTTTGTGCCACTGGTCCGGGTCGCTTAGCTCCAGTTCCCGCTTCTCAACCCACGCCTTCGCCAACGCCTTTTTGCCGAATGTCTCTGCCTCTGTGTAGACTACCTTGGAATTCTTGAAAATCCGGATTTGCGCCGTATAACGTACCTCTCCATTCGCATTCTTGCGTGCCCGAATCGTGGCCTTTGATTTCTCACTGGTACAAGCTTTTTCTTGTACCAGTTTGTACCGCAATGGGTGTAAAAACAGGTTAAAATGGGGTTTTTGGGCGCCTCTTGCAACCTTATTACACAGGCTTAGATTTTAAAGAAACCATTTAAAATCATGCAGTTATGACTGAATTCAACTCACACCGATTCTGTACTGCGCCACTTTTGGAGTGGAGTGACCGCCATTGCCGGTATCTGTGGCGCCTGCTCAGCAAACGCGCGCGTCTCTACACCGAAATGGTCACCACCGGCGCAATACTGCACGGTGACCGGGAGCGGCATCTACAGTTTGATATTGCTGAACAACCCCTGGCCCTGCAACTTGGCGGCAGCGACCCCCGAGAACTGGCGGAGTGTGCCCGTATCGCCGAGGGGTGGGGTTATTCCGAAATCAATCTCAATTGTGGCTGCCCCAGTGACCGGGTCCAGTCCGGCAGGTTTGGCGCCTGCCTCATGGCAGAGCCGGGTGCAGTGGCGACCGGGCTCGCCGCTATGCGCGCAGCCGTCTCTATTCCCGTGACAGTAAAGCACCGTATCGGGATAGACGATATGGAAGACTACGTTGGCCTGGCCCGCTTTGTGGAAGCCCAGGCGGTGGTGGGTATCAACACCTTTATCGTGCATGCCCGCAAAGCCTGGCTGCGTGGTCTGAGCCCCAAGGAGAACCGGGAGATACCCCCACTGAATTACGATTTAGTCTATCAACTGAAAAAGGACTACCCGGATTTGCAGGTTATCATCAACGGTGGTATCCAGTCCCTGGAAGCATGCCAGCACCATTTACAATACGTAGATGGTGTGATGCTGGGACGCGCCGCCTACCAAAATCCCACTTTATTGGCGCGAGTAGACATGCAACTGTTCGGGGAAAAAGCGGGGCCGGATGCAACCCAAGTCGTCGAGCAGATTCTGCCCTATATCGAGCGGGAACTGGGCCGCGGCCAGCGACTCAATTATATTACCCGCCATATGCTCGGACTCTTTCAGGGCCTGCCAGGCGCAAAACGTTTTCGGCGGCACCTCAGCGAAAATGCCCACAGGAAGGGAGCTGGAACGGAAATCGTGTCCGAGGCTTTGGCACTGGTCGCCCATGCCATATAGTCTTTGCGGCCAACAGTTGGCCCTGTTGCAAGAGGCTGATCAACAAACAAGGGAAATGCGATGAATAAACTGGAACAGCTCAAAAAACGCAGTCAGGTTGTGGCCGATACCGGCGACATTGAGGCCATTCGCCGATATCGGCCCCAAGATGCCACCACCAACCCTTCCCTGCTGTACAAGGCTGCCCAGCTTCCACAATACAAAGGGCTTATCGGTGATTCTCTGAACTGGGTGCAACGTCACCAGGGACACAAAAACCCGGCTGAAACCGCACGGCTGGCCGCCATTAAGCTGGCCGTGGATATCGGAGCAGAGATCTTACAGCTGGTTCCGGGCGTGATTTCCACAGAGGTGGATGCGCGCCTCTCCTTTGATACCCGTGCTACCATCGACTATGCGCGCCACCTGGCCACTCTCTACGAGCGTGTGGGGGTACCACGAGAGCGGGTTTTGATAAAAATCGCCGCCACCTGGGAAGGTATAGCTGCGGCGGAAATACTGGAACGCGAGGATATCCGCTGCAACCTGACTTTGCTGTTTAGTCTGTGCCAGGCTATCGCCTGCGCCGAGGCGAATACCAGTTTGATATCTCCCTTTGTGGGCCGCATACTGGACTGGCATCTGGCCAACGGGGAACGCAAGGCATACCCTGGGGAAGAGGACCCCGGAGTTGTCTCGGTGCGCAACATTTACCACTACTACAAGTCCCGCGACTACGATACCATCGTGATGGGCGCGAGCTTTCGCAACAGCGGAGAGATTGAAGCCCTGGCCGGTTGCGACCGCTTGACCATCAGTCCTCAATTGCTGCAGGCATTGGAGGAGAATACAGGGAAACTTGAAAGCGGACTGCCCACCAATATCCAGCCTCAGCCACGCCCCACCCGAAAACTGAGCGAGGCGGAATTCCGCTACCAGCTAAACAATGACGCCATGGCGACAGAAAAACTCGCCCAAGGTATCCGCAATTTTGCCAAAGATCAGCAGCGCCTTGAAATGCTGTTACAGAGCCAAGTAATAGGACACCAGAAAACCGATGCTGCAACAAATCCGTAAGTTGTTTAAACAGATTGGCAGCAGTGCCGATGTAGAAACGCACAGTGCAGTAGACATGCGCATGATCAGTGCCGCACTTCTGGTTGAGGTGGCCACTGTTGATCAGGAGCTGGAACAGCGCGAGCGCGACACCCTTACCCAGCTGTTGCGCCAGCATTACGCGCTGGATGCCGACAGTGCTAACGTCATTATCGATGAAGCCATAGCGAAGAGGGATCAGTCCACCTCGCTATTTGAATTTACCCAGGCGGTAAACGATCAGTTCAGCGAGCGGGACAAGTACCTGCTGGTGCTTCAGATGTGGCAGGTGGCCTTTTCCGACAATGTCATCGAAGCCTTCGAGGAGTACCTGATTCGCCGGGTTTCCGAGCTGATCTACCTGCCCCATGGGCTGTTTACCAAAGCGCGGGCCGAAGCGCGGGATATGAGGAAAGACTGACTGAATTGTGGGCCCGGCAGGATCCAGCCGGCTTTTGCAAGATCACTGCGGATGTGTGGAGGTGTTGTCGAGCTGTTCACACTCCTGCTCCAGGGTATGTACCAGGTCGTGAAATGTCTCCGCGTTACGTTCATTCATGCTCATCAATACGCGGTGGGCCTCCAATACCTTCTCCCGCGCCGCATGCTCACTCGGGATCCTGCACTCCAGAGGAGTGGTTTGCGCGGCGAGTTCATACTGCTCATCGCTGATTTCCACCAGCGCATCGAAACCCATTGCATCAAGCAGGTGCCGGATGCCCTGGTCCGAACAAAACACCAGGGGTTTTTGACACCCCCGTTCCAGAGTGCGGATTGCAATCTTGGCGATCAAACCCAGGGTGGTGCTGTCGATTCCGTGCGCTTCGTGTAAATCAAAAGCCACTCCGGCAAAATCATCCTGCCCGATCATATCTTCGGTAAAGCTATCGAAAGTGGTACAGAGGTCGAGCCGAACATCGCCGATCAGCTTGATAATGTAAACACCCTCGTGGGTTCCAACCATAATTTGCCCGGACTGCATAACAACCCCCGGCTCACCCGTAAGCACAGTAAAGTCGATGTGCTGGCGGATAGCAAAATTCACTGGCAGAGAACACAATCGCCCTCGGCGGTTCTGCCACTTCACACCAATTTGTGTAGAAAGTGAGCGGAGCTTACTCCCCACCGCCCGGACTGACAAGGGGGTCACGGCAAGAAATTTGACTTACTGGTCACATCAAATACTGTTCCTATTTGTGCCCCAGTGTGAGGATAGTAATATCGTCTGGGAGGGCGCCAAAAGTATCCACTTTCAGACTTTTGCGCAATTGTTCCAGTTCGCCCTCACTCTCTTCGATCAGCTGCAAGAGTTGCGCCTCTTTTTCCAGCAGATTTCCCTGAAGCAGCTCCAGCACTCCGTCGGAACAGGCCACCAGTTGCCAGCGGGACGGGAGTTCAACGCACATAACCTGCCAGTCACCCCGTTCGAAGATTCCCAAAGGCCGCCCCTTGCCAGCCAGCCATTCGGCATCACCGGCACTGACAAGAACTGGCATGGGGATTTGGCCTGCTACCGAATAGAGTAACTGATTCTCCGCTGTATCGATCACGCCGACAAACATGCTGGCATGCTTGCCCATGGGTGTGGATAAAAGCTCACGATTTATCAGCTCGAGCATTTCAAGCAAATCTGCGTTGAGGAATTCGGGATGGGTAAACAGCGGCCGCTCGCGCAGGCAATGCATAATGCTGTGCTTGACCAGCGAGGTGACCAGTGCCGAAGAAACACCATGCCCGGACACATCCACCAGATAGAAGGCCACAAAGCGCTCACCGAAAAGACCGTAATCAACAAAGTCGCCACTGAGATACAGAGAGGGGATCAGAAAATAGGCAGCCTCAACACCACCGGGGTAACGATAGGGCGTGCGCGGCAGCAGGTGTTGCTGCAACAGGCGGCCCGCTTCCTGGTCGCGTCTGAGCAACTCCAAATGATCAGATAACTCCCGATTGCGACACTCCAGCGCCTGTCGGTACTCACGGTTCTGCTGGGCGAGGTTTTCTGCCTCGGAAATGCGGCAGATAGCCCGGTCCATCAGGGTTTCCTGCTCAATGGGTTTGCGGAAGTAATCGCAGGCGCCCAGGCGAATGGTCTGCAGTACGTCGTCCATTTCTACGCTGTCGGAAATTATGATCACCGCCGTTTCCGGCGATAATCGCTTGACCTTACGCAAAACCTCCAGCCCGCTGATATCCGCCAACTGGAGATCCACCACGACCAGTTGAAAGAGGCCCGGGGAAAACTGCTCCATACCCCCTTGCCCGGTAGAGGCCAGGATCACCTGAAAACCATGCTTGGAGAGCACCCCGCGCAAAAAATCGCGGGCCTGCTCGTCTTCAGTCATTAACAGACTATTCGGGCTGGCCATCAGTGGCCCTGGGGGGATCGGGTGTAACTACGGGGTGATCAGTAGTCACTGGACTCCTCAACTTCAGCCTGGTCAATCGCTTCGGCAGCTTCGACCTCACTGTCCACGTCGACCTCGCCATCCACGATCAGGAAATCCCGGCGCTGTAGGTAGGCGTCGCGCAGCAAGACATAGCGATCGCCCTGTAACAGGGATTCCGCTTCCAGCAGACTGGCTCGGTCCTGGATGATATCAGTCGCCCTGAGTGTGTAACGGGTGGGGTCGTGGTCCACGTAGGTAATTGGGTTGGTATAGTAATCCACCACCTTTGCCGGTGTATCCCTCACCGTGGAGGGCCCCAGTAATGGCAAGACCAGGTAGGGTCCCGAGGGTACGCCCCACACTGCCAGTGTCTGGCCGAAGTCTTCACCATCGCCCTCTTCCAGCCCCATATACTGTGCTACGTCCAGAATACCAACAATACCCACCGTGCTGTTAATCAAGAAGCGACCGGCATCATTACCCGCCTGGCCCAACTTGCCCTGAAGCAAACTGTTAAAAGTATTGCTCACCTCTCTCAGATTACTGAAGAAATTGCTGATCCCGTGTTGCATAAATATCGGGGTTATCTGTCGATAACTTACCGCAGCGGGTTTCAACACATAGCGATCAGCCCCATCGTTAAAAACAAATATGGCACGGTTGAAGCCCTCCCAGGGATCGCGCAGGGAAAAGTCCGCACCGTCCGCATCACCATACTCGTCCGCGGGGTCAAAACCGTATTCTTCTTCCAGCGATCCACTGTTGTCGACGGCATTATTCGTCTGCCCGGTGGAATCCGGCTGTCCACTGATACCGGTTTCGATGGCAGTATCCGCCGACACAGCCCCGAATGGGTCATTTTGTGCCAAAACGGCCACTGGAAAAATCGACAGGATTGCAGCGATCAACCCGGGCGAAAATGCTGTACGTCCCAGCAAAACCTCGCTCCTCTTCTATCAAACACGCAGGCCAAGGATTCTAATGGCCCCGCGTAGCATAAGCCACCCCCCGCTGGCACAGCTGCTGGGATTCATCAACGATACCCCAGTTTCAGGCAAGCGCTAGGCTTTCAAGCCGGCGATAACGCCATTGTCCAGCAGTTTCTGCAATAGCGTGACACCAAATGTGCGCAGGGAACCACTGTCCACTTGGGGCAATTCCCCGGCAATCTGTGCCAGCAGTTGCGCGCCTGTGGCTTGCTCCTCGGAGGCCAGCTGCAACAGGCGAGCAGTGACAGCATTGATCTCCATAAAATGGACCTTGTCATCTCTCCCGCGGTACACCAGCAAAAAGGTGGGGGTTTCCGGGGGCTCCTGGGGCTTGAAGGCCGGCCCGATACGGTGCACGGGATATCGATAGCTGAGACTCCACACCAGCGGCGACACCACCGGCACAGATTCGAGCAGATCGCCCGCTTGGCGCAAGCCGGGCGGTATTTCTGCAACATTGATATCAAGTGCCAATTCCACCCATTCGTAGTGGGCCAGCTCCGACAAAAAAGGCGGATCTTCTTCCCGCTGGCCGCGCTCATGTTGCAGGTAGGAGAGGAATTCTTCACTAATCTGCAAAAAGTAAGGACTGGTTGACGCATGCTGGCGAATAAAATCGCGCACCATGTTGTGCCAGCGTTCCTCACTGTACAAACTGCGCAGTACCGGGAAACCACTTGCAATAAAGGATTCGATATTGTTGTAAATCAGGTCCCGGTAAATTGCCAGTCTGCGCGCCTCAATGTTCGCGGGCGGGGCATTGATATCCGGGGCGCGCAAATGAGCGGCAAAATCCCTCTGCAGGCTCTGAAATCCGCAGGGCTTATCGGCTACTGAGGACATAGTGTTCTTCTATCAGATGAGCGGCCTGAATCGTCTTGATCTGCCCCACTTCTTCAAGCAATTGCGGCAGGGGCGGAATATTGAAATCGCGCTCCAGCAGGGTCGGTAGCACACCGTGGATCTCATAGGCCTTGTCCAGCAGTTGCCACACGGGGTCAATCACCGGAGCGCCGTGCGTATCCACTTTCAGGTCATCCGCTTCATCATAGTGACCGGCAACATGGATATAACGCACTCTTTTTGTGGGAAGTTCCCGCAGAAATTCGAGGGGATCGTAACGGTGGTTGATGGCATTCACATAGATATTGTTCACGTCCAGCAAAAGATCGCAGTCTGCCTCCGCCAGTACCGCCTTGAGAAAAGCCAGTTCGCTCATCTCCTGACCCGGGGCTGCATAATAGGAAACGTTTTCCATTGCAATCCGCTCCCCCAGCACGTCCTGCACGATACGAATGCGCTCGGCGACGTGCATCACCGCTTCTGAGGTAAAGGGTATCGGCAACAGGTCGTAAAGGTGGCCCCGATCTGAACAGTAGCTGAGATGTTCGCTGTAACAACGGATACCGTGTTCACGAATAAATTGCTTGATGGATCCAACCAGCTCCATATCCAGAGGCTCAGCTGCACCAATCGACAGAGACAAGCCATGCAGCATAAATGGAAAGCGTTCGGTGTAATCGCGAAACCACCGCCCGTAGCGACCACCCACACCAATCCAGTTTTCCGGAGCCACTTCGAGGAAGTCCACTGCACCGGATTGCAATACCTCGCCCATCATCGAGCGACGCAATCCGAGCCCGGCTCCTTCAACTGGATACTTGCGCACCACTTCTTGCCTCGCACTGTTGTTTGCTTGTTAACCCAGCCACCAGATGTGCTGCCGGGTCAATAGGGCACAGCGTGGTGCCGCCATTGGCCTGGCAGCGGCGATGAACTCCTGAAACACACACAGCACCTGTATTTCAGGACCGGCAATGAAATAGGGCATAGGAGACCGCTTTGACTGCCGTATTAAGAGAGAATGAGTGCCGGGACAAAACACAAACGCGGTTCTACCCCGGACGAGCGGGCAGCCTAATTAGCCGCCACACTTACCCTCACCACATTTCCCTTCTTTCTTCTTTTTACCTTCGCCACACTTGCCTTCGCCGCACTTACCTTCTTTCTTTTTTCCCTCGCCGCACTTGCCTTCGCCGCACTTACCTTCCTTCTTTTTTCCCTCGCCGCACTTGCCTTCGCCGCACTTACCTTCCTTCTTTTTATCGCCGTGTTCATCGGCAAGTGCCAGGTTGTAACCGGAAGTCAGATCCTGGGCGGCAAACGGGTTGGCAGTACTGTTGGCAGCAGAGACACTCATCGCTGCCGAGGCAATAAACGCCGCGCCAACGGCAGCCGCTACCGGGGAAAGATGCTTCTTGTTCATAACGAATCTCCTAGCTAATACCATAAGTAATAAAAAAGCACTCAAGACTCTCTTTTCTCCCGCGTTAGTATAGTGCCGTGGAGAAAAAAGTTAGGTGACAAGACCAGCCCGAAAACGGCGAAATTGACCCCGCCCTGTCAGGCACTTAGCCTGTTTTCTATGTTTTTGTCGGGCTGGCGGACAGAATATTACACGATACGCCATTTTTTTTCGTGACCGCCTGCCGATAGTCGGCATCAACCAGGCAATTCTTTTCGTTCAATTTCCACCCAGACCCTGTGGAGACGCTTTACAGACACGGGCATCAACGTTTTCAGGCTCTGGGCAAACAGGGAAACCCGAAACTCCTCCAGCATCCAGCGGTATTCCACCAATGGGGCCACAGCTGCCAACGCCCTTCTCGAATACCTTTCCTCCTGACTGCTATAGGGCTCGGCAGCCGTGTGGTACTCCGCCTGCAATTTGCGGTCGCGATTGGGGTCCCGTTCGGCCTTCTCCAGGCGCAGAGACACCGCTTTCAGGTAGCGGCCATACTGGCGCAGCCAGGTCAGGGGGGTATCGAACAGGAAACCGCGATAGAACAGCCCCGCCAGTTGCTGCTGGATATCACCCACCGCCATGGCTACTGCCAGGTTTTTCTGTTGCTTGATCTGCTTGCGCAGCGGTATCAGCAGTGCCAGGGCCCTGACCAGCAGGTCCCCGATTTCCCGGGCCACCCCTACGAATTCGCTATCCTCCTGCAGGGCGGACAGGAATTCCGCTTCAGTACGCGGCCACTGCTCTTTGGGCCAAAAAACCTCGCGCACGGCAGCCATGAGGATATCGTCCGCCACTTCCTCGCGCCTGCCCAGGTCTGCGGCCGAAAGCCCCAACTCCTGGCCGCGCAGCAGCTCCTTACGCAGGTATTTCACCTTTTCGGGCAGGTGCAACAGGGCCAGACGGCAGATACCCGCGCGGCTCACCCGCTGTGCTTCATCGGGGTTATCCAGCAGCTTCAGGGACACACTGTCTCCCGCCTCCACCAGGGCCGGATAGGCCCGCACTTTAAGGCCACCCTGATTGAGGGTATGGGTTTCCGGCAGTTCGTCGAAATCCCAGCGGGTGATGCCGGTGCGTTCAAAACGATCACCTGCATTCGCCAGCCCCTGCTGTACCCGGTCGCGATAACGGGCCTGCAGCACCGGGAGATCGCGGCCCTGATCGAGCAGCTTGCCCGCCTCATCCAGAACCTGGATATTGAAGCGGTAATAGTCCTCCAGGGCGCGTTCGGCGGATTCCCAGGCACTCTCGGGCAGTTGCTGGGCGGTCTGCCGCTGCAGTGCCAGCGCCAGCGCCTGCCACAGGGGCGTGTTATCCGCACGCAGTGCCGGCAACGCCTTGTCTACCGCCGCCGGTACCGGCACAAAAGACTTGCGCCACTGTTTGGGCAGTGCCTTCACCAGGGCGATGCATTTGTCGCGCAGGATACCCGGCACCAGCCAGGACAGGCGCGCCGTTGGTACCTGGTGCAAAGCGGACACCGGCACCTGAATACTGACGCCGTCATCCACACTGCCCGGCTCAAAGTGATAGCTGAGCGGATAGACAATACCGCCAGCCTGCAACTCATCGGGGAATTGCGCCTCGCCCACATGGTCTGCACTCTGCTGCATCAAGAGATCACGGGGAATCAACAGCAACTGTGGATCACTGGATTCGGCCTTCTTGCGCCAGTGCTCAAATCCGGCCAGGTTGACAATAGCTGCTGGTATACGCTCGTCGAAAAAGTGGTAGATCACTGCATCATCCACCAAAATATCGCGGCGGCGGGACTTGGCTTCCAACCCCTCCAGTGTTTGCAACAGATCTGTGTAGTGCTTGTAGAAGCGGCCCTTGCCGCGATAGCGCTGCTCCACCAATGCCTGGCGAATGAATACTGCACGGGCAGTTTTTGGATCCAGCTTACCGTAGGGGATACGGCGCTTTTCCACCAGGACCAAACCGTACAGGGAGACCTTTTCAAAGGCCATCACCTGACCGGAGCGGACATCGTAGTGGGGTTCGAAATAGGTGCGCTTTACCAGGTGCTGGGCTGCGGCCAGCGCCCAATCCGGCTCTATTTTTGCCACCGTATGGGCAAACAGGCGACTGGTTTCCAGCAACTGGGCAGCCACTATCCACGGCGGTGGCTTTTTGAATTGTCCGGAGCCGGGGAAAATATGGTAGCGGCGATTGCGGCAACCATTGAATTCTTTGTTTTCATCCCGCGCGCCAATATTGCCGACGAGACCCGTCACTATGGCCCGGTGCACCGCCTCATACTCCGCCGGCTCTTTATTTTCTTTCACTTCCAGTTCTCGACAGGCCACCCGCAACTGATGGTGGATATCTCTCCATTCGCGCATGCGCAGCCAGGACAGAAAATTCCTCTGGCACCACTTGCGCAACTGATTCTGGCTGAGTGCCTGGCGCTGGGCCTCGAAGGTATCCCACAGTTGCACAAAAGAGAGAAAGTCTGATTGCGCGTGCTGCCACTGACGGTGCTTCTCATCCGCGGCCTGGCGCTTCTCCGCCGGGCGTTCGCGCGGGTCCTGCACGGCCAGGGCGGCGACAATAATCAGTACTTCACGCGCGCTGTCATTTTCCGCCCCAGCCAACAGTATGCGACCCAGGCGCGGGTCCAGTGGCAATTGCGACAGGGCGCGGCCCAGCTTGGTCACCCTGCCCTCGGCATCCACCGCCTGCAACTCCTGCAGCAACTTATAGCCATCATTGATCAGGCGTGGGTCCGGTGGATCGATAAAGGGAAATTCGCGGATATCCCCGATACGCAGCTGCAGCATCTGCAGGATTACCGCGGCCAGGTTGGTGCGCAGGATTTCCGCATCGGTAAATTGCGGGCGCTGCTCCAAATCGCACGCTTTATATAAACGCACGCAGACACCGGCGCTCACACGGCCACAGCGACCGGCGCGCTGGTTGGCACTGGCCTGGGAAACCGGCTCCACCGGCAGGCGCTGGATCTTACTGCGATAGCTATAGCGACTGATGCGGGCGGTACCCGGGTCGATCACATAGCGAATGCCCGGCACAGTAATGGACGTCTCCGCCACATTGGTGGCAAGCACTACCCGGCGACCTTTATGCCCGTGAAACACCCTGGCCTGCTCAGCCAAGCTCAGGCGGGCGTACAGGGGCAGAACCTCCAGCTGTGCGATCCGAGCATCCCGCAGGGCCTTGGCACACTCGCGGATTTCCCGCTCACCGCTCATAAAGACCAGAATGTCACCACCGCGCCGGAGGCTGGACTTCTCTTCGTGCAGCAGCGCCTCCACCGCAGCAACCACTTGCCCGTTAAGCTCCAGGTCACTGTCGGTCGCGGGGCGATAGTGAATGTCCACCGGATAGGTACGGCCGGAAACCTCAATGATCGGTGCACCACCAAAATGCCGGGAGAATTTTTCCAGATCGATGGTGGCGGAGGTGATAATCAGTTTGAGGTCGGGGCGTTTGGGCAGAATGGTTTTCAAATAACCCAGCAGGAAATCGATATTCAGACTGCGCTCATGGGCCTCATCAATAATCAACGTATCGTATTGGTTCAGCAAGGGGTCGCGCTGGATTTCCGCCAGTAAAATACCGTCGGTCATCAGCTTCACATGGGTATGCTCAGTGCTGTGATCGGTAAAACGCACCTGGTAGCCAACAGACTCCCCCAGTGGTTGCTGCAGTTCCTCGGCAATACGATGGGCAACGGTGCGCGCAGCAATCCTGCGCGGTTGGGTATGGCCAATCTGTCCGTAGATACCGCGCCCGAGGGACAGACAGATTTTTGGCAACTGGGTGGTTTTACCGGAACCTGTCTCACCGGCGACCACCACGACCGGATGCTTTTCGATCAACTCGGCAATTTCCTCGCGTCGCGCCACCACCGGCAATGTCTCCGGCCACTGCACCTCGGGCAGCTTGCGCCGGCGCGCCTCCACCAACACCTCAGATGCCTGCAACTGCTGCTCCAGTTGGAGCAGCATGCGGTCCACCGGCTTGCCCTCTCCCAGGCGCCGGCGCACATGCTTAACCGTCCGCCGCAGTGGGTAGCGGTCCCTCCCCATACAGGCGGAGATACGGGCCCGCAGTGCCCACAGTGTTTTTTCCGCTTCGCTGTGACTCATGATTCGTACTGCATTGGCAAACACGGGATTATACCCCCAGTAGGAAGCAGGGTTAAAAAACCCCCTGGTGACGCTTAACTATACTGGAGCGGATAGCGACATTTACAAAGCCACCATCGCACCTGCGGGTCACACCTTGCGAGCGGTAGTATGCAAGAGATCAAACCCAAGCCCCCCGCCGGTGCCGGCAAGCTGTTTGGCCATCCTAAAGGCCTGTTCCTGCTGTTTGGCACCGAAATGTGGGAACGACTCAGCTACTACGGCATGCGCGGTATTTTCGTCTTCTACCTGACCTCCACCGCCACCGCTGCAGTATTCGGCTGGGAGCAGCTCACAGAGACCGAACTGCAATCCAAGGCGCTCAGTTATCTGGGCTGGTATGCAATGCTGGTGTACCTGACGCCCGTTATCGGCGGTTGGATGGCGGACAACCGCTGGGGTCAGCGCCGCTGCATTATGTTTGGCGGCACTCTGATGATGCTGGGGCAATTTTCCCTAGGCTTTCCCCACGCCTGGCTGCCGGCAGGTAGCGAGATTTATATGCTGTGGCTGGGCCTGGTGCTGTTGATTATCGGCAATGGTTTCTTCAAGCCAAATATCTCCACCCTGGTCGGGGATCTCTACGAGGAGGGCGATCACCGCCGCGACACCGCTTTTACCATTTTCTATATGGGCATCAACCTGGGCTCCATTCTCGGTTATCTCGTCGTGGGCTGGATCGGGGAGAAAGTGGATTATCAACTGGCATTTTTCGTTGCGGGACTCGGCATGTTGGCAGGACTGATACTGCAATTGACCCAGGCCAAACGCTATCTTGGAGCAATCGGCCTCGAACCCTCCGCCCTTCTCGGCGTAAAAAAGGAGGAGAAAGTCGATCGGCACCGCCCTCTCAGCCATGAGGAGCGAGACCGTATCAAGGTGATTCTGGTGCTGGGGGTTTTTATCATTATTTTCTGGGCTGGCTTCGAACAGGCCGCCGGCTCCATGAACCTGTTTGCCAAATACCGCACCGACCTGAACGTGTTTGGCTGGGAAATCCCCGCCAGTTGGCTACAGATGGTCAACCCTGTGTTCATTATTATCCTGGCCCCATTGATGGCCAGTATCTGGGTAAGCATGGGTGATCGGGAGCCCGGATCACCGGCAAAATTCAGCCTGGGCCTGGTTTTCCTCGGCATTGGCTTTTTGTCCATGTGCGGCGCAGCGCTGCAGATCGGCGATTCCGAGACTGTCAAAGCCAGTATTTGGTGGCTGGTCTTTGCCTATATATTCCACACCATTGGCGAGTTGTGCCTGTCACCAATTGGACTTTCAGTGGTCACCAAACTGGCGCCGCTGCGCTATTTATCCCTGATGATGGGGCTCTGGTTTGCATTTATCGGCATTGCCAACAAAGGTGCTGCAGAAATCGGAAAGCTGGTCGGGGTTTCCGGTCCTCTGGCTACTTTTGGCGGCGTGGCCCTGGTTGCAATGGTTGCGGGGGTTATCCTGTATCTCATTCGCGAGAAACTGGTGGATTGGATGCACGGTGCAGAAGAGATCCGCGTCGCAGTGGGAGAAACCACCAAGGAAGAACTGCGTATCACCGCCGATCACGACGGTGTACCGCCAAGGCATTTTAGTGGCAATGACCACTAAAGAAAAATATCCGGAGGCTCAGCGCCCTTTCACCAGGCAGGCAATCGCCCTGTCCAGCCCCTCCAGGGTCATCGGGTACATATGCCCACCCACCAGGCGCTGGGTTATGCCGATGCTGGGCGTGTGCTGCCAGTGTGCTTCATCCACCGGGTTTAGCCAGATCAAACGACCGTAGGTACTGGTGACCCGCTCCATCCAGGCCGCACCGGGCTCGTCGTTCATATGTTCGACGCTGCCGTAGCGGCCGGTAATTTCGTAGGGAGCCATGGATGCATCCCCGACAAAAATAACCTTGTAGTCCTTGCCGTAGGTGCGCAGTATTTCCAGCAGGGAAGTGTTTTCTCTGAAGCGCCGCTGGTTGTTTCTCCACACATGTTCATAGACAAAGTTGTGGAAGTAAAAATATTCCAGGTGCTTGAACTCGGAACGACAGGCGGAGAACAGCGCTTCACACACCCTGACATAAGGGTCCATGGAGCCGCCCACATCGAAAAAGAGCAGCACTTTTATCGCGTTGTGCCGTTCGGGCACCATCTGGATATCCAGCAGACCCCCATTGCGAGCAGTAGAGGAGATGGTGTTGTCCAGATCCAACTCCTCAGCGGCACCGGTACGGGCAAATTTGCGCAGCTTGCGCAGAGCTACCTGAATATTGCGGGTACCCAGGCCAATGCTGTCATCCAGGTCCCTGAACTGTCGTTTCTCCCACACTTTGGATGCCGATCGGTGGCGCCCTTTGCCTCCGACCCGGATTCCACCGGGATGATAACCACTATTGCCGAAGGGGCTGGTACCGCCGGTGCCGATCCAGCGGTTACCACCACTGTGGCGCTTCTTCTGCTCCCCCAAGCGCTTTTTGAATTCCTCCAACAGTTTTTCCAATCCACCCAGACTGCGGACTTTCGCTTTTTCCTCTTCCGTGAGCTGCTTGAGGAATTCAGCCCTCAGCCACTCCTCGGGGATCACTCGCTCGACGAGAGCATCAAAGGTGTCCAGATTCTTGAAATAGGCAGCGAAAGCGCGATCAAACTTGTCGAAGTACTTTTCATCCTTCACCAGGCAGACGCGGGCGAGGCAATAAAAATCATCCATATCCGCGAACACCAGTCGCTGTTGCAATGCCTCGAGCAGTGTCAGCAACTCGGTGATAGACACGGGCAGCTTATAGCGGCGCAAATTCAGGAAAAAGCCAATCAGCATAATAATTCGCAATCATCACGGCCAAAATTTTGAACATGATTCGCCCCTTTGAGTGGGGTCGGTAATAATATACGCTTCTGCGGTTTCATGACATGACGTTGCACAATTACCGGTTTTCGCGACGCGCCATAAATGCCAGACGCTCGAGCATATGGACATCCTGCTCATTTTTTAGCAGAGCACCGTAGAGCGGGGGAATGGCATTGCTGCTGTCGCGGTTTTTCAATACTTCCTCGGGAATCTCATCTGCCATCAGCAACTTGAGCCAATCAATCAACTCTGAAGTTGAGGGCTTTTTCTTCAGGCCCGGCACATCGCGCAACTGGAAGAAAATATCCATGGCCTCTGTCACCAACTGGCCTTTCATTCCCGGGTAGTGCACATCGATAATTCTGTGCATGGTGTCGCGACTGGGAAAGCTGATGTAGTGGAAAAAACAACGACGCAGGAAAGCATCCGGCAGTTCTTTTTCATTGTTGGAAGTGATAATCACGATGGGTCGCTGCTCAGCCCGGATCGTTTCGCCAGTTTCATAGACAAAGAACTCCATGCGGTCCAGCTCCACCAACAGATCGTTGGGAAATTCAATATCCGCCTTGTCGATCTCATCAATCAGCAGTACCACGCGCTCTTTAGCGGCAAAGGCCTCCCACAACTTACCACGCTTGATGTAGTTGCCAATATCGTGCACCTTGTCCACCCCCAGTTGGGAATCGCGTAGGCGCGACACGGCATCGTATTCATACAGTCCCTGCTGCGCCTTGGTGGTGGACTTAATATGCCACTGGATCAGCTTCAGTCCGAGACTCTCTGCCACCTCCTCTGCCAGCAGTGTCTTGCCTGTGCCCGGCTCTCCCTTGATCAACAGGGGACGTTGAAGAGTGACTGCCGCATTGACTGCCATCTGCAAGTCTTCGGTAGCTATATAGCTGTCAGTACCGGTAAATTTCATTGCAATTCCAATCCTGTATTCGCCGCTGTCTGTCAAACTTAGCGAATGATAATTGATCAACAGGCCGGGAAGCGAGGCGGGAACGATCAAATTGAATGACCAGCCCGAGTAGGCGGGACTGGGAAAGGGGAGATAGGTAGGGGATCAGGCCGTCTGGGTACTGCGACGGTGTACCACCTGGCGCCCCTTGCCGGTGATATACCAGCGGATACCCAGGTGACTGTGTATCTTGCCCACCATTTCCAGAACCAACAGGCTGTTCAGGGCGCGAGCAATGGAATTGGTCTCCATACCGCTGTCCTTTACCATGCCGGATAGTGAGCGGAATACACACTCGCCTCCGTTGAGCTGACTGAGTACCTGCAGGGCATTATCGTCCAGCTTGCGGATCTGATTGAAGTCGAGTACCGGACCTCGCTCCGGGTCCCCTTCGATCTCATACTCCAGCAGCGGCATCATCTCCAGTTGCATGGTGCGCAACTCCTGCTCCAGATGTTCCACCCGTGCCCGCGCGATACTGGCATCACGCAATTGCCGGCGCGCAGCATTAAATACAAACATGCGCGAGGCAATAGCGGCCAGCAGGCAGTAGCCGGTAAAGAGCAATAAACGCGACGGGTCACCCTGAATCTCAATGAGCAGGTCACTCTGGGTAAACTTGAGAAAAATAGGCACCAAGAGCGCGCCACAGAGGCCCAAAATCAGGCAGCGGGCTAGGCCGGCGGGGTCCTCTTCGGTAAATAACATCTGATAGTAATTCACCAGTCCACCGAGAATGCCCGAAACCAGCATGACCGCGGTGAGAATAAGCAGGTGGTCGAGCATCAGAGTTCCTCAGCCATCTAGGGGATCACCGCTCATTTGCGGCAGCGGGAAATACACACGCCAAAGGCACCCCGCCGGCAGTTTTGCTGTGCATCCATCAGCTGAATATATCGACAAAAACTGACTGGGCTGCACCTAAAAGTACCCGCTAGTATTAAAGATAGCGATTCCCCGGGAATTACCCCAACATGCCTTACTCAATTGTGACACTTTGTCGGTACGTTTGGCCTCACGCCAAGCACGGAAGCAGCCTAATAGATATAGCAGCTGCTAACAGCGACAGCGGCCAACGAGAAAGGAAGGGACGCCTTTGATACAGATAGGAGGTCAGCTCATGTCCGGGGTTCCAGCAGCCTGGGAAAAGCTCAACACCTCATAACATCTGTTAGGAAAAGATATCCCCACAGCCTGCTGCCAATGCTGTTGGGACATCAACCTGGAACGCCGTCAATGCTCGTTGAAGTAGGGATCTTCATCAAAGCGACTGCGGCGCTCGCGGCGATACTTCAACAACAGAGTGACAACCCCCCAAACGACCATGACAGCCAGGGCCCCACCGGCAGCAAACACCAGATTAGCTGTGACTTCCGGCGCCGCACCATGCTCTTCAAACAGTGTCTGGTATACAAACAAGGGCAGTGCGGGCATAGCCACCAGTTCTGCACTCGGTGTCCTGGCCGGTACCAGCAATACTGCCGCAGCAACCAGCAGCAGGGTGCGACGCAACCAGCTCCAGTGCCAGCTGCGCATAAACCACCAACCTGCTAGCAGCACAACCACTGTTGCAACAGCATAAACCATCCAGGCGTATTGAAAATCTTCTGACATGTGTTATTCGCTCTGATTTTCGCTGCACTCCGAGACATTCCGCGGCAGCCTACCACTCACCGGTCTCCACCCAGGTAACAATATGCGCTTCCATATCCTCCGGGTGCACCAGCGCCTCACTGATCACACAATCCCGTACCGACACCCCAGCCCTGTGTACCGACTCCACATCCCCGGTAATCAGGGGATGCCAATCCGGCAGTCCACGCCCTTCCGCCAGGCAGCGATAGGCACAAGTAATCGGCAACCAGCGGAACGCTTTAATCTCCTGCGCCCTCAACTGGCTACACTCCGGTACAAGTGTCTTTCGGCGGCTGTAATACCTGCAGCGACACGCTCGGGTATCCAGCAGATGGCAGGCGACATTGGTGCTGTAAACCATCCCTGTCTCCTCATCCTCGAAACTGCGCAAGCAGCAGCGACCGCAACCATCACACAGTGCTTCCCATTCGGGCTCACTCATCTGTTCGAGCGATTTCCGCTGCCAGAAAGGTTTTTCTGTCACCGTTTTGCTCAATATTGCAGCCTGCTGTTTTTCAGTGCGATCCGATGCATCTCCGAGTCTGCAACAGGGGGCATCTGCAGGTAGTAGCCGCACTTGTGGAGTTCCCGCAAAACCTTGTCGGCATCTGCGCGCGCCAGGTTCCGGTCTGGCGTTATCAACAGAGTTGTCACATGTCGGGGGCTGCCAAACAGCTCCAGTAAATTTCCCGGTATCCGCTCAATCCCTGCGCGCTTGTCGACATACAGATACATTTCCTCTTTCTTTGGGCTGCGATAGATATCGCATAACACTTTCACTGTATTTCCTCTTCGCGCAGTTGTCGCAGCAGTTTCAGTAGTGGACAGCCAATGATTTCAGCCCGCCAGCCACGCAGTCGCCCCCGCAACTCGGGGCTGTTGGCCTGCACCAGCGCTTCCAGCTCCTTTTTACGTATCAGAATTTCAGAAGGCAAGGCTTCGCGCGCAGCAATGGCTGCAAGCTGCCGGCGCAGTTGTTTGAAAATCTCTCCCTGCTGCCGGTTGAGCGGCTGAGGCAGACATGGCGGTGTTTCCTGTCGCTGGATCGACCGGGAGGTGATTTGCAGTAATATATCACCGTGTTGACGCAGTACTCGCCCCTCCAAACCAAGCTGACTCAGTGCCCCCTTATGTCGCGGCATCTGCTGGGCCATGGCCATACAGAGACTTTCCTTGAGCAGGTGATTGCGCGGTATATCGAGCGCGCGCGCTTCGCGTTCGCGCCAGGCACACAGGTCCTGCAGCGCGGCAAGCTGTTTGCCGCGCAGACGCCAGGCTCCTTTCACCTTTTGGTAATAGAGCTCTGGAGGCTGCGGGTTGCGCGCTGCCGCAACCAGGGCAGCACAGTCCTCCTGCAGCCACTCCAGTCTACCCCGCTCCCGCAAGCGTTTGCTCAGCACAGCGTAAAGTACCGGCAACCAGGCCACATCCAGTGCCGCATACTTTTTCTGCGCATCACTCAAAGGGCGTTGCAACCAGTTGGAGCGCGTCTCGCTTTTTGGCAGCTCGACATTCAGCAGTGAACGCACAGCGGCAGCATATCCCAGGCTTGCCTGCATACCACTCATCGCCGCAGCTATCTGGGTATCGAAAATGGGCTCGGGAATCACGCCCAGCAGGCGCTCCAGTGTCTCCAAGTCCTCGCTGCAACTGTGCATGATCTTGGTAACAGCAGTATGCAGCAACAAGTCTCGCAGAGGTTGCAAGTCATCGATGGCCAGATTGTCAATGAGGTAACAGTGCTTTCCGTCCCCTATCTGCACCAGGGCAGGTTGGGGGTAGAAAGTACGGCTGCGCATAAATTCTGTATCCAGCGCCACGGCGCGCTGATGGCGCCAAACATCACACAAATCGGCTAACTGTGCCTTGGTATCCACCCAGCGCGGAGTGGCATCCATATCGATCATCGTCATTACTCAGCCGCCGGAAAGAAGGCCGTTCGGCTGTGAAAGGCGTGTGCCAAAGTGCCGCCATCGATATATTCGAGTTCCCCGCCAATAGGCACCCCATGGGCAATACGACTCACGGCAACACCGTGCGCCCTGGCGCACTCTGCAATATAGTGGGCTGTCGCCTCCCCCTCTACCGTGGGATTGGTGGCGACAATCAGTTCCTGCAGGGGCTCATTGGCGAGCCGCTGCTCCAGTAGGCTGATCCCCAGGTCCTCAGGGCCGATACCATCGATGGGGGAAAGATGCCCGTGCAACACAAAATAGCGACCGTGGTAATTGCCGGCCTGTTCTATCGCCAGCACATCTGCCGGGGTTTCCACCACACAGAGGAAAGCCTGCTCGCGGCGACTGTTATTGCATAGAGCACAAACCACTTCCTCCGTCAAAATGCGGCACTGGTTACAACGGCCGACCTTTTCCACGGCCTGGGTCAAGCTGCGTGCCAGCAGTACCGCAGCGTCGGGGTCTTTCTCCAGCAGGTACATGGCCATGCGCTGTGCCGATTTGGGCCCCACACTGGGCAGGCAGCGTAGTGCGCGAATCAACTCTTCGATCAGGGGACTAAACATAGTATTCCAAAACGGCGGGTATTCACCCCTTAAAACGGGAATTTGAAACCTTCCGGCAGATTGATGCCAGAGGCGAGATCACCCACTCGTTGCTTTTGCAGTTCCTGGGCTTTCTCCTCTGCCCGGCGCACTGCATCGTTGACTGCTGCAGCGAGCAGATCCTCTAGCATTTCCTTATCTTCAGTGAGCAGGGACGGGTCGATATGCACCGAGGTGACATCGTGGCGCCCATTCATTGTGACTGTGACCATACCGGCACCGGATTCGCCACACACCCGCAGTTCATTTAACTCCTGTTGCAGCTTTTGCATTTTTTCCTGCATATCGGCCTGCAGTTTCTGGGCCTGCTGCATCAAATCGCCCAAACCTTTCATAGATAACCTCTATCTCTGTGATGTGGCTGCCCGGGATATCACCGGACAGTCAAAACAAATCCCGTAAACCCGGCACGGAAATGTGCCGCCACAGGCCACAAGCAAATCCGAATTCGGGAAAACCACGCCCACCAGCATACCTTGCCGGGCTAACCCTCTGTCCCAACCAGAGATTCGATGGAATCCGGCAGCAGCTCCGCGCTCAATTCTGTCTGTAGTTCCCGGACCAGTGGGTCAGCATGCAGTGCCTCACGGGCTGCGGCCACACGGGTTTCCCGGGTAGCGGCTGCCAGGCGTGCGGGGGTATTGCCCCCTATCTGTCCCACCTGAATCTGCACTACAACCGGCTGCTGGAAAAAATCTCCGAGCAGATCCCCCAGGCGTCGCTGGTGCACCTCGTCGTAGAGACTGCTGTAGGATTCATCCAGGGTAAAAGAGAGTATATGGTCCCGCAGGCCCACAAGCTCGAGATGCTGGGCGATGGAGTGCAGTATGCCGCTGATTCCCAACTGCCGGTATAAGACCGGCCAACTGCCCGGTGTCAGAGCATCGAGATGGGCCTTGGGTGCATCTGCACTGGTCCCGGGTACCTGTTGCCGCTGTGGTGCAGGCGATGACTCCACCTCTGCTACCCTCTGGCGCAGTTCTGCCAAAACGGTTTCCTGCGGAGCCTGCGCCGCGGGCGTCGAGGCCTGCTCTCCCGGTGCGTCCTCCTGCCGCCCCCTTTTGTCCCCCGTTCCCCCCAACGACCCCAGACTGGGACCCACGCACCTCAACTTCAGGCCGGGAGAGGGGCCCCTGTACAGTTTCCGGCGCCAGGTGACGATTTGGATCGCCCTGTTCGCCCTTATCCGACAATTCGGGGTTGATAGTGGCCGCCACACCGGATTGCTGCGATACTACATCAGGCTTTTTTCCCCCAGGCACCCCCTGCTCATCAACCGGTGACTCACCTTGTACAATGTGGGCCTGCGTCCCCCCGGAAGCGTCGGGCAAAGCAACCCGGGGAATATCCGCCACGCCCTGTGGGCGGAATGCCAGCATACGCAGCAGAGCCATCTCAAAACCACTGCGCGGGTTCGGCGCAAAGGGCAAATCGCGCCGGGCGAGCAGAGCCATCTGGTAAAAGAGCTGTATATTTTCCGGCGCTAGACGCCTTGCAAGCGCTCTCAGCTGCTCTCCGTTCCCTTGGGCGTTACCCACCGACTGGGGCAATACCTGGGCAACCGCTAGGCGATGCAGTGTATCGGCAAGTTCAGCCAGAGCGGCACTGTAGTCCGGAGCCTGTTGGGCAAGCTCTCCTACAGTAGTAAACAACGCAGTGGCATCCTCGTCAGCCAGGGCGCTTAACAGCCGCCATACAAGCCCGGTATCAATACTACCGAGCATGTCCCGCACTTCCGCCTCACTGATCTTGCCGCCACCGAAGGCGATCGCCTGATCGGTAAGGCTCATGCCATCGCGCATACTGCCATCGGCAGCACGCCCCAGATGCCAGAGCGCTTCCATTTCAAAGGGCACCCTTTCCTGCTCCAGGACGAACCGCAGATGCTCGACAATCCGCTCCGGGCTCATATTCTTCAAGTTGAACTGCAGGCAGCGGGACAATACGGTTACCGGGAGCTTTTGCGGATCTGTTGTAGCCAATAGAAACTTAACATGGGGTGGCGGCTCTTCCAGGGTTTTCAACAGGGCGTTAAAGGAGCTGTTTGACAGCATGTGCACTTCGTCGATCAGATAGACCTTGTAGCGCCCTGTGGTCGGAGCGTACTGGACGTTTTCCAGTAGCTCACGAGTATCCTCCACCTTGGTGCGCGACGCAGCATCTACTTCGATCAGGTCGACAAAACGGCCATCAGCAATCTCTGTACAGGCATTGCAGTGTCCACAGGGCTCTGAGCTGACACCTTCTTCACAGTTCAGACACTTGGCTAAAATCCGCGCTATGGTGGTCTTACCCACCCCCCGGGTACCGGCAAACAGATAGGCATGATGCAACCGGCCGCTGTCCAGAGCATTGATCAGGGCCTGGAGCACATGCTTTTGCCCTACCATTTCCCGAAACAACCGCGGACGCCATTTGCGCGCCAATACTTGATAGCTCATCCAGTCTCCGGTGCTCGACTCTCTCTGAAAATCATCTCTCACGCGCCACCGGCGCGGGCGCCATTATACCGGCATAGACGGCGACGCATAGCGGATACCGGACACCAGTCCAATTAGGCCTATCGCGCCACTCGTCGCCAAGCCAAGGCTTATGATATAACTGTGCGCCAGCTGGCACTTATAACAATCAGATCATAACTATTACGGCAAGCTTGGTACGGGGAACGCAACAGGTAATGAATAAGGCCAGGAAGCTTCTTCTGGAAAGGCTATTTGCCGATCACGGCCAAGCTCTGCTGCGCTTTGTAGCACGTATCGTGAAAAGCCCTGAGGACGCCGAAGACATCACCCAGCACGCTTACCTGCGCCTGCAAAAGCTCAGTGACGAGAAGGAACTGGATAATCCCCGGGCCTATCTCTACCAGATTGCCAACAACCTCGCAGTCGATCAGCTGCGCCGGGGCAAACTGCACGTCGATTATATTAGCCAGCAGCTTCCCGTGGATGGCGGGTCCGACAGCGCTGAGCATATCGACCACCAGTCCCCGGAGCGAGTGCTCGCCGCTCGCCAGCAACTTCAGTCCATCTACGAAACCATGGACAAGCTGCCAGTCAAGTGCCGCCAGGCATTTCTTTTGCACAGAGCCCGCGGACTATCGTACAGTGAGATTGCCCGGGAAATGAACATTTCCGTGAGCAGTGTTGAAAAATATATCCTGCAGGCTCTCAAAGCCTGCCGGCGAAAGGTTGTTTGGAACCCCTATTGACACAGCAACCATAACGGGCTCTAACGACAGCCATTGCCACCCTTGTACAACTGACGCGATAGCTGGGACGGCTTGTATAAAAGGTCCCGTATCGACCTGAGGCCAGTGGCAGTGACGTCTCCGGAAGCCACCGTAACCGGATATCCCACCGGGTTGTAGGGCTGATCGCCAGTGTCTTCTTCAAATTTAGTTGAGGGAGGCATCTACTCGGCCGTCTTAGCATTCAGGGATGGCGCTCGTCATTGGAGGCCAGGGAAATAGATCAGTCTCAGCGCGAACGCGGTGAAAATTACCTGCTGTCAACTGTGATGAAAGTAGTAAAAAGTTTTACACAAGCAGCACATGTATTGTTAACGTCTCACAAATTGGGATAATTCGTGTAAGACACACTCAGTTTAACTGCCGACATCCCAGTTAAACAACAGACTCAAGGCACTGGAGTAAGCATGAATACCAACGCACGGCAGGTAACCTGCGAAGAGAGCCTGGATCAGGCTTGCGCTTGGGTTGCGCGTTTACGCTCTGACGCCATGAGCCCTAAAGAAAAGCGCGACTTTGCGGCATGGTTATCTATGTCTGAGAAAAACCGCTGCGCCTTCCAGGACATAACAGCGTTGTGGGGCGATCTCGGCGCTCTTTCCTATATGCCATTAGATCAGCTCCTCCCCGAAAGCGAACTCTCTGCAACCAGGCGCGAGTTCGCAAAAGTAAGTCCCTCCATGGAGACAACTGCCAACAAAGTGCCCAAACGTGGCGTTTGGGACTTGCCCCAGTGGATCCTGAGCGGAGGACTGGCAACCTGCACTGTATTATTTGCGGCCTGGATCGGTTTTCAGTGGATGGCCTCGGAGAAGCCCAATGCACTAATCTTTATCACCCAAACCGGTGAAATTCGCACCGTTAACCTTAGCGATGGCTCTGAAATAAAGCTGAATTCCAATAGCGAACTGCACGTAAACTACAGCCGTGAGGAAAGGCGCACCCAGCTGGTTCGCGGCGAGGCCTTCTTCGAAGTTGCCAGACAGACTGCCCGCCCATTTTCTGTTGCTGCCGGTAGTGCCAAAATCCGCGTACTTGGAACAGAGTTTAATGTTGAACTCAATCCGAAAAGCACCCGGGTATCTGTTACTGAGGGAACGGTTTCTGTGAGCGAGGCGGATAGCGCTCCAGGCCTCGCACCAGAATCCGTTAAATTGGGCAAAAACCAAAAGGTCAGCGTCTTCAAGCGCGGCTTGAGCGATGTCCGCCGCACCTCTTTAGAGGAGGCGAAAGATTGGACTCGTGGCCTCCTGGTTTTCGAAAAAACCCCACTAAAGGAGGCCCTGCTGGAACTGAATCGCTATCTCAAGGTACCAGCAGTTGCCACCCCACAAGTGGAAGGGCGACTGGTATCCGGCACCTTCGCCGTATCCGACCCGGACAACACCCTGGAAGCCATAGCAACTGTGTTACATCTGCAGCAGGATCGCAGTAATTCCAACCTGACTATCTTGTCTCCCAAGCACAAGTAGGTTATAACCACCCCCTGGCGGTTATTTATTGTGCGCGCTTCAATGTTCTGCTCATAAATCCACAATAGCAATAAAAGTATCCGGGGATATTTCGGCTCCGGACCTGTAAAAATGCGCATACTTTTGACAGTAAAGTACTGGGCCTTACTCACTTTAGCGCTCCTGTTGCCCTCTTTTGGGACAGCCGCCGCCCTGTGTCCCAGGCCCAGCATTCAACTGCCCGCGGGCACCCTGTCCCAAGCCCTTATATTCTTGGGACAGCAGTGTAATATTTCGGTGTTGGTGGAGGCTTCCGCTGCCTCTCATTATGTACTAGCGGAGCAGACCCTGCGCAGTGACAACGGTCAATTTGAGGCTGCCTTGCAGCAGTTGTTATTCGAATTACCGTTCAAATACGAGCGTATAAGCCCGACCTCTGTCGCTGTCATCACAGCCGATAAGAGAAAACACTCCGCAGTAAAACCCAGCATCCACTCGACTGAGGAGGTCACTGTTACTGGGCAGCGTCTCACCGGCAGTCATTTACATCACTCCCATCTGGATGGGTATCTGCCTGTCGACGCACTCACCAGCAAGCAATTGGAGATGACAGGGGCTCAAACAGTCGCCGACTTGCTAAAATTCCTGCCAGCAATCTCTGGCAACTTCACCAGCACCTCGGTCAGCCAAGAGGGAGACGGCACGGCAACTGTCTCCTTGCGCGGTCTACCCGCCAGTAATACGCTCGTCCTTTTAAACGGTCGACGTATTATCAGTGACGGATTTAAAGGGGAGGCCACGGATCTTAACTCCATACCTTTGCCTATGGTTAAACGGATAGAAATTCTGAAGGATGGGGCGTTTGCAATTTACGGCTCAGACGCAATTGCCGGCGTAGTAAACATTATCTTACAACGCGATTTTGAAGGTCTAAAAACGAGTAGTTACTACGGCCAGTCCCAAGAGAACGACCGGCAAACGAAATCCCATCACTTAACCTGGGGGTGGCAGGGGGACAGAAGTCACTTACTGTTAAGCTTGGCTCAATACCAGCAAGAGGCGGTGATGAGCCGCGATCGCAGTGTCTCCGATTCAGCCGATAGCCGCCCCAACGGTGGCCTGGATCAGCGCTCATCAGCAATTCCCGGAGGATTTATTGCACTGAGTGATAGCACTGTCATTACTAATACCATAACAGGGGACTACCAAGACTGGATTAGCGAAGATCGCTTTAACTACAGCGAGTTTACTTCAGCCATAGCGCCTTTGGATAACAACTCCCTGTACCTCACAGGAGATGTTGATATAGGAGATAATGCGTTTCTATTTGCTGAAATTATGGGAGTTCACACCCTGGCAGAGTCCATAATGGCACCCACCCCGGTATTCACCCGCTTCGATAACGACAACTTCACCATTACCTCTGAAAATATCTACAACGCCTTTAGCCAAGACATCACGGATTTACGAAGACGATTGGTAGAAATTGGGCCGCGCAAACAAACCAATCGGATTACTACCTGGCGATTCAATTCCGGACTCAAGGGGCTTTGGCAGGACTGGCAATGGGAATTGGGCGCGGCCTATCAATACACAGAAAAAACTGAGACACTCAGTAACCTGGTTGATCCATCGGCCCTTGCTCTGGGTCTAAAAGGGCCAGACCAGTGCAATCCGGATGTAGGCTGCATTGCTGTCAATCTCCTCGGCCCCAGCGGCAGCATTAGCACTGAGCAACAGGATTTTATACGCGGAGATAGTGTCAACAACAGCGACTCACAAATGACTTCGGTCACCCTCGTTGCCGATGGTACCCTTGCGCACTTGACATCCGGGAAAATAGGCGCAGCCGCAGGAATTGAACTTCGACGAGAAGCAATAGACTCCCTGTCAGATAGCAGCGAGGCGGTGTCTTTTATCGGAGGCCATGCTCCCGGCACTACAAAAGGCTCGCGCATTATTAGAGAGGCATTTACCGAAGTCTCTATTCCATTAACTGAACAACTTTGGCTGGATGGTGCTTTGCGCCTGTCGCACTACAATGACTTCGGCAGTACCAGCAATCCCAAACTGGCACTGCGCTGGAAACCGTTTTCCGCTCTGATGATACGGGGGAGCTTTGCAACTGGATTTAGAGCCCCAACCCTCACAGATGTTAAACAGCAAAGCTACCTAAGCCAGGTAACGATCATTGATCCCTGTTCATACAATCCCCCCGACTCCCTTCCAGGCTGCACAAAACAAGCCGACAGCTCACTGATTGAGCACCTGACCGAATTTGGAGGCAACCCGAATCTGAAGCCGGAAATATCGAAAAATCTATCTTTGGGTATTACATGGACCCCCGCCTCTCTCAAGGGGTTGAAGGCAACTTTCGATTTATACGATATCCAGCAAGAAAACGTCATTGGGTCCGACCCTAAGCTTCTTGTTGAACAAAATGCCCGCTCAGGCTTATTCGATGACAAGGTGATTAGAGATGAAAACGGCGATATCAGCAGGATCTTTGCCACCCGGCTAAATCAGGGAAACCGTGAGGTGCAGGGGTATGACATAGCTCTGCGCTATAATGCACAACCCGGGCATGCAGGCCATTTTCGCCTCGCATTTAATATCAGTCATATACTGCATCACCTCAAACAAGTCACACCCGAATCACAAAAAGAAGACCTTTCCGGCACCTTTGTCGGAGGTACGAGTGGCGAGGCTGGATCTCTCCCTAAATGGAAAGCAAATGCTGGTATCTACTGGAACAAAGGCCCCTGGGAAGCTGCCTATACCATGCACTATGTAGGTCCATTGGAAGAAACATTTACTCAAGGCAGGTCCCTCACCTCACGAGATATTGAGGACTGGTCCACCCACGATCTTCAATTTGCGGTCACCCCCCACAAAAAACTGCGACTTGCCATAGGGGTCAACAACCTGCTAAACCAGTCCCCCCCATTAGCGGCCACTGCCACTCACCATAATTACGATTATCGGACCTACGACATTACCGGCCGCTTCTGGTATGGCAGTTTCTCTCTCAAACTGTGATCTGAAAACCCATTTATTGTCCACTGCTGTCATCTCCATACCAATGCTCAATATGGCACCAATAAGCACTTTCACCGAACTGCTCAGTAAAGAACCAATCCCGTCACTGAGCTGAGGTAAGACCAGGACAGAGGTACAAAACACACATTCAGCGATTCCTGCAAGACATTGCCTGAGCATCTCTGAGTTACGCAATCGGTTTAGAGATACTTGTGTGTTGCCTATCAGATCACCCGGCCATTTTTTAAATCTGTGTCACCCTCAGCCTACACTCTAAATAACCCCCCAAGCTCCGTAGTTTATTTCAGGACAATCGGCTATTAGAGAGGCCAATACTTCAACCAGCAGGCTCCGTCCTGGGGATTAAAAATCACCTGCTCCGCTGATGCCGAACAAACCTGTAAGAGAACACTTCAAAACGGACAATCGGGCGACGATCCATTCACAGGAAGGAAAAATATGCGGCTAATCACACTGATATTGGCGCTCAGCACATCCTTTACATTTTGGCTGGAGGATACAAATGCTCTGTTAGCGGATACGGATTCAGGGATACTGGAAGATGCAATCCATGGATTCTACATAGACCGCACAGTAACGCAAACCGGACAGGACTTTGTTCGCTATATCAGCGAGTACAGAAATCTCAATTATCCAGATGCCACTTACATGCTGACGATCTACGAGCGCCCCTCATCTCTGTGGGGAAATCTCATCTGGGTAACCTATAACGGCAGAATTATATTCAGACGATTCATTATTCCAAGCACAAGCGGCATATACCCCCTGGCCATTGAGGCTGCTCAATATATCCACGAAACCATACTGCAGGAGCGTATCCGAAGCCCACTCATCCACAAAACATTGATTCCAGTGCACAGGGATACATTCATTCCCATCCCGGAAGAAAACCACCGCCTTCTTCATTCGTGAATCTACGTCCCTGCTTATTGTTTACCCGGCAATCGACTGGATCGTCAAGTTAATAGTGCGGTCTATAGCTGAGGACAAATGGAGAGTAGGGTCCCGCACACCATTCACCAGTATCCAATTGATAGCAATGCAATTGCGCACGACTACAGTTATCCAGCGCCCCCATGTAGGGATCTCCAGCCAGGCAAAATCGGGGAAAGGCCGTAATTTCATCCGGTGGCACCGGGCTGCGCTTGTAGGTGTAGTACATTGGGTCACCACACAGATCCTGCCAAAAGCCGTCGGCACAGCCGCCTAGCAGATGTGCCGCGATCAGCACCAGTACAACTCTACTCGTCATAGGAAATACAGCGCCTGCCGCCGGAAATATCATAGCAGCGAGCACTGGGGGGGCAAATCGAACCCGGTGCCAGCTCCTCGGAATCACCGGGGCAACCAGAAGGCTTGGTTTCGCGCACAGGCGGCGGCGCAGGTACATGAGAAGAGGGGTAGGGGCGGTATTCAGCATGTCGTGGTATTGGCGAGCTGTGAGGGTACACGACCTGATTGCGAGAATTGGGTGTCCCGCAGGCTGTCAATAACAGGCTCATAAAGAGCGCGAAAATAACTATCGGGGAGTTTTGCATGGGTATTTCTCCGTATCGGTACCTCGCGAAGCGGTCATCACGTACTTCGGTTAAAGATCGGGTTATGCTCCCATATTCAGGCGCACTGCATTTCCACAAACACTAATAAACCCTCATAATCGGAAAGAACCAGGTCACGGAGTTATACATGCTGTCGGCACACTCCGTTACGCATTGGAAACTGGCCGGTGAGGGTTGCAGATATTTGGAATCATAACTGCCCATTTCGGCAAAGCTGGTACTCTGTCCATCAGTGCCTGTCTCGAAATAAAATGGGTCTTCACCCTCCACATCTTCAGCAGGCACAAACAAGCAACCCTGCATCACCAACACCAACAGGAACGGTAAGGCGAACCTCCCTGAAAGTCTCATGATTCGACTCCCCCACAGTTTCAGTGTTGCGCTAATAGCTGTCTTTATAGAGTCTAGCTGCGGGAGATTCGCGAGTAATTGACGCCGAGGCATTTATACGCATAATTCATTTTTATGTTGCTTTTAGCGTCATTGGTTCACAGTGAAAACTGTGGACCAGGATGAAACCCAAATAAGTAAATGGCGCCAAGAGTCAATACTTACTCATTGGACCTCGACACTTTTCGATCTTGGTGAAAAACCTCCGAGTCAGGCTGATCTACAGTATCCGGCTTGTATTATCCCGTGGTCCTTCATCCTTTTCGAGATACTTTTCCTGGTCAAATCGCGATTGGTCTAAAAAAACCGGCAAGTCGCTCAAGGCCATTAACCGCCATGTTGAAAAATGCCCAGGCATATGTGCGGGTAACAGTGTTGAGGCCTCACCCAGCCCAGAGCGACAAAGATTCGAAAACAATCAACCTTCCCACCCACTGCGACGGTTACATCTCCCAGCAGCAGACTGTGAGCCGCCCTCTTTATCATCTGCTGGCACAGAGAGCGTTGGCCCCCATTATTCGGCCCTGCGGAAATCCAGCATTCTCTGCAGCGCAATCATCGCCTTGCGCCTCAATTCTTCGTCCACAAAGATTTCATTGGCGCCCAGCTCCAAAATCTCACACAGATTCTCCAGCGAGTTCATTGCCATCCATGGGCAGTTGGCACAGCTGCGACAGGTGGCGCCAGCACCGGCAGTTGGAGCAATTATCAGCTCTTTATCCGGACATTCTCGCTGCATTTTGTAAAAAATGCCCTGGTCAGTCGCTACAATAAAGCGCTTCTCTGCGCGGGTTTTAGCAGCATTGATGATCTGCGAAGTGGAACCCACAACATCAGCCAGCGCAACCACCGGTGCCGGTGATTCAGGATGTACCAGTACTGCCGCATCTGGATATAAAGCTTTAAGATCCCTCACCCCCTTTGCTTTGAATTCCTCATGCACGATACAGGCGCCATCCCACAGCAACACATCCGCGCCAGTCTCACGCCGCACATAGCTCCCCAAGTGTTTGTCCGGAGCCCACAGGATTTTCTCACCCTTGGCGTCCAGATAATCCACCACATCGAGAGCGATACTGGAAGTTACCACCCAGTCGGCACGGGCCTTCACCGCCGCAGATGTGTTGGCATAAACCACTACTGTGCGATCGGGGTGCTGATCGCAAAATGCCGAGAAGGCCTCTGAAGGGCAACCCAAGTCCAGGGAACAGGTAGCCTCCAAAGTGGGCATCAGTACACGTTTGCTAGGGGTTAGTATCTTGGCAGTCTCCCCCATAAACTTAACCCCGGCGACCACCAGCGTATCGGCCGAATGTCGGGCACCAAAACGAGCCATCTCCAGGGAGTCCGAGACACAGCCACCGGTCTCTTCGGCCAGTGCCTGAATCAAGGGGTCGGTATAATAATGCGCCACCAGCACAGCATTTTGCGCTTTCAGCAAGCATTTGATACGTTCACGCCAAATCCGCAATGCCTCTTCACCATACTGGGACACAACTGACCCCACCGAATGGGCCTCTACCAAGGAGGGGGCATCAAGCGTGCCTGCGACATCGGACTTATGAGTCATTGCTAGCCACCATCAGGGAAAAGGGCGCATTATAGCGCAATGGAAGGCCACCCAAATGGGTTGACTGCACCCTCAGGATCTGGCTGGAAACTGGCAACATAGTTCAGCTGCTCTATGCCCACAATACCAAAATGAGTTCCATAGGGTGATTCTGGTGTGAGAATACGCGAGGACCCGACCAGCCGCTGTTCTCAGCCTTCATCTTCTTGAACAGGCAACCTAGACTCTGGCTTGCGCAACTGGGCCGGACACTCATTGAGCATCAGCGGATAGGGTCCCGACATATTGCGTTTGGCGAAGGGGAACTACTGCAAGGGCGCTTTGACCAGTCCAGTTATATGGGGCGTAAACTGATCCAAGTAGAGCCCAGAATCTGTTGTTCTGGCCAGAAGAGTGACAACTGATGGGCAGGGTAGACTAGCAAATGACCTCCATCACCGACCAGGATGGCGGCAGACTTCACTGCAACGATTCCGGGATATCGATCCCGACCCGCACAACCAAGTGACTATTGTCGCGAACATCGCAATTGACGCTGCCGGCATAGAGTAGTGCAGCCAAGGCACAGGCTATTGAGCCCAATGTCGACACCATTACCACTACCTGCACGGATATCCCCGCTGTATCGGCGAGCACAAGCCTCTGATCACCGCTTTGGAGAAACGTTGTAATCACTACCTCACCGCCACGCACCAAGGAGTCTATACCTTGGCAGATGGCATTTTCCATCAGAGACGGCAGAGATTTGTTTTCGGGACCTGGTTATTTTCGATATCAGTGCGGTATTCCATCCGTCTCCACATACGAATCACCCGAATTTCGAAGTAACTGTACAGAGTTTCCATTTCCTTCAGCGGCACTTGTTCTGCGCAGGGCAGTGCCTAGTAGAATTGAAAAGTTGAGAAGGGCTTTGTCGACCACACTCAGACCGTCCGCTACCGGGCCTATCACAGTGGAAAGCAAGCAGAAAAGCAGTGAGATCTGATCAGGATCTGCAACCGCCTACGTTCAGTGAGCAGAATTCCTGTTGCTAGCACGACTGCAGACCTTTGACATGCCATCTGCAACTGATTGACACGCCTGATCCCCGTAATAGTTATTGGAGTAGTTGCAATCCACACAAGGGATTTGATGATATTTGGCCCCTCTGAAAAGCTTATCTATCAATGCGATAATAGTTTTCATATTTCCCTCCCGTGCTCTGATTAACCGACAGACTAACGCAGTAGAGGAAATGTAATAAAATAGTCTTTTTCACTAAGCTTCATAGCCTGGTCCTATGGAGTTACTTCTGCACTTATTCCGGCCGTAGTACCGCTGGATTTTTTAGCCAGGAAAAGGAAATAGAACTGTGAATACGGTACTGTGCCTGCTCAAAAATACCAACGCAAAGAGCTGCACTAATAGGCATGGTAACGTGGACAACAGCTCCCGAAATGTCTTGGTTTAAACTTCTGGTTTGTTAGTAGTTCATAGGCCCTACAAGATAAAAAAGCCCCGGGATTGCCAGGGCTTTCGTCAGTATACAGGTTCAACAACACTGAGGGTTAATTATTAACCGGCAAACGCCATCCTCAGTTATTGGAATTTTTCAAACTTAACGCCACACTCCCCACTGCCCGGTTGTGCCTGGCTCTTCACCTCTTGTCCACCACCCTGCTGTCCATGTTTTTCCATTGTGAGTCACCACATCACCGGCAGTATAGACCTGGCTCCTATCCCACTTTTGAACCGTGGGATCTGTGGGGTCTGTGGGGTCTGTGGGGTCTGTGGGGTCTGTGGGGTCTGTGGGGTCTGTGGGGTCTGTGGGGTCTGTTATAGTTGATGGTTCTACGACAAACGAATACACCTCTTCATCAATGGCAGCGTCGCTACTGATCGTCAATCTAAAGGTTAATTCCTGACGTATATTCGGCAGGCTTGACGTGTCGATGATTAAGGCATTATCAGGACCGGCCGAAGTTTGCACCTGGCTGCCACTGACTTGTGACCATTGTGCATGCGTGATATCACCTTTGCTTTCCCCTTGTGTAAGCACCATATAGTCCCCGTGCCTCACTTTTGCATTAACAGGGGGCGTTAACACTCTGGGGGTAATCACCGCCATTAATTCGCTCCCATTATCGATAATGGTGAATTGACCGGAAGCTCTCGGATCCTTTGAGTTAAAATAATTTCCATGCAAATCATTTCGGAAATACATGTAATGATTCATTTCTTCATGCCAGCGGCCAATAAAAACGTTTCCATTATGATTGGATTCATACCAGCCGGTAACTTGAGAAGCCAAGAGTCTGTCCCAATCATTTTTGTTGCCCTCTGTGATGGACAATGAAAATGAGGAGTGCTCTTCACCATTTTTATTGAACACCGTATACTTGACTGTATCGCCAACACTCACTGAGCTTAAATTAATTTCTTGCGGAATAAACGTATTACCCTGAACAAGGTACGGTTGCGTTGTACCTGGATCGGGTTCTTCGGGCGGATCAACATCATTATTTGTAATGGTAATATCGCTACAGTTATAGAAACCTTCACCAACTGGATCTACGCGCTGCCAGCGCACAAATAAAACAGCATTTCCCACCCTGTCTTCGGGAATTGTGACATTCATACGATATTTACCGTTAGCAACCGGCACATTGCCCACTTCTTGAATAAGATCAAGATCATTCCAAGCTAGTGGCTTTGATAAATTCGCATTGGGCTTGGTTAAGTAAAACTGCCAAAATGAAGGATTATGCGGCGCTGTTGCATTGAAAACGTACTCAAAGGTACCAGCCTTGATCTCGGCACGACTCCAGGCGTCCGTTCCCGCACCCATACCTCTTTTTTGGGGGTCATTGGCATAACATAAGGTGCCGTCAGGGACCGCTCTTCTTACAGAGGCAATGTTGTTATAGTCAGGGATATTAATGGAAAACTCATTGCGTTGTTGAAATGGATATGAGCCTGAAATGCTCTTAGCTAGAGCACACCCAGCATTTGGTGGCGTCCCGGACCAAATATTACCTTGTTCGTAGCAGATTTGTTGTCTGGCCTTGGGGTATTCGGACCAGCCATGGGCCTGTGTCTGCAGGCTATATGGCATCAACAATATTGATGCAATGGCAAACTTTGTTCTTAATAACATGAAATTACTCTTTATTAATCAATACTTTTTGGTGGGCCCACCGCCTGGGTCGCCACCTGAAAAATTTGAGACACGGCAACAGCTAAAATGTTCCCACATAAAGTTTTTGGCTGAAATATCCAGTAATCCAGAAACTCGTACAGCCTGATCAGCATTGTAAATTCAAGCTTCCAGCCGAATCTGTGAATTCGGTTGGTTTTTTGACATCTTTTCCTGAATTCATCACTAGAAGGTTCAGGAGGGCAACCTTTGGCAAATCAGAACACGGCTATGAACTGTAGATTGTTCCGCTCCCATTCCCTGTAATTTCAGACCTAAAGGTAAATGATACGTTCAAAATAATTTATGGCGGCATTCCATATCTTTCATCCACACCAATCAAAAGCCTCGGTTACCCCATTGGCGACTACCCCACTTTCGAAGCCGGATTAAGTCGCGTCTATCTCATTGATTTTCACGTGAATGATAAGATGAAGATTCTGAGCCATGGAAATTCATCCGATACCATTAAAAAAGGAATGCTGTAGGAGGAAAAGTCTTCCAAATCGGCGATTGTGTAAATGACATCAAACCCTAAAGGGCTACCTTAAGCGATTCCGGTAGATAATATTAATTTGGAAATTATAATAGAGGGTCACTGAAAAACAGGCTATCTCGACAGCTCCCCAATCAACCAATCAAGAAATATCCTAACATTTTTATTATTCCTATTTCGGTCTGGAATCACTGCATAATAAGTGAATCCATCAAAATGACACTTCACAGCAGAATTCTTGTAGGACACCAGCCAGTCGTTCTGGAGAGCATTCTGGACTAGTAAAGAGCTAACCAAAGCAATACCCTGGCCTGCAAGTGCTGCTTGTATTACATGATGCTCCTGGTCGAATTGACGAATGATGTTTTTTCGGCTGATATCCCCAAGCAGGCATTTCCAGCTAAATGAAGATAAAGACCGATTAATCCACTTGACCTCCAAAAGTTGCGCCTCATTTATCCCCGCAATCTTTGACAAATAATTCGGTGCAACATACATGCCTACAGATTCAGTAGTGAGCTTCGTTGAATTCTTTGTTGTTGGTTCATATTTTCCGTATCGAATCGCAATATCGATACGACGGTCACGCTCAATATCAACTACTTGTTCTCCTGTAATTATAGAAATGTCGATACCAGGGTTCTTTTGATAGAAGTGCTCTAGATTGGGAACCAGCCACGTGGCCGCAAAAGATGTGGTTGTACTAACAGTAAGTGTGCTTTTTGAACCAGAAATCTCATTGACTGTGGCCACAAGCTGCTCAAAGATTCGTGACGTCGTTGCCGCCAGCAGGCTTCCATCCGCCGTTAATAGCACAGCGCGAGTTTTACGTTCAAATAGCTGCGTGTTCAGCGCTTCCTCTAAGACTTTTATCTGGTGTGAAACCGCTGTAGGGGTAATGAAGAGCTCCTCAGCGGCTCTCTTAAAACTTCCCAGCTTTGCCGCTGCATCAAAGACTTTCAAAGAGTTGAGGGATGGGAGTTTCGGATACACAAATAGAGCCTTGCTATAGATGAATAATATTCATCTATAAGCAAAAAAAACTGAATTGTCAAGAGTGGTTGATAACTGCAACATAGAGCTATCTTCAGATGGTTGAAATGAGGTTTATCGAGTGAAAGCCCTGCTACATATTGATGCCAGTGCCCAGCAATTTGGCGGTAATCATGCTCCGAAAGCCCTTGAAAACATACCTCGGCATACCTCTATCTCAAAGGCAGTTGCCGCATCTTTTGTGAGACACTGGTCCCTGCAAAGACCCCAAGATAAAATCATCTATAGAGACATTGGCTTTAACCCACCCTGCCTTATCAGCCAAACGTGGATAACTGCCGCATTCACTCCAGAAGAGCAGCGCAGCGAGAATCAAAGGTCCTTACTGGCGCTGTCGGATACTTTGATTAACGAGCTTGATCGTGCGGATATCATTCTAATATCTTCCCCAATGTATAATTACGGCATGCCGGCGGCCCTTAAAGCCTGGTTTGACCAAGTGATACGTATAAACAAAACCTTCACCTTTGATTTGGCCCGTGGGGATCACCCCCTTGAGCCCATAATGTCGGGAAAGATTTTAGTTCTAATAACGTCCGCAGGAGAATTTGGCTTTGCAAAGGGTGGAATACGGGAAAAAATGAACCACTTGGGGCCTCATGTCAGAACATTGAGCCACTACCTGGGTGTTGAGCAAGTCTGTGAAATCAATGCGGAATTTCAGGAGTTTGGTGATGAACGACACCGCGATTCAGTTCGCCAAGCATTGTCTGAAAGTAAAACGCTTGCTTTAAAATTGGCTGGCAACCAGTAAACCACAATCACTTTCCGCAGGCTATGACTCCACTAAAAATTCATCTCATTGCGGTAGCCATCCGTCGACCGCACTGACCTGATATGCAGCCATTTGCCGAGCTGTATCGCCCGAACACCAACCTGGTCTGCCTCGGCACTATTCATATGCTGAACCACGGGAATATATGTGACCTTTCCCCTGCATTAGTACCATTCGCAGGATTAGATTCCGGTAAATTACGCCGCCTTTTGAGTAAACTCAACTGGCGGTATATAGCCGAGTGAGCTGTGCGGCCTCTCGCCACTGATCGATTTCCCAGCGAGCCTCTTCCAGTGTTCTGAGCCGGTGGCGATTCAAACACGCATTCCTAAACTTGCCGTTAAGACTTTCCACAAATGCATTCTGCGTTGGTTTTCCTGCCTGGATAAGGCCCAGACCAACACCAGATTTACGGCTCCAGAAGAATATCGCCTTGCTGGTAAACTCGGTGCCGTTGCCACACACAATCTTCGATGGTTTACCTCGCTGCTCGCAAAGCTGTTCCAGGAATCGGGCCACGCGCTGTCCACTAATGGATGTTGAGACCAGTTGACCCATCATCTCGCGAGAGAAGTCGTCAACGATGTTCAGTACACAAAAGCGACGGTCGCTGCTTAACTACTCCGATACAAAGTCCATGGACCATCGCTGATTCAGCTTCACGGGCACTTCCAGTGTCTGCCTTGGCCGTTGGAGCTTCTTCCGTTTCTTTGTGCGGACCTGAAGACCCTCTTCGGTGTAAATTCGATAGGTACGCTTCCTGTTGATTACCAGCCCTTCAGCTTTGAGCATGCCATGCAGCAGTAAATAGCCGTAGGCTGATTGCTCAACGACCAATTTCTTCAGTCGAGCCCGCAAGGCATGATCATTTGCAAATTTGGATTGGTATCGATAAGCGGTTCTGCTAATGCCTGCAAGCTGGCAGGCTAGTCGCTCACTAAGCTTATGCTCTGCAATCATGTGATGAGTAACCTGCTTTCTGCCAATGGACATCACCACTTTTTTGAGAGCATGTCCTTCATTGCTTCAACTTCGAGCAGCTTGTCAGCCAGAAGCCGCTTAAGCTGGCTGTTCTCGGCTTCTAGCTCCCGCAGCCGCTTAGCTTCATTGACCTCCAGGCCAGCGTAGTTGCTACATCATTTGTAGAAAGTACCCGTGGATATGCAGAGATTACGGCAGATATCATCAACTTTGGCACCCGCTTGGTGCTCCTTGATGGCGTTGATGACTTGTTCTTCTGTATAGCGCTTCTTCATTTGTGAGATCTCCATCCCGTTAGGTTGATTGGAAAACTCATCGAGGTCATGATGTTGATTTATGGGGAAAGGTCAAGTCCAGGGTGAAGAGGCTTAAAAAATTCTACGCCAACTTAACAGGAACTGGCTGGCAGGTGGCATCATTTATTCATTTTGCGACAGATGTCCCCAGTTTTTCCATGAAACATTAAACAGTTACGCGTCTGATTTTTGATTCCGTTAAACTGCTCGAATTTGAAGTCTGCTCAGCGGGGACCAAGCGCTCTCAGATCTTTCCTCCCTGTTTGGCGGCAATCAATATTTGTATATTCTAGTGCTGTCCCTTTATCGATTGCGTACGTGATTTCAATAACCTGGCGCAGTATATAACTTTTAGGTGATTCAATTTGTGGTTAGGCAATATTTCTATTGAGGGCTATGCAATATTTCAATCAATAAATTTTTATATCACTGCCATAAATTCTTCACCATCGCTGTCTATCTTCCAACGGCACACCCATCCATATCGATTCTAGTGGAATGTAATCTGTTTTAACTGGAAATGAGATTTTTGGCTGTCCATTGGTTTTCTGGTTTCACTACACGGTGTGCTCGATTGAACCAGCTGAATTATCAAATTCTAAAATCTCTCTAATTGACAGGAGAAGACCAGACTATGGGTTCTTCAACACATTCAAATTGGGGCCGGTTGGCAAGTTATGCACGCAAGACAGGTTTAGCTTTTCTCGCTGCCCAGATACTGGTTGCCAGCTCCGCGAGTGCTCTTGACGGTGGCACGCTGCAAGTTTCCACCTATAACGGTTGGCAAGCCTTTGAGGTGATCACTCAGGGTGACAATCCTTCAGGCGATGGTTTCGGCCATTCAATGCCGGGTATTTTCGATGGTGCAGGTGCCTTTCTGCTTAATTCCTCGACAATCCGGATTCAGGTGAATCATGAAACCGGTGATGCTTCCATTAGTGAAGTGGATGTCGACGTTGCCAATTTACAGACAGCGATCTACAACATGATTAACGCCGGAAATACCGGCGGTGTAAGTTTTGTAGTAGCTGCGCGGCAGGCCTATGACCGCTGGAGTAGCAATGGCGGGTCAAGCTGGACCAATACGTCCAGTGCCTCCAATACCAGCTTTTCCCGTTTCTGCTCAAGCCAGGCGTATGCACCAAATACGTTTGGGGAAAATCGTGGGTTTGTTGACCAGCTTTATATTACCGGTGAAGAAGTCAGTAGTGGGCGTCTGTTCGCTCTGGATAGCGCCAACCGCGATCTCTATCAGCTGAGTGGAGTCGTAGGTAGTGCTCCCGATGGTATCGGTGGTATGTCGTATGATTCCTGGGAAAACGCTGCGCTCATCGATACCGGCGAAACGCAGCATGTCGCAATAGTGCTATCTCCCGACGGCGGCTCCCGGGATATGAAGCTGTATATTGGCGTGAAGGGGCTGGATGTCAGCGGCAATGTATCCAACAGCGTTTTGGCACGGAACGGCCTGGCATATGGTAGCTGGTACTACCTGAATGCCTCCTATCCAAGCCTGGGTAATACCATTAGTGGCTTTTTTGATACCAGCGCTTCCGGAGCCTTGACCTCCAGCAAGCTGGAAGACATTGATACCAGCCCTGGGAGCCCTACTGAAGTCGTGCTTGCCGACCAGAATTCAGGCGTCTTTAATCTGAATTTCTCTCTGGTCTTCAACAGCGGATTCGATGCCGCTTCCTCCAGCTTCACCGTGACTAAAATATCCAATGAAAGCGGTTCAAACGGTAGTTTGGATAGTCCGGACAATATCGATTGGACCGCGGCAACCACCTTGAATGGCGTGGATTATCCGGATGGAATCATCTTCGTTAACGAAGACAATAGTTCTGGTGAGATCTGGCAGATGAATCCCAATGGCAGTAGCAAGTTGCGCATTGGACGGACGAATGTGGGCGCGGAATCAACCGGCATCTTCGACATCTCTGAATTGGTCGGCTATGCCCCCGGTAGCATTCTGGTGAGCAATAATCAGGGGTCACCATCTTCGATGACGGTCATGATCAACCCTAATGCGACATTGAGCGACAACTCCTGAAGTGGCCTGCCGTGTCATGAAGATGGTAGCTTGAAGATCAGTGATGTCGCGAAAAAAGGGCAGGTGTTGACCGCGAACGTATCAGGCGCGAATGGCTTTCTCTGACATCAGAGTAGGAGAGCCGGATACTTCCGGGGCGCTGAGGATACGTTCCAAGCTGGCTTTGAGGTCCACTCCCTGCCACTGTGCTGCTGAGGAAGTGCCTTTCCTCTCGCCTTGACACTGGGTTGAGCACTGATTAACCGTTTGAGGGAGTCCTTATTGCCGCAATCGATTGGCCAAGAGCCAGGCTGTCGGGGGGGTTCGAGTCCTCTCGGGGGCACCAAAATAGATTTGTAAGTCATGGAGTAATAAGCGCAAAAAGGCGATATCAACTTCCTGATATCGCCTTTTTTCATTTCACCCCGCAAGCCACACCGGTTGCTTGGGGTAAATGTCGGCGCGACCCAGAGCCGACTGGTAACTCATAGTGGCCAGACTTCTCTGGATACGTTGCCACTCGGCTATGGCATCCGCAAGTGCGACCTTTTGCGCCTGCGCCTTTCTGACCGGCGCCCGGAGGGCCTGCGCATGCTGCACAGCAAGACAGCCGAGTCCTCCGGCCGCGAGACGCTGTACCAGTGGACCGATGCCCGTTGGTGGGCCTGGGAGGCGGCCATCGCTGCCCGCCCCATCCAGGCACCGCCCAATGCCTATCTGTTCTGCACCCGTGCCGGGGAGCCCTATATCAATGAAGAGGGATTGTGCAGCGACTTTAACAGTATCTGGCGTCGCTGGCTTGATCGCGCCCTGGATGCGGGCGTCATTGAGGCCCGGTTTACCGAGCAGAACTTGCGCGCCAAGGTGGCTACGGATTCCGTGGATTTAGAGCAGGCCAGACGGCGTTTGGGACACACCGATACCACCACAACCCGGCGCCATTACTGGCTTCGCCCGGAAATTGCGGACTGAATTTGGGACAATCAGGGTTTTGTGGGACAGCTGTAAATTGCGAATGCTCTACAGGCCCCATGAAATGGTGGGTCGTGCTGGACTCGAACCAGCGACCAATTGGTTAAAAGCCAACTGCTCTACCAACTGAGCTAACGACCCTTTTCGCGGCTCCTTACAAGGAGACGCGTATCTTACGGATCTTCTGTGAAAAGACAATACCCAATTTAAAAAAAACCAACAAATTTAAGAAGTTAGGCATTTCATGTGAAAAATAGCGCCGAGTGATCATCACTGCGCATAGATTGTCGGGTCCTCAAGGCCTGCTCCGGCGAATCCCGCCGCGCGCAAGCGACAGCTGTCGCAGCGCCCACAGGCTGCACCATCGGTACGGGCCTGGTAACAGGATACTGTCAAGCTGTAATCCACCCCCAAACGTATACCTTCACGCACGATATCCGCCTTGCTCATACTCATCAATGGTGCCCGGATGGATAATCTGCGGCCCTCTACACCCGCACGTGTGGCCAGATTGGCCATCTTTTCATAGGCATCAATATAAGCAGGACGGCAGTCCGGATAACCGGAATAATCCACGGCGTTAACACCCACAAAAATATCCTGAGCCCCCAAAACCTCAGCCCAACCCAGAGCGATAGAAAGGAACACGGTATTGCGCGCAGGCACATAGGTAACCGGGATACCTGCAGTCTCCTCTTCGGGAACAGCAATAGCGTCATCGGTCAGGGCAGAACCACCGATGGCACGCAAATCCAACTCAACCAGTTTGTACGCTCGTGCGCCCAGGCTCTTTGCTACCCGCGAGGCCGCCAGTAGTTCAGATGCGTGGCGCTGACCATAGTTAAAACCCAAAGCGTAGCATTCATAGCCATCAGCGCGCGCCATCGCGAGCACAGTGGCGGAATCCAGGCCACCGGATAGCAAAATTACTGCTTTTTTTGCTGTCATCTGTTCTCCATTGACCAATACACAAGTAGTACCGCGCGATTCATCAGGCCAATCAAACCCCCGGAAGGTCTCCCCACAGTAACTTGTGCAGCTGTATCTGCAAACGCACCGGAAGGCCATCCTCCAGTATCCATTCCGCCAGTTGTCGCGCCCCCAGTTGCTTATAGCTGGGTGAGAAGAGCACCTCACCCACACGCTCTGACAAACGATACCGGTCAAGGGTAAACCTGGCCCAACCATAGTCTTCCCGGTTACAGATCACGAATTTAACCTGATCGTGTCGCGTGAGCACTTGTAGGTTTTCCATGCGATTGCGGTGCTGCTCACCAGATGCCGGAGTCTTCAAATCAACCACCCTGGAAACGCGGCTGTCCACACTGTCCACCGGCATGGCACCACTGGTTTCCAGAGTGACGGAATAGCCCTCATTGCACAGGGCTTCCAGTAGTGGCAAACAGTTTGGTTGGGCCAGGGGCTCACCGCCGGTCACGCAGATATGGTGTGCCGGGTGGCTTCGTACGCGCAGTAATACCTGTTGCAGGGCCATACGCTCGCCGCCATAAAAAGCGTATTCGGAGTCGCAGTAAGTGCAGCGCAACGGGCAACCGGTCAGGCGAACAAATACCGTCGGCAACCCACTATCACGGGCTTCCCCCTGGAGGGAGTAGAAAATTTCACTAACTCTGAGTGATTCTTTGGACAGACTGGTCATACACACCCAACACAAAAACGCCCGAAGGGGAGATGCCATCCGGGCGCGGGATCATAGGCTTTTTCTGTTCAAAAAACCAGCGGTGCTGGGTGCTTCAGCCCCATTATTGGAAGTTTTCCTTGAGATATTTCTGCGCCAGATTTGAAGCCCTGGCATCACTGGCTGCCACCTGCTCAAGCAGGGCACGGGCCTTCTGCTGATCACCCAACTGATGATACACAGTCCCCAGTTTGTAGCGACCATCCCAAACTTTGCTGGAATTGGGGTAGCCATCGAGCAGTGCCACAAACCATTCGCGGGCCTCTTCCAGGTCACCTTGAACCAGTGCTATCTCGCCCAGCCAGTAGTTGGCATTAGGGGCGTATTGGCCGTTGGGGTAGTCTTGCAGCAGTCGCTTGAATTCTGCACTGGCACCACCGTAATCACCATTGCGCGCCAAACCGAAACTGGCCTGATAGCGATCGCGCTCATTGCCACCGGTTTTGGCCTCCGGGGGCATTGAGGATACTGAAGAGTCATCCCGACCTGTAGTGCCGCCATCGGCTTCGGCCGACGGCGATGGCGTCGTGCCACCTAAGCGTGTGATACGCCTGTCCAGGTCCATGTAATCCTCGGTACGCTGCTGCTTGAGACGTTTAATCTCGTGAAGCATCTCTTCCACTGTGCCACGCAATGATTGCACTTCCTGCTGTAGCACCTGCATCTGGTAGTAGAGTTCAGCCTGGGGGTTGGTCTTGGTTCGGGAGCCTGTAGTGGTACTGCGGGCGAGCTTTGGCCCTTGGGTGCTGATGTCATCGGAGGATGAAGAACGCTCCTCCCTGCTGGCAGACAAGTCCACTACCGGAACCTGGGAGAATACCGGCGATGCCACCAATAATGCAGCTGCAGCAATCGCCAGTTTTCTAATCGTTAAAGCCATTGGCATCCATTTTTACGATTAGTTAATAACAACACGACGGTTCATCGCGCGGACAGCTTCGCTGGAACCTATCTCAGCGGGGCGCTCTTCACCATAGCTGATCACTTCCAGATTCGCCCCGTCTACACCCTGCAGCACCAAAAAGTCCCGCACGGCATTGGCGCGACGCTCACCCAGCGCCAGGTTGTACTCACGGGTGCCAAGCTCATCGGCGTGGCCCTCCAGGCGCACAGGGTTCGTAGTGCCACGCATACGGTCTGCGTGAAGAATCAGCAGCTCACGGGTTTCCGGCTTCAACAGGGACTGATCGAAATCAAAGTAAACCACATTTTCCAGAGGCGCCATCGGAACCTCTTCGATATCCACCACAGTCGTCGTTTCTTCCACTAGGTTGTTATCAACCTGGCCGGCCACCTGCTCGCTACTGCCTGTAGTGTCGGTATTGCTACAGCCAGCCATTACCGCCAAAACACAGGCCAGGCCAAGACCTGTTTTTACTGATTTCAACATAAGAAGCTACTCCACTTTTAATATTTTCAAAGATCCTGAAAAGTTTTAATGGTCTTTAAACACCCTGCACCACCAGCGCGCCCGACATCCCGTCTCAATCAACGTACGGCGACCATGCCGGTTCGCGGACATCGCCCCTATCAGAGGGCAGGTTGTATTTTACCCCGGCATCCAGCGACACCGCAGCCAAAATGCCCTTGTCGCCAAGTTTGGTCGCGTACATCAGCATAGCCCCATTTGGCGCGATGCTGGGTGATTCGTCCAATGTGGTCTCCGTGAGGACACGCATCCTGCCCGAATCGATATCCATCGTAGCGATGGTAAAGGTTCCCCGATTGCGATGCACCATGACCAGCGTCTTCCCATCAGGAGAAATACGTGGTCGCGCATTGTAGTCGCCATCAAAGGTTAAGCGGTCCACTTGACCAGTGGCAAGAGTCAATTGATAAATTTGTGGTTTTCCTCCCCTATCAGATGTGAAAACCAGCGATTTTCCATCGGGCATCCAGTTTGGCTCGGTATCAATGGAGAAGTGTCTGGTCATACGGGTGAATTGACCACTTGCCAAATCCAGTACGTAGATTTCCGGATTGCCATCTTTGGAGAGTACCATCGCCAATTTGGTTCCATCAGGGGACCAGGTCGGAGAGCTGTTTAGACCCTTGAAATTGGTTAACTGCTGGCGCTCGCCGGTGCGCAGGTTTTCGCGGAAGATCGCCGGGCGCCCGGTCTCAAAAGAGACATAAGCGAGCTCCTGACCGTTGGGGGCCCACATGGGGGACATCACCGGGGCATCGAAGCGGCGGATCGGCCGGGCACGGGCACCATCAATATCCGCACGCATCAGCACATAGCTGGGCTTGCCGCCACGGGTCTCTTCCCGCACGTACACCATTTCTGTGGAAAAGGCGCCGCGAATGCCGGTCACCGCCTCAAATATTTCATCGGCAGCGCGGTGCGCGATATCCCGAAGCTGAGTTTGTCCTCCTCGAACCTGGCGGGTAAACATCTTGTGCTGACCAAAGACATTCATCAGGTCGAAAGTCAGCAGATACCCGGAGGCCTGGGGTTCAATGCGACCGGTAACGATGTATTCAGTGCCCAAAATGCGCCAGTCCCGGAACACCACATCTTTCGGCGCCTTGGGGAAGGACAGCATATCCGCCTTGGGCACCGGGGCGAACAGCCCGCTGCGGCGCAGATCATCAGAGATAATACCGGACACATCCTCGGGCAAAACACCACTGCCGGACCAGCTGAACGGTGACACCGCAATGGGTGTAGGATCATCAATACCGCTGGTGATATCCACAACCAGTTGGGCACGTGCCTCCAGGCAGGCAGATGTGATAACAATAGCAATGAGGGTTTTTAGTAAGCTCTTGATCATTGGCGAAGATCTTCGACTATAAAGTTCAACATAGTTTTGCGTACTTCACGCTCGAATACGACCGGCTCTTCCCGGGCCAGTTCAGCCACTTCGGGAAAAACCTCCACCTTGCGAATGGCAGTGAGCACCGAGCGATCGAGTGCCGCGTTGCCACTGCCCTCCAAGATATTGGCGGCCACCACTCTTCCGGTGGGCACAAAATTGATTTGCACCAGAGTGCGCATACCGTTGCGAGCGCTCGGTGGACGGCTCCATACCGACTCTATACGCAGCTGAATCGCCTGGGCCACGGACATGACCGCCTGTTCACCTTCGTTTGCCTCCAGCAGCTCCTCTTCCTCCTGCAACGCTTCGTCAAAAGAACTCTGGCGCGCTTTCTCCAGCCGTTCTTTGCGCTCCTTTTCCTCTCTCTCTTTACGCTCTTTTTCCTGGCGCGCTTTCTCTTCCCGGGCCTTGCGCTCTGCCTCGATTCTCGCTTGGCGCTTCCTCTCAGCTGCCCGTTTCTTTTTGCGCTCCAGTGCGGCTCGGCGCTTGCGCTCAATCTCTGCCTGCTGCCTCTGCTGCGCTTCTCGCTGGGCACGCTGTTGTATCTTATCCACCTTTTTGGGTAACTTCTTCTTGGGCGTAACTGCCTCAACTGTCACCAGCCTGGCCTGTACAAACTGTGGCATGGGCTTGTGTTCAGTCCTGCGACTGGCCTCCCAGCCATAAGCGATGACCGCAATCAGGGTCCCGTGCAACAGGAGGCTGATCACAATTGCCAGTGGGTAAGCGCCTGTCTTCACTGGCACCTACCCTTGAGGTGGCTCGGTAACCAAACCGACACTGGGGGCTCCGGCCCGCTGCAATTCGGTCATGGCATTGACAATCAAACCGTAATCCGCATCGGTATCACCCCATACCAGAACCGGGGTTTTTGGCTTTTGACGCAACACCTTGGCCACCGTATCCTGGATTTCCGGAAGTGGCTTGGCCGTCTTCTCATCAGTACCCAGATTCAGGTAGTAGGTACCATCGGCGCGCACCGAGACAATCAGCGGTTCCTCGTCCGGCTCTTCCATCGGCGCCGAGGGCGCGTTGGGAAGATCCACTTTGACCCCCTGCATCAGCAGTGGTGCCGTGACCATAAACACGATCAGCAGTACCAGCATCACATCGATATAGGGCACCACATTGATTTCAGATACCAGCCTTTTCTTGCTGCCTTTGCGAAACACACTCATAGGATTCGCCTGCTCACCACTTAGCCGGAATGCACTTTACGGTGCAGAATCGAGGAAAATTCCTCGGCAAAAGTTTCGTAACTGGACAGCAGCCACTCCGCCTTGGCGGAATAGCGGTTATAGGCTATCACTGCCGGAATCGCCGCAAACAGACCCATGGCCGTAGCCACCAGGGCCTCACTGATGCCAGGCGCTACCGTGGCAATGGTAGCCTGGTGCATAGTGGCGAGACCGCGGAAAGAATTCATGATGCCCCAGACAGTACCGAACAGGCCGATATAGGGGCTGACCGAGCCCACGGTAGCGAGAAATGGCAGATTCATCTCCACTTTTTCCTGCTCCCGCGACATGGCCACACGCATGGCCCGTTCCGTTCCCTCCATCACCGCTTCGGGGCCACTACTGCCCTGTTGGCGCAGGCGGGTGAACTCGGTAAAACCGGCCCGAAACAGGGACTCCACCCCGTCTGTCTCACTCCGTTCGGCACGCTCATTGCCCTCGCGAAACAGCTTGTTCAAATCGGCACCGGACCAGAAGCGGCGTTCGAAACCATTGAGAGCCTGTTTGGCCCGGGACAGATAGAGGCCTCGCTGGATAATCATGACCCAGGAAACCACCGAGGCCAGCAACAACAGCAACATCACAAGCTGTACCAGCAGACTGGCGTTCTGAATGAGTCCCCACAGGGAAAGTTGTTCACCGGCATTCATCTTCTTAAATTACTGCCTTTAATGCTGAAAAAATGGGCCCCGGCAGGGCACAGGGTTTGTGGTTGTGGTCGGAGACACAGGCAACTTTGACCACACCTTCACAAATTAGCTCATTTTGGCGCCAGATTTTTTGCTCGAACGTCACTGCGGCACGCCCCAGTTTGCCAATCGCCGCAGTTGTGCGCAATGCATCATCGAGCCTGGCGGAACAGCGGTACCGGATCTCTGCAGAGTGCACCACCAACAGCAACCCCTGCTGCGGCATCGCCGGCTTATCATAGCCGAGCGAACGCAGCAGTTCTGTGCGCGCCCGCTCCATATACTTCAAATAATTCACGTAGTAGACGATACCGCCTGCATCCGTATCCTCTATATAGACCCGCACAGGAATACTGAAAGCCCCGTTCACCTCTCCCCCTTTGCGTTTTATTTGTCGGGTTTCGGCAAGCCGAAATGCTCATAGGCAAGCCCGGTCACCACCCGCCCCCGCGGTGTGCGGGCAATATAGCCCTGCTGGATAAGATATGGCTCCAGCACGTCCTCAAGCGTGTCCCGCTCCTCACTCACCGCAGCGGCAAGGCTGTCTACGCCGACCGGGCCACCATCGAATTTCTCAATCATGGCCAGCAACATGCGCCGGTCCAACTGGTCGAAGCCCCTGGCATCCACATTGAGCATATTCAGGGCAGCATCGGCGATCGCCGAATCCACCGAGCCATCACCCCGCACCTCCGCGTAATCGCGCACCCGGCGCAACAGGCGGTTGGCGATCCGCGGGGTGCCACGGGCACGCCGCGCTACCTCCAGGGCACCGCCCTCGTCCATGCCCACCCCCATCAGGCCCGCGGAACGGCGCACGATACGGGTCAAATCCTCAACACTGTAAAACTCCAGTCGCTGCACTATGCCGAAACGGTCCCGCAGGGGGGAGGTGAGAAGACCCGCCCGGGTAGTGGCACCCACCAGGGTAAAAGGCGGCACGTCCAGCTTGATGGAGCGGGCCGCCGGACCCTCACCAATCATGATATCCAACTGGTAGTCCTCCATGGCCGGGTACAGGACCTCTTCCACATGGGGGCTCAGGCGGTGTATCTCGTCGATAAACAGGACATCGCCCGGCTCCAGGTTGGTCATCAACGCCGCCAGGTCACCCGCCTTCTCCAGTACCGGGCCGGAGGTAGCCTTGATAGCACCCCCCATCTCCGTGGCGATGATATTGGCCAGGGTGGTTTTGCCCAGGCCCGGCGGACCGAATACCAAAGTATGGTCCAGGGCCTCTTTGCGCAGCTTGGCGGCCTGGATAAAGATCTCCATCTGCTCGCAGACCACGGGCTGGCCCACATAGTCCACCAGCGTTCTGGGGCGTACAGCGCGATCATACTGCTCTTCCTGGCCTGCGGGCCCCATAGACTGGGGCGCCACCAGACGGTCGGCTTCGATCATGAAAACAGCTCCAGATTAAGCGGGCACCATTCCCTTCAGTGCCAGGCGGATCAGGGTCGCGCTGTCGGCATCCGGCTGTTCCTTGCCGGCCCGAGCCACCATTTTGCTGGCTTCCGCGGGTTTATAGCCCAGTGCCGCCAGGGCACTTTCAGCCTCACTGACATGATTCACCTCAGGCGCCGCAGTGGCCGGAACCAGCGGGATATCATTGGTGTGATTAAAGTCCGGTGTCAACTTGTCACGCAGTTCAATAATCAGGCGTTCGGCGGTCTTCTTCCCCACACCGGGCACTTTCACCAGTGCCGCCACATTGTCTTCCGCCACACAGCGGGCCAGGGCAGCCCCATCCAGGCCCGACAAAATGGCCAAAGCCAACTTGGGACCCACACCACTGATCTTGATCAGGGTGCGAAACAGTTTGCGCTCGGCATCCCGGAGAAAACCATACAGTTGTTGCACTGTCTCGGACACCGCCAGATGGGTATGCAGCTGCACCGGCTGCCCCAGGGCGGGCAGCTCGAAAATAGTGGTCATAGGCGCGAGTACCTCGTAGCCCACCCCTTGCACGTCCACCAACAATAATGGCGGCCGCACCTCAGCCAGGGTTCCGCTCAATCTTCCGATCATATGTTATTCCAGTTTTTTGATTTTCCATCCGTGGGTGTGAGGCGCTCTCTATAAACACACCTAAACACTGAACCGGCCCCTGCGATAGCGGCTGGGCATAGCGCCACCCGCAAGCGCGGGGAGCTGCCCCGTATGCATATGACACAGAGCCACGGCAAGGGCATCAGCGGCATCCTCCTGCGGAGAAGCTGGCAGCGACAGCAGGGTTTTGACCATATGCTGCACTTGTAGTTTGTCTGCAGCACCATTGCCGACCACTGCCTGCTTGACCTTGCGCGCCTCGTATTCAGCCACCTCCAGGCCCCGGTGGGTACCGGCCACAATGGCGGCGCCACGGGCCTGCCCCAGTTTCAGGGCGGAACCGGCACTCTTTGACATAAATACATTTTCAATAGCCATTTGCACGGGCCGGTACTGCTCGGCAATCTGGCTCACTGCATCAAAAATCAATTTCAGACGCTGGGGCAAAGGGCCCTTTGGGATACGAATCACGCCGCTGGCCACATAGCGGGCACTGCTGCACTTCACATCGATAATGCCATAGCCTGTTTTTCTTGAGCCGGGGTCAACTCCCAGGATCCGGGTCAAAAGGCAGCTCCCTCAAGATCTGTATGTTTATATAGTAACGGGAGTGTCCCAAGGCGGGGGGAAAGCGTCAAGGGTGAACATCAGATGCGCCGAGAAACGTCGGGGCAGAATGGCGTCTGCCCCCTGGGGGAGCAAGTCTTCAGCCAAGTGCCTCCATCACCTCAACGGGAATATCCGCATTGGTGTAAACATTTTGCACATCATCCAGGTCTTCCAACATCTCGACCAGTGCCAGCACTTTTTCTGCACCCTCCTTATCCAGCGCTATGGTGGTAGAGGGTATCATGGCTATCTCGGCGCTATCCGGCATAAAGCCGGCTTCAGTCAGTGCATCCTTGACGGAGAGGTAGTCCTGGAATTCCGTGGTCACTTCGACGCTGCCGTCATCGTTAGTCTCAATATCCTCGGCACCCGCCTCCAGGGCCGCTTCCATCAGCGTCTCTTCATCGACTCCGGCCTCATAGTACAGCTGCCCCTTGCGCGAAAAAAGATAACTCACCGAACCATCAGTACCCAGGTTGCCACCGCGCTTGGAGAAGGCATGGCGTACCTCTGCCACAGTGCGATTGCGATTGTCGGTGAGGCATTCCACCAGTACCGCCACACCGCCGACACCGTAACCTTCATAAACCACCGCTTCATAGTGTTCGCCATCGGTATTGCCGGCGCCGCGGGCAATGGCCTTATCAATGGTGTCGCGTTTCATATTGGCACCGAGGGCCTTATCAATGGTGGCGCGCAGGGTCGGATTATCATCGGGGTTGGGACCCGCCTTGGCGGCCACGGTCAACTCTCGGATAATTTTGGTGAATACCTTGCCCCGTTTGGCATCCTGGGCCGCTTTGCGGTGCTTGATATTGGCCCATTTACTATGTCCGGCCATCCTCGTCTCTCTTCGTCTGTGCGCGGGGTGGGCAGTGGGCAACACACATTGTCCACAGCGTAAATTGGCGGGCTTGTTTCGCTGGGCCCACCGGGGAAAATCAGCGGATACTCTCTTCTTTCTGGCGCAGGCGGATATTCAACTCGCGCAACTGCCGGGCATCAACCGTACCCGGAGCATCCGTCATGACACAGGCGGCACTCTGGGTTTTCGGGAATGCGATCACATCGCGGATGGAATCACTGCCGGTCATCAGCATCACCAGACGATCCAGGCCAAAAGCGAGACCACCATGGGGAGGAGCGCCGTACTTGAGGGCATCGAGCAGGAAGCCGAACTTCTCGCGCTGCTCCGCCTCACTGATACCGAGGGTACGGAACACCACCTGCTGCATCACCTGATCGTGAATACGCAAGGAGCCGCCACCCAGCTCGGTGCCATTAAGCACCATATCATAGGCGCGGGACAGAGCACCCAATGGGTTCTGTTCCAGCTCTTCGGGGGTACAGGAAGGGGCGGTAAAGGGGTGATGCAGCGCGGTGAGGCTGCCGTCCTCATTTTCCTCGAACATCGGGAAAGCCACCACCCACAGGGGGGCCCACTCACTGGTATAGAGATTCAGGTCCTGGCCCAGTTTGCAGCGCAGTGCACCAAGGGCTTCCGACACTATCCTGGCCTTGTCCGCACCGAAGAAGATGAGATCCCCATCTTGCGCTTGCAGGCGGTCGAGAATAGCAGCGCGGGTTTCGACAGGCAGGAATTTGACAATCGGCGACTGCAGCCCGTTTTCCAGGTCGGCGCGCGCGTTGACCTTGATATAGGCGAGCCCCTTGGCGCCATAGATACCGACAAACTTGCCATAATCGTCAAGTTGCTTGCGGGTCAGCCGATCGCAACCGCCGGGCACCCTGATAGCGGCCACGCGCCCTTTCGGGTCCCTGGCAGGCCCTGAGAATACCTTGAATTCCACTTCGGTCATCAGGTCCTTGATTTCCACCATCTCCAGAGGAATACGCAGATCCGGCTTGTCGGAGCCATAGCGCAACATGGCCTGGTAATGAGTGATACGGGGGAAAGTCCCCAGTTCCACCCCCTTCAACGTCTTAAACAGCGTCCGCACCATGCCCTCGGTGATGGACATGATCTCCTCCTCTCCCAGGAAAGAGGTCTCGATATCAATCTGGGTGAACTCCGGCTGGCGATCGGCGCGCAGGTCCTCATCGCGAAAACACTTGGCAATCTGGTAATAGCGATCAAAACCGGACACCATCAACAGCTGCTTGAACAGCTGCGGGGACTGCGGCAGGGCGAAGAACTTGCCCTCGTGGGTGCGGCTGGGGACCAGATAATCCCGCGCGCCCTCCGGCGTGGCGCGCGTGAGGATCGGAGTCTCGATATCGAGAAATTCATGCGTATCCAGATAGTTGCGGATCGCTGTAGTGAGCCTGGAACGAAAGCGCAGATTGTGCTGCATCTCGTTGCGGCGCAGATCCAGGTAGCGGTATTTGAGGCGGACGTCCTCCCCCACCTCAATGTGCTCGTCCAGTTGAAAAGGGACGGTTTCGGCACTGTTGAGAATCTCCAGCTCGGTCCCATAGACCTCTACCTCGCCGGTAGCCATATTGGGATTCAAGGCCTCCGCAGCACGGGCGCGCACCCGGCCTGTAACCTTCAGCACATACTCGCTGCGCACGCGATCGGCCAACTCAAAATGCTCGGCGGCATCCGGGTCGAATACTACCTGAACGATACCCTCTCGATCGCGCAGATCAATGAAAATCACACCGCCATGGTCACGGCGGCGATCGACCCAACCACAGAGGGTCACTATACGGTCAATGTCCGCGGAACGAAGAACGCCACAGTAGTCGCTGCGCATGGATAAAATTCCCGTTATCGATGGTGAAATGGTTACCTGAGCGTACACATCGCGGGTCTAGGCCGTCTTCGCGGTTTTGTCGCCCTTGGCCTTGCCACTGTTGGCTGCATCCCCGGCCAGGTTTTTCTTGCTGCCCGTCTTGAAGTCGGTCTCGTACCAACCCCCCCCTTTCAGGCGAAACCCAGCCGCAGAGATTTTCTTGCTAAGCTCGGCTTTGCCACAAACTGGACAATCTTTGAGCGGGTTATCGCTTATGCGCTGCAGCGCCTCCATCTCGTGGCCGCAGGCAGTGCACTGGTATTCATAGATCGGCATTACTCAGTACCCGGTGCTTGAAAAAGGGAACAGAGTATACATGAGCCCTTCAGAGGGAAGAAGCCGCTCCGCCCTTTCGGCTAGCCAGGAGGCCCCCGAAGGCCGGTACAAGAGTTATAAAATGCAGAAAAACACTATTTTTCTAGTATTTTCCCGTACGGTCCTGCAAAAACTATATATACTTCCCGTTATCACCCGCTGAGACCACCGTTTTTTTGGACGCAGTGCAGCGGGAGTAGAAACACACTTACCAGACTTACACCGAACAACAAAGAAGGAAACCAGCCATGGCTACCAGGAAAGCTGCTACCAGAACAGCCGCTGCCAGAAAGGCTCCGGCTAAGAAAGCCGCACCGGCCAAGAAAGTAAAGGCTATCAAGGAGAAGTACACCAAGACCCAGATTCTGAACCAGATCGCCGAAAATACCGAACTGTCCCGCAAACAGGTCCAGTCCGTTATGGATGAATTAGGCGACATTATCGAAGGCCATATCAAGAAGCGTGCCGTTGGCGAATTCGCCCTGCCGGGCCTGCTGAAAATCACCACGGTGAAGAAGCCAGCTAAAAAGGCCCGCAAGGGCATCAATCCCTTCACTGGCGAAGAGACCATGTTCAAGGCCAAACCGGCGAGCATTCAGGTGAAGGTGCGTCCGTTGAAGAAACTGAAGGAGATGGCCGAGTCCTGATTCCCCGCCGATCCGAAAGCTGAAAACCCCGCATAAGCGGGGTTTTTTATTCCCGGACCATACAGCGGGATTGCCAATACCACCCAGTAACCATCGCGACCTATTGCAGGCAACATCCGTTAGTGCAAAACCGCCACAAGAATATTTATTGTCCGGCAAATAGCGTAAAATGCCCGGTCTACAGCCAATACAGTCCAGTTAATTCCTATGCGCGCATCCCGCTACCTCATTGCAACCCAAAAAGAAACGCCCAGCGATGCCGTGGTCATCAGCCATCAGCTGATGCTGCGCGCGGGCATGATCCGCCGTTTGGCGTCGGGCCTCTACACCTGGTTACCCACGGGGCTGCGTGTGTTACGCAAAGTCGAGCGTATCGTCCGCGAGGAAATGGAGCGCGCTGGTGCCCTGGAGGTGTTGATGCCGGTGGTACAGCCAGCCGAGTTGTGGGAGGAATCCGGGCGCTGGCAGCAGTACGGCCCCGAGCTGCTGCGTATCCGCGATCGCCACGGCAATGCTTTCTGTCTGGGACCAACCCACGAGGAAGTGATCACAGACCTGATCCGCAACGAGGTCAACAGTTACAAGCAGCTACCAGCCAATTTCTTCCAGATACAGACCAAATTTCGCGATGAGATTCGTCCCCGTTTTGGCGTGATGCGCGCGCGTGAATTCACCATGAAGGATGCCTACTCCTTCCACGACAGCGCGGACTCCCTGCAGGAAACCTACGATGTCATGTACAACGCCTACTGTCGCATCTTTGAGCGCATTGGCCTGGACTACCGCCCGGTGCTGGCGGATACCGGCGCCATCGGCGGCTCAAGCTCCCACGAGTTCCACGTCCTGGCGCAGAGCGGTGAGGACGATATCGCCTTCTCCACGGATTCCCGCTACGCCGCCAATGTGGAGTTGGCCGAGGCTGTCGCCCCGGGGGGGGCGCGGCCCGAGCCGAGCTGCGAGATGCAGGAGGTGTATACCCCGGGTCAAAAATCCATCCCGGCGGTAAATGACTTTCTCAAGGCAGACCCGGCACACTCCGTGAAAACACTGATCGTTCTGGGTGAATGTACACAGGGTGAAACCCCACCGCTGCTTGCACTGGTACTGCGTGGTGATCACGACCTGAATACACTCAAGGCGGAAAAACTGGCCGGTGTCGCCAGCCCATTGCAATTTGCCCCCGAGTCGCGTATCGCGGAGGAATTACACTGTACTATCGGCTCACTGGGCCCGGTGGGGATGGAGATTGAAACCATTGTGGACAGGTCTGCCGCCCATCTTGCGGACTTTATCTGTGGTGCCAATCGCGACGACTATCACTACACCGGCGTCAATTGGAACCGCGATGTGAAACTCGACCGCATTGAGGATCTGCGCAATATTGTCACCGGTGACCCCAGCCCGGATGGCCGGGGTACCCTGGAAGTCAGGCGCGGCATCGAAGTGGGCCATATTTTCCAGTTGGGCGACAAGTACAGCCGCGCCATGAACGCCACCCTCCTCGATGAGAACGGTAAAGAGCAGCTGATGAGCATGGGCTGTTATGGTATCGGTGTGTCCCGTATTGTGGCAGCGGCCATCGAGCAGAAACACGATAGTGCCGGCATACTCTGGCCCGAGGCCATTGCCCCTTTCCAGCTGGCCATTGTGCCCATCAATATGCACAAGAGCGATAGGGTAAGGGACAAGTGCGAGCACCTGTACGAATTCCTGCGCAGCAGAGGCATTGATGTACTGCTGATGGACGAGTCCAAGGCGCGCCTCGGCGCCATGTTGGCGGATATTGAGTTGCTGGGTATTCCCCACCGTGTTGTCATTGGCGATCGCGGTCTGGAGAAGGGCGTGGCGGAGTACAAGGGTCGCGCCGATAGCGAGGCCCAGGACTTTGCCCTCTCCCAGTTGGAGACAGTGCTGCTGGAAAAAATTGACCGCTGACACTTGCATTCCGGCCCGCCACTGTTTGGGCCGGATACCCCGCTTACCCAAGAAAACTCTAGACAGGGGGTAGTACCGCCAGTCAAAAAAGGGGCTGCCCATTTTCCCGGGCTTTTCGTAAAATCTCGGACATGATGAGAAAAGCCACTGCTGCTCTGCTGCTCTGTCTTGCCTGGAGCAGTGTCGAATCCCAAAGCCCCGCTGTGAAGGTAGACCCCGAATTGCGCCTCGCGCTGCAGGAGGCTATCAACCAGGCAGGCAGTTTTGTGGATCGCTTCGATGCCGAAGTGTGGCTGATGTCAAAATCCCAGCCGCTTTCCCGCTATATCAAAGACCCAAAAGAGCGCATGCAGGTGTTAAAGGCGGTGCACCGGGAAGCCACCCGGGCCGGCCTGCGCCCCGAGATTGTGCTCGCCGTAATCCAGATAGAGAGCGCCTTCGATCCCTACGCAGTTTCCCGTGTCGGTGCTCAGGGCATGATGCAGGTCATGCCTTTTTGGAAAAAGGAAATCGGGCGCCCGGATGACAACCTGATCAACATGGATACCAACCTGCGCTATGGCTGTACCATTCTCAAGCACTACATCGAAAAGGCCAAAGGCAACCTCGCTAACGCCCTTGCCTATTACAATGGCAGTTATGGTCGCCATACCTATAGCAGCAAGGTTCTGGATGCCTGGGCAACACGCTGGAGATAAAGCATGACCGCCGGTTATTTATTTTTCTCCGGCGGCGCCTGTGCCCTGCTGTTACTGGCAGCGGCAAAAGTGTCTTTGAATCACCATCGACTGGCCGCGGGGCGCTGGCTGATACTGGTGCTGGTTGGCGTCATTTGCTATTTACTGTGGCCCACCCTACCGCCAATGCCTCCGGCAGGCGCATTCCTGATTAACCTGCCGATTTTCTTGGTACCTGCAGCATTCTGGCTCTTTACCCACCTGCTTTGCCGAGAGGAGGAGCCCTTCCCCCGCTGGGGCTGGATACCTATCGGCCTCGCTATTGCATTGAGTATTTTTGCGAAATACGCGCCTTCTTCCCTGGCTTCAGGGGCCCAGACATTGCTCTTTAACCTGTCCCAACTACTGAGCATGGGGCTGGTTGGTGCCGGCATGCTGACGCTGTTGGGGCAATTCCACTCCGACTTAGTGGAGGAGCGCCGGCGGCTGCGTGCCATTTTGCTCATTGCCGTGGGTGTCTACATGCTGATCGTGATCGGCGCTGAATTCCTGTTTACCTACCACCCGGTACCCCATGGGGTACCGACCTTACACGCACTACTCGCCAGCCTCCTCTCCCTAGCCGCCTGCCTGTGGTTGCTGGCACTCTCACCCAGTGCTTTGGGGGAGTCCCTGCCCCCATCCGCCACTCCTGCCGAAGAGAAAATCTCACCTCCTGCACAAGCACCCTCTCCGGATGAGCAGCAGCAAGCACAAATGAGAAAACTGCAGGCACATATGCACAACGGGGGCTATCGCCAGACAGGTCTCACTATTCGTGAACTGGCTGAGCAACTGGATACCCGTGAGCATCTATTGCGCATCCTGATCAACCGCCACCTGGGTTATCGCAATTTCAACGAATATCTAAACCAGTTCCGTATCGATGAGGCCAGTGCGCGCCTGGCCGATCCGGAGCAGGCCCACCTGCCGGTACTCACCATCGCCCTGGATATTGGCTACCGGTCACTGAGCCCTTTCAATGCAGCCTTCAAGCGCCGTCACAACCTGACCCCAACTGAGTACCGTCGGCAAAGGTTACCTACCTGAATCATTGCGGGTTCGAAATCCGTTAGAAATTTTTCACTTTCCGCAAGCCGCGTCATGAAAACCTCTCCAGACTGAGTGCACCACTGCATACAACCCCCGAACAATGGTGGGACACGATATCCCGATAGGGTGTCGCAACAACCAAACTGGGTTGTGCGACAGTGCTGTACGGCATAGTGCCACCGTCAGGCGGGTGCCGTTGAGATTCGGACAATCTCGGACAGTTTCATTCGTGTTTCAAGGGCAACCGCTACCAATTGGTCATTACAAACGGATCGGTTGACCGGGTTGTATAGCAAGAAAACGACGTCTCCATTCCCAATACAATATTGATGGTGAGTGTATGGATTTTCTGATGGAACTGGCCCAATACGGAGCCAAGCACTTTCATTTGACCCTATTTCGCTATGTGTTGGCAGCCTCTGTAATGAGTATCTGCGCAGGCTGGCTGTTTCGTACCTGGATGCATCGCCGCCGCATTCAAAAGCGCCGGGCGGAATGGAAGGATATACGCCGCGAAGTCAGTTTCTCCATGCTGACCGTATGTATCTTTACTGTGATTGGCACCATTATCAGCCTGCTTGAAAAGATGGGGCTAACAAAATTATATTGGCAATGGGGCGACTACCCCATGTGGTGGAATATTGCCAGCCTGCCGGTGCTGATCCTTTTGCACGATGCATACTTTTACTGGACTCACCGGGGCATGCATCACCCAAAAATATTCAAGCACTTTCACCGCCTGCACCACCTATCCCGAACTCCCACGCCCTGGACAGCCTATAGCTTTTCTGTGGGGGAAGCCGCTCTAAACGGGCTCTTCTCACCACTGATCATCCTGATGATTCCCATGCACCCCACTATCTGGCTATCCTTCGTGTTTATCATGATTTTTCGCAACGCTATGCTGCATACGGGCTGTGAGTTTCATCCACGCAACTGGGTGGACGGCCCATTGGACAATATGACCACCACCACCCACCACGATCTGCACCACCAACGCTTCCAGGGCAACTACGGTTTCTACTTCACCTGGTGGGACCGTTGGATGGGTACGGAATTCAAAGACTACAAGCTCGCTTTTCGCCGGGCAGTAGACGGGACGCTATCTGATGCTTCGCAGGAGAAAACAGCCGATGCCCGGACAAACTTAAGCCAGGGTGGCAGCGCCAATATGCCGGCCTGACCCATCCAGCCCGCAGCCGGCCAAATGCGCCAGAACACAATCTGTGGGCTGTGGGCTGTGGGCTGTGGGCTGTGGGCTGTGGGCTGTGGGCTGTGGGCTGTGGGCTGTGGGCTGTGGGCTGTGGGCTGTGGGCTGTGGGCTGTGGGCTGTGGGCTGTGGGCTGTGGGCTTCAGTCTACGCGAAATTGGATTGTTTACTCCCCATCGGTGAAAACCACCACTGGCCGCAGTCTGGCACAACCCTTTGAAATACCAGCGGTTATACGCAATTGACGCGATATCTCAGGAGCGATCAGCCAACAATCTAAGGGATCGAATGGTTTCGGAGTGCACTAATGACCGTGTTGGAGAGGCAGCCAGCGAGATTCACGGTAACAAAAAAGCCCCCAAACCACCATCACCACTTCCAAAAAGAAAAACAGCAGATTGCGCTCGTCAAATCCGCTGATGAACAGCATAGCGTACAACCGGCCGAGCCCAAAGCCGATATAGGCCATTGAAAGCGCCGCATAGGCCACTCTGCGATACCGCCGCAATGCCTGTGCAATCAAAAGAACCACAGCAATCGCCAGCATAAAACCGCCATAAGTAGCCAGAAATTCAGGCATTGCGGCAGAGGTATTGAATGTGATCCCGATAGCAGCGGCGAAAGCTTGCGGGTAAAGCAATGCCCCCAGACCCACAAATGCAAAAATCAACGCATTGCCAGCCAGGTAGATCCTTCCAAAATATCTCAATGCTAATTCCCCTCCAACCGTAGTCATCGAACACTTCTTGCGACCGGCCCCAAATTGTCCTACGGCACGACTAAAGTGTGACTACAGTATATATGAGGCTCTAACCGCCATAAGCCCTATTAATCATTCGTTGGCAGTGTTTGCCCGGTAGATGCTAAAAAACGGGAACTGGGCCAGTTCCTGAAATGACATTTAGTCTTTGAAGAGCAGTTCGAGGGGATATCCAGTGAACCGCTTGGTTTTCTCGATCACAAGATGCGAAGTCATACGGGATATGGCTGCTGCTTCATTGGCCAACAGTTGTTCAGATACCAAATTGAAGTCCGCTGCGTCCGGACATACAAATCGCAACATATAGTCGAACTCCCCGGACATCTTCACACAGGAAACAATCTGAGGGATATCATTGATAATATGGCGGAAATTTTCACTGGTCCGCGCATCTTGGCGCTTCAGTGCCACATTCACATAAAATTCGGCATGGCGCACTTTGTCCAGGTTTATCTCTGCAAGAAACGCGCGGATATAACGCTCACTGGTCAGGCGCTTCACCCGGGCCAGACAAGCACTCTCCGACAATCCAATCTGTTCACTCAAGTTCAGGTTGCTAATACGGGCGTTGGTTTGCAGTGCCTGCAAAATACGCAAATTATGCCGGTCAATTTTCACGAAGTTGGTTTCTTTTGCATCTGAAAGGGGGCAAGGATAGCGGTATTCGCCGATGGCTGAAACACTCTATTGTTTCGCGCGGGTAGAAGTGCTCGCCTCGGCAAGGGCATCCGGGGCGTATTCAACAGCCGTCCGCTCAGCTGACCTGGCGGCACCCGTGGGTAACAAAGCGCTCAATACGATCCAGCGCACGGGTCAACTCTGCCTCCTCTGCCGCGAGAGTCAGACGCACATGATTCACTGCACTCCGGCCGAATGGCGCGCCGGGCAGCACGGAAACCCGCTCGGCATCCAGCAGGGCCTCGGCAAACTCCTGCCCTGAGGCGGCCACTTCGGACACATCCACCATCACGAACATGCCTGCCTCTGGGCTGTAGCAGTTGAGGCCCGGTATCCTGCCAATACGCGCAACAATCAGGTCCCGGCGCCGCTTGTAGGCATCGCGCATCTGCTTGACAAAGTAGCTGTCAAACTCCAGGGCAAACGCGGCCGCTTCCTGGATAAACTGCGGGCAGCCAAAAATAGTGGCACCGGCAAACTGCGCCAGTCGCTCCACCAAAGGTCCCCGCGCCACTGCCCAACCCAGGCGCCAACCACTCATCGCGTGGGATTTGGACAGGCCATCGATCACGACAATATTGTCCAGCGCTTCCGCCGCGGTGCGTAGGGAAGTATGCCGGCGAGCAAAAGTGATCATGGAGTACATCTCATCGCACACCAGCCAGATCCCCCGTTCACGACAATCGGCCGCAAGCGCACGCAACTGCCCCGGTGTCGCCATGGCACCGGTGGGGTTAACCGGAGTGTTGATCATCACCACCCGGGTTTGCTCGCTGATGGCCGCCTTGATCGCCTCCACATCAAAGGCAAAGTCCTTTTCTGCCGGGCAGGCCACCCGTTTCACCGACAGCCTGAGACTGTCGCAGATGGGCACATAACCGATATACATCGGTTCGGGGATCACGATCTCCTCACCGGGGTTGAGCAGGCAGGAAAGCACGGCATAAATGGCGTTAGTCCCACCGGGAAACACCACTACATCATCGGGATTGCAGGGGTGTGGTGACACTTTGCTCTCAATATCTGCTATAGCGCGTTGCAGCATGGGCTCACCGGCGGCAGGTGAGTAATGCGTACGCCCGACACCCAGGCGGGCACGGGCAAAATCCAGAATGGGCTCAGGGGTATCGAAATTGGGATCTCCCACACAGAGAAAAATAACATCTTCCCCGGTGTTGGCCAGCCTGTGGGCCCGGTCACTGACGGCCCAGACATTGGAATCCTCACAGTTCAGTGCCTCGCTTTGCAAGCTGAATCGGGGAGTAAAATCTGTCACGCTTTTTAACACTTTATCCGCTGTTTATGCCGCTACCTTAGCGATCGCGAAAGTAATCGATTACGCTATATCACCATAGAATGTGCAGTAGTCAGGTGTTTTCGGGGCTTTTCCCGCAGATAATGCTGTGGATACGTCCTCTGTGGCGATCTTCGACCCGGGATTGGCTTCCGGTCTGCCTTGGGATGACCTGTTCTAAAAAAGACAATCTGTTACCGATAAAACCCCAAGCACCGTCAAAAATCCTGACTGCCAAGACTGTTCTATCATGGGGCAATTCTAGCGCCATCAAAAAATGCCTGATAAAGCACTACAGGCAATGCGAGACTGCACAAACTCGCTACCGGTTTGCAGTTCAGATCTGCTTCACACTGCACTGGTGCCAATAAAGGCAGCGCAGTACAAACTTGTCTACTGTCTTCTCACCACTGTGCATCACCCATATAACTCAATTCAGGCTACCAGGCAGTGATGGTAAGAGACACGATTACCGTTTAAACCTGAAGCCGGGGTATCTACAGGCCAACAAAAACCAGGCACACCTGTTGGTAACCCAACCGGTACAGTATCTTCTCGGCTGCTGAGACATTTTCAAACGGTTTGAAACACCTTAAGCTTACCACCAGCATTCGCGAAACCATGAAAGCCGATCAAGGTGGAACACATCCCATACAACTCCTTAATACTCACCTATATTTACAGGTTGAAAAGGAAATAGCGTATGAAAAACCGGCATTACACAAAGCATGTTGGAATTGTTGGCTGCTCCGCCGAGGGTGCGGCTCTCTGCTACAAGACTATCTGCACAGAGAGCAGAAAATACCTCGGTGAGCATGCACACCCCGAGATCTCCATGCATACCCATTCTTTAGCCCGTTATGTGAAATGCCTTGAGGCAAATGACCTGCGGGGCGTTGGCGACCTGATGCTCTCTTCTGCCAACAAGCTCAAAGCACAGGGGGCAGACTTCCTGGTCTGCCCGGACAACACCATTCACAAGGCTTTCGATTATGTTGTACAAAAATCCCCCCTGCCCTGGCTCCATATCGGCGATTGTGTGGTTGCGGCAGCACAAGCTCTCGGGTACAAAAAGCCCGGCATACTGGGCACCCAGTGGCTGGTAGAAAGCGATGTGTATCCGGCAAAACTAGTAACTGCCGGGCTCAGCTGGCAGCGTCCACCAAAGAAAGCGATAGAAAACATAGGCCAATTGATTATGCATGAATTAGTCTACGGGATTTTCAAGCCTGAAACTGTTCAGTACTTTCAGAATATCATTGGTGATCTGGAGGATGCGGGATGCGATAGCGTTATCCTGGGTTGTACAGAGATACCATTAATTATCGATAACAGTAATTCATCAATTCCAACACTCAACTCCAACCGCCTTTTGGCTGAAGCAGCGATTAAAGAGGCTATACCCGTTGACCGGAGAATGTCATCCTACCATACCAGCTAGGTGTAGTATTCAGACCATACCCTCATCAAGGATCCTTACCGCCCTACCTCCCATAGAGCCAGAGACGCGGTCAATGAGCACCTGGCCCATGATGTAGCAACCGTTTTTGCACCAGCGTAATGCTCCCTGAAGTCAGCATTCTGCCTGCAATTGCAGCAGGTCAATTGATCTCGCGAGTTGATGCCTGTCTCCCCAGGTACCTTTCCCTGTGGGGCGCTAACCACCGGTTTTGTGAAATAGTTTTTCACGTTCCGCAATCTCAGGGCAGGTATCGGTGAGCAATTGCCCGCCTACACCGATGTTATCGTAGGAATGCTCTTCAATATGGATTGTGAGCAAGTTGGCATCCAGCCCTGTACTTTCCTCAAAAGCCCGGGTTAATGCAGCGACACAGGCAACTTTTTTCTCCCTCGGCAGGCGGGGTGCGTAAACAACAATGTGTGGCATAACCAATCTCCATCCTAAACTGTACAGACGTCTACCGTGTTGATTCGGCATTCAGACTAGCATGAATACACTAGAAACAGGGACCTCGACCGTCACCGTTGCGGTATCCCAACTGGAATGACCTTTTAAGGCGGACTCAGATGGAGAAAAGAACCTTGTTATTGGGCCGCCTTCACGGTTCACATCCCCCAGTCTCACCCTAATGTGGTATTGTTGGGTAAGAAATAATAATTATGAATAGTCTTGGGAGCAGATATGGAAACCAAAATTCTCATGATTCAACCCATAGTTGCGCTGATTATCTGGTCGCTGGTGATGTGGGCATGGATGTATGTAACCCGCCTGCCAGCCATTGCGGCAGCAAAAATGCAGATGGACCCCAATGCCCCCGCTGGCGATCAGATGTCAAAACTACCGGCAAAGGTCCGCTGGAAAGCCGATAACTACAATCACTTGATGGAGCAGCCAACGATCTTTTACGCCATTGCGCTTTCTCTAGCCGTCATTGGTGATTCAGCTACTATCAATATTTTTGCCGCATGGTCTTATGTTGCCTTGAGAATTCTGCACAGCCTGATACAGGCACTGGGCAATAAAATTGAATTGCGTTTTTTCGTTTTCCTGTTATCCAACATCCCGCTGATACTGCTGACATTCAATGGCGCTCGAGCGGTTTTTCAATAGGCTAGCATTACTGGCACAACCGATTCAGATACCGGTTACTCGGTAGCTGCGCTGGTGATGCATCCGGCAGTTCCGGTCCCGAACCAGCATAACAACCTGCCAGGTTCTGCAGTTGGGGGCAGAGCGCGGTTTTTTCGAGAGTGGATTGCCTTTCCAGCACCCTGCCAAGGGTCTCATCGCCCAGCCTCCAAGGCTCTGGATACCAAACTTCAGGGCCTATTTTAGTCTGGCAAAAACCGCAATCGCGCGCTTGCGACCAGCCCCCACATCACAGATGACTTGAGGATACCCCGAAACAGGGGGTGGATTGTGGATTTCCCTGTTATTGAGTGAGGCCAGTTCCGGGATATATCGGCGAATAAATGTGCCGTCAGGATCAAATTTCTGCGATTGGCTGTAGGGGTTGAAGACACGGAAATAGGGGGCGGCATCGGTGCCTGTAGAGGCAGTCCACTGCCAACCACCATTGTTGGAGGCGAAATCGCCGTCGATGAGGTGCTGCATAAAATAGCGTTCGCCCCAGCGCCAGTCGATCAGCATATTCTTGCTGAGAAATGAGGCCACAATCATGCGCAGGCGATTGTGCATCCAGGCACTTTCATTTAACTGATGCATGGCGGCATCCACAATAGGGACCCCGGTTTCGCCGCGACCCCAACAGTCAAAAAGCTTCTGGTTATAAACCCAGGGAATCCGCTCAGTCTCCAGCTTAAATGGCTGGCCCTTACTCAGGCGAGGGAAGTCCACCAGCAGATGGGTGTAGAACTCACGCCAAATCAGCTCGCTGATCCAGCAGGCAATACCCTCACTGCCTCCCTGCCAATTACCATCATTTAAACTGAGAGCCATATAGGCGCACTGGCGAATGGAAATGGCTCCGCTGTTCAGATAAGGCGATAATCGAGAAGTGCTGTCCAATGCGGGGAAATCCCGCTCGGCCTGATATCTGGTGATCCTCTCACCAAATAGCTTCAGGCGCTTCTGTGCCTCCTTCTCCCCGGCCTTCCAGCCTTTCACCATCCCTGTCACAGTATTATCGATTGAATAGTGAGGTAACTGGCTGGGTATTTTCTGAGTCAGTCTGACACCCCTCCCCATTTCCAGCCATTTCGGCCAATGTGATCCCCCATCGAGGATTGGCATTTTTCTCGGCACCGGCAGAGGATTAACCGCACTTTCCGCACACAATTGAAGAAGGGTACGCTTGAAGGGGGTAAACACTTTATAGGGTTCGCCATTGCCGGTTCTTACCGATCCCGGTGGCAACAAGGTGCGGTCGCTATAGTACTCGATATGAATACCGCTCTTGCACAATATATCCCGCACAGCATGGTCCCGGCGCTGTTCATTTATTGGATACTCCGCATTGGCAAATACGCCCTCGATTTTCAAGCGCAGCGCAACTTGCTGCAGCGCTTTGGGCACCTGGGAAAAAGTAGAAATATTGAGGCAATACAGGGGAATATTGCGGGTTTGCAACCGGGTCTGCAATTCGTGCAGACAGGCCATGCGAAAGGCCACCAGAGCATCGCCCTCACCATGAGATTTCCAGTTGTGGGGGCAGGCAATAAAGAGAGCGGCCAAGTATTCGCAACACTGACTGGCGCGGTACAGGGCCGAGTTGTCCTGCATACGCAGATCGCTGCGAAACCACACCAGGCCGCGCGCCAGGGAAAGCGGCCGGCGCATTACTTTAACGGCTCCCGCAGTTGCTCAATTGCACTATCTCCACTGCCCGGCAGTACAGAAGTCATGGGCAGCTGTTCCAGCGTATCCAGACCAGGGCACAGCTTCAATATGGCACACCTCCCCCCCGCTGTAGAGGCGGTGTTACTTGCCGCTGCGGGCCCGCCAGCGGGCCGTCACCGGTACGAGGGGCCACTTCGCGAATAGGCAGGCGGGTCTCTTTGGGTGTTTCAGTGTCAACCATAGCGGCTTTCAACGGAATTCACACAAACCCAGCTCGGCGGGCTCGGCGGCGAGCAGAACCTGGCTGTGAATAAAATGGTGCGGGCTGCGCGGCAAATAATGGCGCAGCATGGTGAGCACCGCGGACAGGGGTTTATGCCCCTGGCGATATGCCTCAATCAGTTGTGCCAATTCCGCCCGCTCCGCCCTGCTTAAATATCCCTTCAAGTGCCCCTGACTGTGCATCAGGGCATTAGTCCGATCCTCGCGGCTGGCCTGGTGCGCAAGAATTTCCATCATTTTCCCCCGCACTTCACTGGCAAATTGCTTCGGCCCCAGCATGCGGGCGTTGGCGATAAACTGGCCGAGTGCTCGGGTCAGGGGTTGGCTGTGTGCGAGCAGGAGATACTTGTAAGCGGTATAGAACTCGATGACCCGCGCGGGACGCAGATCGGGCGCCACATAGCGGTGCCAGGCATCGTAGGCAAACACGCGGGTGAGGAAGTTTTCGCGCAGGCTGCTGGCATTCAAACGCCCCACTTCCTCCAGGGGCAGGTGCGGGAAATGGTGGCGCAAGCGCGCCGTAAACAGTCCAGAATCGTGAGCCAGAACACCCTTCCCGTCGGCCTTATAGTGCGGTGTGGTGCGCACACCGCAACTTGGGGACCTCTGCATCAGGATAAAACCGCGCAGGTTTTCCACCTCTGGCACAATCTGGTCCCCATAGGCCTCCAGTGCCTCGGTAACCTCTATGGCGGGATCATCCCGCCCTACCGCCCGCAGGCGATCGCTCACAATCAAGTGGATGGGTGGTCGCGGCACACCCATACCAATCGCCACCTCCGGGCAATAGGCGTGCAGGTCAAAGCAGTGACCCAATAATTCGGTGCAGACTTTACTGTGCTTGTGGCTGCCGTTGTATCGCACCGGATCACCCATCGCGCAACGGCTGATTCCCACCGGGATCTTGTGAGGCAACAGCTGGATATGCATGGTTTTAAGGCGCAGAAAATATCTGTTTCTTTTTTATAGCCTGTCGTGTTTAGTTATACAAGGACTACTTTTATACAGCTTTCTGGCGCCAGGGCTTGAACTCCACCCCGCTTGCACCCACCCCCATCACAGCTACAATGCGAGGTCACATTCTTATCGGGCAGCTTGACAGCCAGGCTTTACTTCACCGCCTCTACCGGTCACCTGTGCGGTCTCTACCTGCCCGAAACTACGGATTAGCCCATGATTCCAGCATTGCGCGAAGTCGACGAGGTTCAGGCGCTGTATTTGCAGTTTTTGCAGACGCTGACAGACGCTGGTTTTCGCGGTGACATCGCCTCCAGTTATGCCAACCGCACAGTTCTGGCAACAGACAACTCCATTTATCAGGTACTGCCCCAGGCAGTGGTATTCCCCCGCGACAATCGCGACCTGCAATTATTGGCGGAACTGGCCGACCGGGAGGAATTCCACTGCGTGGTGCTCTCCCCCAGAGGCGGTGGTACCGGCACCAATGGCCAGTCCCTCAGCGACGGACTGGTGGTGGATATCTCCCGACATATGAACCAGATTCTGGAAATCAATGTGGAGCAACGCTGGGTGCGCGTACAGGCGGGCGTCGTAAAGGATCAGTTGAATGCCGTCCTCAAGCCCCACGGCCTGTTCTTTGCCCCGGAACTCTCCACCAGCAACCGCGCCACCATCGGCGGCATGATCAATACCGACGCCTCGGGCCAGGGCTCCTGTGTCTATGGCAAGACCCGCGACCACGTGTTGGAGCTGCATACCGTGCTCATAGGCGGCGAACTGTGGCGATCCTCATCAATAGAAGAGGCGAAGTTGCGGGAAATCAGCAGCGGCGATAACCGCTCGGCCAAAGTGCACAAAACCTGCGACGAAATTGCGCGGCAAAAGGCGGATTTGATTGAGGAGAGATTTCCCAAGCTGAACCGCTGCCTCACAGGCTACGATCTGGCCCATATCCGCGAGAACGGGTGCTTTAACCTCAACAGTGTGCTGTGCGGCTCCGAGGGCACCCTCGGCTTTGTGGCAGAGGCAAAGCTCAACCTGCTGCCAATTCCAAAGTGCGTAGCGCTGGTAAACCTGAAATACGACCACTTCCGGGATGCCCTGCGCGACGCCAAGCACTTGATGGACGCCGGCCCCATGTCTATCGAAACGGTGGACAGCAAGGTACTGCAGTTGGCCATGGAGGATATCGTGTGGCACAGCGTGAGCGGGTTTTTCCCCACAGAGGACAGGCCAGTCAAAGGAATCAACCTGGTGGAGTACACAGCGGATTCCGAAGAGGAGCTGGAAAGTGCACTGGCAGGATTCACCGCACAAATAGGCGAAGCGATCGGCCAGCCGGGCAAGAGCTTCGGCTACTCCGTCGCCCGCGGCCATGCGGAAGTTAACCGCATCTGGGCCATGCGCAAACGGGCAGTGGGTCTGCTGGGCAATGCCCCTGGGGAAAAGCGTCCGATTCCGTTTGTGGAAGATACTGCGGTACCCCCGGAACAACTGGCGGATTTCATCACCGAATTTCGTGCGATTCTGGATGGAGCGGGACTCGATTATGGCATGTTTGGCCATGTGGATGCAGGGGTATTGCACGTGCGCCCAGCCATTGATATGAAAGACCCGCAGCAGGCGGCACAGATACGTCCCATCACAGATCGGGTAGTGGCACTCACACAGAAATACCGGGGGTTGTTGTGGGGTGAACACGGCAAGGGAGTCAGGTCAGAATATGCGCCGGAATTTTTTGGGGAACTCTACCCCGAGCTACAAAAAATCAAAGCCGCCTTCGACCCACGCAACCAGCTGAACCCCGGCAAAATTGCCACACCCGACAATAGTGCCAACCTGTTGAAAATTGACGTGGTGGCGATACGCGGCGAATACGACCGGCAGATTCCCGCCCGGGTATGGGAGGGCTACAGCGAGGGGGTACACTGCAACGGCAATGGCGCTTGCTTCAATTGGAACCCTGACAACGCCATGTGCCCCTCCTACAAAGCCACACGCAACCGGATTCACTCGCCCAAGGGACGCGCCTCACTCATGCGGGAATGGCTGCGTCTGTTGAGCAGTCGCGATGTGGATGCGGTAGCCTGTGCACGCAAATACCGGGAGCGCTCCTTTTTTGTCGGCCTGCCCAAGCGCATCGTGAACTCCCTTGCCAAAATGCGTGGCGAGTACGATTTCAACCACGAAGTGAATGAGGCCATGCAGGGTTGCCTGGCATGTAAATCCTGTGCGGGCCAATGCCCTATCAAAGTGGATGTACCGGAGTTTCGCAGCAAGTTCCTCGAACTATATTACAGTCGCTACCTGCGTCCGTTAAGAGACTATGTCGTGGCTGGGTTGGAATTTTTGATGCCGCAGTTGGCAAAGCTGCCACAGCTCTATAACTGGCCGTTGAAACTGAAGCCGGTAACTACCCTGATGGAACGCGCTCTTGGTATGGTAGACAGCCCGCTGCTCTCACAGGCAACACTGCAGGCCAGGGTGCAGGCACTGGGAGTGCCTACCGCCAGCAAAGCCTGCCTGGAGACCCTGGGCCCCAGCCAGTGCAGCCGTGCGGTGATTATCGTACAGGACGCCTTTACCAGCTATTTTGACGCCAAAGTGGTATCGGACATACTGCGCCTGCTCAAGCATCTGGATTTCGTACCCCTATTGGCGCCCTACCGGGCCAACGGCAAGCCGCTGCATGTGTACGGATTCCTGCGCCAATTCCAGCGGGTAGCTCAGGGCAACAGTGAAATGCTCAACGATCTGGCGGCGCGTGGTATCCCCCTGGTAGGCATAGACCCCTCCATGACTCTCACCTATCGCTCGGAATACAAAAAGCTCCTCGGCGAACGGGCGCCAAAAGTCCAGCTGCTGCAGGAATGGCTGGCTGAGCAGCAGGATCACCTGGTACAACAACGCGAACGGATACGCCCCGGCAGTTTCCAGTTGCTGCCCCACTGCACAGAACAGACTATTGCCACCGCCTCGCTGAAAGACTGGCAAACGATATTCTGCGCACTCGGTCTTGAGCTGCAAACCGAAAGCCTTGGCTGTTGCGGCATGGCCGGCACCTACGGTCACGAGACTGCACATAAGGAAACCTCGCGGATAATCTTCCAACAATCCTGGGCCGCCAAACTCAGTCACGGTGACAGCAACCAACTCGCCACCGGCTACTCTTGCCGCTGCCAGGCGAACCGCTTCGCGGGTGTTAGTCTGCGCCACCCTCTGCAGGGAGTGCTGGCACAACTCAAAAACTAGGGATTAACTGACATAAGGGGCCGGCAAAAGTGCATCCCTGAACCGTCCACCGAAAGCAGCCTGCGGGAAGTCCCAGTGTACAAAGACCCGGCCAGTTTACCGATCTTATTTTATCAACTCCTCGGCATGGTGGTACTGCTCCTTGTTCTCTTTACAATGCAAAACACCTGGCACAAAGAGGCGGAAATTGGAAGGAACGGTACCCAGAACCCGCTGGCATGGATCAATAAGGCCGAAACCCTTGCCCGCAGTGGCAACTACCACGACGCTCTGCCCTTGTATGAAAAAGCCATTGCCGCACTTGCGCCATATCCATCCCAACAGCACCCCCTGCGCTACCGGTATGGTATTGTTTTAAATGCTCTGGGTGCCAAATCGCGTCCAGACCTGTATTTACTAGCCCGCGCCCAGTTTCAATCCGTACTCGACTACCTGAATTCCGGTGCCAAATTACCGCTTTCAGCCGCCAGGGTCCGCTCCGCGCTGGCACACACCTATCATCAGCAAGCCGCCAGCGAACCCACAACCACCCTGCGCACGCAGCTGCTGAACACGGCCTACCTCCTCTATAAGGATGCTGTGGCCGGGCTGATGGATCAGGGGGAATGGCACAACCTCGCCATTACCTACTTCAACCTGGGTCAGGTCTGTGAATGGCAGGGCAACCTTCAGGAAGCCATCGCCTGGCTGGATAAGGCGGTGCAACTGGATTTTCGCTACGGGTTTCCCGACCTGAAAGAGGACAGGGACTACCTTTCTGCACTGCGCCAACAGGTCCAGCCGATTGTGCAGCACACGGAAACTCCCCTCTGAGCGCACTGTGTGCTTACTCACTACCTTGTGATTAAAAAGTGCCTCTGCCGTGCCACCCCATTTCTCCGGTGATTGAGTTGATTTGGATGGTCAGTCACAAATAATTGCAAAGAAATTTTTTACTTTCCTGCCTGTGTCCGGAAAGTCCATCTCGGGCGGGGGACTTCCCTGTCTTAGGATGACATCGCTGTCATCTTTTTTTTCACTATCGGAAATCATTTACCAAGGGGGAGTGGGTCTGCGCCAACAGCAACTGCACAAAAAGCGATCAGAGCAAAATAGTTGCTCCAAAAGGCCAGTAACGGGTATTTGGTATTATTTTTGAAAAAAAAAAAGCCATTTCATACGGGTTATTGTGGTTTTTCAGAAAAAGTTGATCAGTGCGAGATCGCCTGTAATATAACCAGCGTTGATTAAATATTGATCAAATATTCCTAAGGATACTTTAACTTCATAAGCACCGTTTGGCTTGTGATTATTTTCCTCCTGGAGGTAATGGGACATGACGAAACAGACTCTGCGTAATACCTTCTTCTTCCTGGCCGCTTTCCTCGCTATTGGTATAAGTGTCAATGCATCGGCAGCTATTAAGAAAACCATGGTCGTGGACGCAACGGCTTACAATTCTGTACCCGGGCAGACAGACAGTGACCCCTGGGTAGCAGCCTGGAACAACCGCCTGCGCCCGGGCGATAAGGTGATCGCTGTATCCCGTGATCTGGAAAAGCACGGTCTGACCAATGGTGCCAAGGTAAAGATTGAAGGACTTCCCGGTACCTATACCGTGCGCGATCGTATGAACAAGCGCTTCAGAAACCGTATCGATGTGTGGATGGAAAAAGATATCAAGAAAGCCCGTGCCTGGGGCAAGAAAAAGCTGAAAATCATTTTTGAACCGGCCAAATAAGCAGAGCTGATTTCATCACTCCTTGTGACCCCGCCCTCCAGCGGGGTTTTTTGTATTGTCATTACATGGCAATCAGCCAGCACTGACGAACCTGAATTAAAATAACCAATGACAATGGGTGAGCTGAAATTAAAGCGTGACATTTGTATATATAAACAGAATTTTACCCCCAATACTGTTTACCACGTTACAGGGCTACCTTATACGTCACCTAGAAATACCGCCAATAGTTGGCTCAGCCTACAACTATTGAATCGGTACTTTCACTTCTCAACTACCAGTTTCTGGTCCTCCAAACCAGGGGTAACCGGGTATTTTAAATTGGACGGCATTAAACACCCTTCCTTTCTGTGAAGAACTTTGCGGCTTTATTGGTCACCCAGGCTACCTCTGCAGCGCTGCTATAAACAGGAATAAGCCATCGATCAACAATGAGCAGATCACTGTCATGGATGTCAGCGTCCAATATGTTGTGGTCATTGCCCTGAATCGTCTAAGTTATGCATGAAAAATACCATCGGAGAGTGCTCAGACAGGGTAATAGATTCAGAATACTCTAAAAACCAAATTCTGTTAATCAACTTATTCCCAGAATCAACTTATTAAGTTGTGTAATTAACATATTGCGTATTCTTAAGCCCCTCAATATTAAGCTCTACTTGAATCATACGGGAGTCTTTTTTAACTCATCCTTTCTCCTCACAAAAATCACGAGTGGAGGCAGATTTGAAGGTCAGAAAAACAAGTGCTCTTCCTAGATTTTCATCTTTCTTTCAATAATCAAATGAAATAGCAGATTAATCTTATTTTGTGTCAAATCCGAATGCAGTTTCAACATTCGAAAACCTATTAGAGAACCCATATGACAAAATTGACATAAAACCGACGGTACCGGAGGTAGATTATAAATATTAGTCATATCACTAAGATAGAGATTTACATCTCAAAAATATGGTTATTTGCTATGACTTTACTACTTAACTATAAGATCGTTATTTATATTAACGGAGAATTAAATGGAAAAAACTGTAGCAGTTTGCAGAGAAGGGTTGGCTGAAACAAAGCTCGCCCATGCATAACCCAACGGTGATGAGATTGCGCTAGTTAGTCCACTTGGTAATTTTAAATTGTCACTGTTAATACCGCATACTTTGACTGAATCTGATTTTAACAGTCAATCGCTGGTATCACTGTCAGGCATTTTACCAAAGGTTAAGATCCTGCAAGATAAACGCGTTTCTTGCGATTCGAACCTTGACATGGTTGAAAAGACAAATGATCAGAGAATCAAATAAAAGGCGGATATGTCCTTATTGGCGACAGATAGCCGTTATACAAATGACCTTCCTGGAGCATAGGAGGGGAAATATAACTGCTCGAGAATCTTATTTATAATTTTTTAACCTCCATCTGGCATTAGCCAATCGGATTCTTATTGTTAGTGTAGACCCAATTACAATTGCCGAGGAATTATCACGAGATTACGCAGACAGGACAATTACCCAAGCGGAAACCAAGTCAAATATTTTACCAGTAGAAAGCAAGAATATAGCAATAAATACTCTTAAATTACTGGAAAAAAAATTAATTGTTAATCTTGGTCAGCAGATCATCTCATCCACTTATGAAGATAAGCCAGAAGGTGGATATGCCACTACCGACAAAGATCAGAACTTACATTACGACATTATTTTTCAGGCTGTAGGTAGCTCTACAAATAGAATACCTATCTATCAGATTTATATTAAGCCCATATTTCTTGTAATTTAGGTTATACGTGGGTAAATTCTGCATGCTAATGCGGTCAAATTGGAGTGCTCATCAAAAGTCCATTGGCAATTTTGTATCTTCTGAAACATGCCTAAAGAAAATTTTCTTAAACTGTTCCTCCCCTATTTCAGTAGCAATAACAAGTAATTTTTCCTTTAAAGATTGAATAAGTTGTGGTTGATTTAGAGTTAATAATGTATTCCATTCTCTTGCCAAAAGTGGCAATGCTGAAAAAAAATCACGCTTAAGAAAAAAGATTTCACTTTGCAAACCTTTCAACAAGTCGGTGTTATCAACAAATGTTTTGTCAGAGTTGTATTTTAGTTGGTTAAGGATTTCTTGTGCATCGGCAAGCTCATTTCTATCCAATCGACTTATCAATATATCCAGCCGTTGTCTTTGCTGAAAACCTGGCGGCGCATGGTCATAAGGAATTTTGTAGAGTATTTTATCTTCGAACTCTCGAGCAAGTTGCGGATGATGATTTTGCAAGTGAAACAACGACAGTGACTTGTAACACCGGATCAGTGGCTGCCAGGCTTCTCTAGCCAGATAGATTGCCGCCGTTTTTTCACATAGAGCGATACCTTTATCAGTATCCTTAGTATGTAGGTAAAATGCCTCCAAGCAGCACACTACCAGTTGGAAAAGGAGGATTTGGTTTTGATCAAGTTCACCATCAATCTGTACAAACCACTGTTGCCAGTATTCAATCAATTTTCCCAGAAAAACTGGTAATGTTTCTGTTGTTTTTTGGTGAGTCAATGCATAATTAAGTAATTTCAGACCTGCCAGTTGTTGAGTTACTTCCATTTCAGCATCAGCATGCGGAACAAATTGCTCAATTATTTTAAAAGTCCATGCCGTTAGTTCGTACTGTAATTTATGTTTGCTCAGTAACTCATGCAGGGGTTCCAAAGTGGCAAAAAATAGTTGATATCTCTGCTCTTCCCATATTTTTTCCAAATGCTCCGCCCAATTGCGTCGATTAAACAACAAATTATTTTCAATATAAGGGTTTGCCTGCTTAACCATTCCTCCACACAAAATCCTTAATCCTTCGCACACTATACTGCTAAATGCACTGATCAATGCGAATTGATCGGTACTTTCTAGTCGTTGTTTTGCAATTTTTTCAAGATGAATTTTAGCCCGCTCTGCAATCACATGACCATGAGGTAAGCGGTTAACAAATCCACGCAATTCAGCTTGCCGGATTTCTTCAGAAATGTTTTCCGTCGTTTCCATTCCAATTTGATCTTTGAAAGCTGCTATATCTGCAATGGCTTGATCAGGTGGTTGTTGAAGGGCAATCATCAGCATTTCCAATAATAGGTTGGGAGTTTTTGAGCTGAGTAACAGCAGTTTTTGCCAAGCAGGTTCAATATTATTCCACTGCCAACTTATGATCTTCTGATAACTAACCCGGGGTGGATTTAACACCTTGTTCAATGTCTGGTCGCTGTGTAATGGGGTTACTTTCAAACAGGTTTCCAGCAGCAGTGGGTTACTGCTAAGGGCAGCCAGCCAGGGCTGACCTAGGATTTTTTCGAATAGATATGGCTGTTGTAACTGCTGCGCTCTGCTATAGATAAACTGATGCTGCTCTGGAACACTAAATCCCTTAAGAATAAAGTGAGGTTGTTTTTGATTGTAGACAAAATGATGAGTTAATTCTGCGCTCTTAAGAATTATCACAACCTTGTGTCGGCTTTCTTGCAGGGCTTGCAACCATTGCCAGATTCCAGCGTCAGCCATATCACCACTGTCGGTATCTATCAGGCTATCCGCATTGTCCAGCACTAGCAGACTGGTGGTAGCTAACCACTTTACTTGTACGGTGGCAAGATCCTCTTCATTTTTAGCAATCAATGGCCGCACCATTTGCAACATATCATTTAGCGAGTAGTTTTCTTGAGCAAAATCAAAATAAAATCCCCAATCTATTTGTTTATGAACCGCTAACCAAGCCGCTAACTGGTGTACCAGTGTGGTCTTACCAATACCCTGTGACCCCGATAAACAAACCATCCTGTGTTCACCAAAGCTTGTCAGTACATCGGCAGCAATGCCATCACTCAACGGATAAAAAGTTTCTGGTAGTAACTCGCTTTTGAATCCGGCCAGCCGTGCATGTAACTGTCCCAGTAACATTTCCTGCAAATATTTCTCAGTTTCGCTATTGACCACTGTCTGACTCATAAAAAAACGTACATCTTTAACAGTAAATAATGCAGGCAATAACCAAGGATGATAGCCGGTTGCCAATGCTGGCAACAGAGTTTCTGTCTTTGGATTTTGCAATGACTTTCGCGCTTCCACTACGGCCTGGGATATCGTTCTTCCCAGAGTTAGCTGTCGATAAATTTCCGCATATGTTGTAAAACTCACAGCGCTATTTAATGGATATTGTAGCCACAGCACGTTACTAATCTCAAATGTATGGGCGATACCTGCCAATTGAGCCACTTCCTCGGTTGTAATCCTGCTACTTAGGCTTAGCAAGTGCACTTTATGGGCTTGTAAATCCTGACAAAGCTCAGTGAAACCCAGTGTTTTCAACGGGTTATCAGCCTCTCCTTCGAGAACCAGTAAGTAAGTACCACACTGCTTTATTATCTGACCACTAAAATGAAAAATATGACAATTCTCAGGTAATGTCAGTGCTGCAGCCTGGCTTTTTCCAAGCAAATGATATTCAATTGGATCAGCACGCAATTTAGTTTTTATCATGCCTGTTAGTAGCTGACTGAAATCTTCGCTAGTTGAAAACAGACTTGTAAAAACGGCAATGTTCAAGGTATCGCCGGAGTGGGGATCCCAGCGAATTTGGTGCTTCTGATCTTGCAAAATATCCTGTACACCGGGCTTGCTGGCAGGTTGTAAAGCCAACTCCAGTGGATAAACAAGCTGCGGATCAAATTCCTCAGTAAGTACTCGACAAAATCCTGCACAGGCAGCAGCTAGTACAAACTTGCTGTCTGGCAAAATTAGCGATTCCCAAAATTCGGCCATAAACATCGGGCTACTGGAAACTATAAACACCTGAAGCTGGTGATAACCTGTAGTTTCAACTGCATTGGCAATTTTTTTTAAATCACAGTTATCATTATCTAGTTTTTCAGCTAGAAGTTGACCAAGCTGCAAAAGTTTATTAAACACCCATGCAGCTTTTTCTTGCTGATCAAGCTCAAACGGATACTGGTTAAAATACCATCGGAGTTGTTGCTTGATTAAAGGGTAAAAAGGTGATACGAATGTTTTTTCTGTGATGAAATGAATCTGTGTTGTACTACTGGTAAAGGTAATTTCAACTTTACCTTGTCGTGATTCGTCAAATGATAATTCTCTGAAAATTAATAACATAGAAGAAACTTATCTAATTATCACTATTGTTAAGCGATGCTTTACTGTACACACATACAAATCAAGTTATTGAACCATGTACAGAAAAAAGTGTTCACCGCGTGAATGACCTTGACACTTTCCAAGTCAGCTTTAAGTAAAGATCCATGCGAATATTCCAGTCAATAGAAAACAGGTTTCAGAATTTTCACTTATACTATTAAGATTGATAGCTTTCTTATTGAGCTAATATAGAATTTGAATCTCTAGCCAAAACCAGTATTTGTATGATAAATGATTTACTGCGGTCAATGCATGAAATTAAATTTAAAATTAATTTATTCAAAAATCTAATAATAACAATTTGATTCTCCATGGCCTATTTTTCACTTGATACAATGCAAACTCAACAACCCAAGGCCCTCATGAGCAAAGCTACTTCCCCAATATTCAGGCCCATTCGTTATGGTTTGGATGGCAATGATTCGGGAAGTTTTGCAAACACCTATAATTAGAGTCTATTTATACTTTGTCCTGAAAGGATGCTTCATGCAGATGATGCTGGCTGAGTTTACCTGAATTAGTACAAACATACAGTGCATCAGGAACATAACACGAGATTAGAGCACTCAAAATAATTTTTAATTGCCTTGGATAAAAATATAGTAATCATGTTTTCTCAACTGCCTTTTGAGTATTGGAGTACTCTTTTGGGATTATTTCAACGATAAATCATCAATGGTTGTATCTCTCTGAAAGTATTGATGCTATAATCGCTGACAGCCTGCTTAACAACCAGAAAGTATACTGTTCAGTATCTCTTTGCACTTTAATTCTTTAATAGCATTCTTCTGTTGCTTTGACCAACCATTTGCTTAATCTGCTCAGATTTTGCTTCATCCTGTAGCGCCAGTGGCATTGCTGGAATCCCGAGCTGACTTATTGATTTTCTCGATCTGGGTGGAAAAAAACTCTTCCGAATTACTGTTCGAGTCATGATTCATTATCTGTACCGCATCAAATGATAGCAATAGTGAAAATAATTTTTTGGTCATTTTTCTCTCTAGTACGTAAAAAAATATCTTATGATAATACTTATATAAACTAACTTCCCAGTAAGGCTAATTCTCTTGTAGCCTAGATATAGGCTAGCTATTTTAAAACCCTCATAGAGCTTTATCAGATCGCAGTGAAACTTTGCAAAAGCCTGTTGATTGCTTTCAAATCATGACCAAACGGATTAATAGTTTCAAATGTTGTTGAACCAGGATAATCTCTTAAAATATATTTAAGAAATGTAGCCAGAGTAGCACTAGGACCAACATCAATAAAGTAATAATCAGATTTTCCAGCCATACATTCTATAAGTTGTTGAAATTGCACTGGTTCGCGAATAATCCGCCATAAATATGGCTGAGTGATTTCGGTAACCTCATCAACGGTACAGGCAGACATCATTTTAATTTTTCCTGGCTGTGCTACTAACCATGGCTCTGAGGTCAAAAATCTTTCCCGAAAACCATCAATTGCCGCAGAGTGAAAACCATATTTTACAGCCAGTTCATGGCTAGCAATACCGAGTCGTTGCAGTCGATTTTTCAGTTTCTGTAAATCACTATTGCTTCCAGATACTACAAAACCAGAATGAAAGTTATAGCCAGCAATTGTGGTACCTGAAAACAAATCAGGCTGGCGTTGGTAAATGTCTGGATCGGATATCACGGATAACATCCCTGCTTGTTGTACATATTTTTTAATATGTCGAGCTAATCGAATTGAGTAACTCAGCCCTTGTTCAATACTGACAGCATCAGCAATCACCGCTGCAGACAATTCACCCAAGCTATAACCTACCAGGCAACCGGGCTTTATTCCTTCTTCTATCAGTATTTTCGCCAGACAATATTCAATCGCTACCAGTGCTGGATTAGTCAGAGTAATGTCATCAAAAGAATCAGCGATACCAAATTCATCAGAAAATAAGTGTTGAATGATAGAAATCGATATCTCCTCAGCAATAATTTCATCACAATAATCCATCCAGGTGCGAAATCTTGAATTGCTATTATATAATTCTTTACCCATACCATAGTATTGTGAGCCTTGTCCTGAAAACATAAATACAATAGGCTTGCGTTTAGATATCATAGTATTAAGTCTTGGGTATCAGTTCATCCAAGCAAAAGTATCCATTGTAACCTTCCATATAAACCACAGCCCTATGACCGAAAAGTACAATTGCTTCAGTGCGAGTGATTAGGTCACTGTAATCAGAAAGAGTACTGACTACCTTGGTGCCGATAGGATACTGCTGATTCCAGTTAGCTACTTTTTGATCAGCGGTCAATTCGACACTATCAGCTGCCTCCACTCTGGACACTGATTCTGATTGTACAAATGACTCTGTCGCTTCCGTTGACTTTTTTTTGTCGGCAGGGAAATCATTGCAATTTTCAAAGTCACGCTTGATTTTTTTAACCAATTTAGACAATACATCACCATGACCAATTTCAACGAACTCCATTTCCTTCTGCGCAAGCAGATACTGTACTGTTTCAGTCCATCGTACAGGGCTGTCCATTTGATTTGAAAGGTATTCCAATATCTTTTCCTGCTTATAAGGAGTACCTGTCACATTGGCAATTACCGGAATCTGTAGCTTTTGTAAATTAAATTTTTTTAGATAATTTAAAAACTTTCTTTTCAACGGAGACATAAATCGTGAATGGAAAGCACCACTGGTATTAAGGGGAAAGAACAATGCATTTCCCTTCTGAAACACTTCTTGAGATTTAGCCACTTCATCCTTGTCGCCGGAAATAACAATCTGTGACATTGTATTAAAGTTAGCCAAGTCAATATTATGCAGGTTGTGTTGTTGTAACAGATCACGAATTTCATGCTCAGATAAGTTAATAATGGCCGCCATCGCACCATTATCAGCTTCTCTCATTAATTCACCACGTTTTTTTACTAGCTTTAATCCTGAGCTAAATGAAAAACATTCAGAAGCCAGCAACGCATTGAATTCACCCAGGCTATGTCCGGCAACAAAGTCAGGTTTCTGATTGGTTTCTGCTATTTTTTTATAATAACTCAGCGCATTAACCACATATAGTGCGGGCTGGGTAAATTGAGTTTGACCTAGCTGTTGTTGCGGATCTTCCAGACATAGTTCCTCAATGGAATATCCGAGTATCTTGTTTGCAGACCGAACCAAATCAGGAAATTGTTCAAACAATCCTTTGCCCATACCGCGAGCTTGGGAACCCTGCCCGGGAAATATATAAACTTGCATAGTTGTCTCCAGTGATTAATACCTATTGTGTAATACAGATCGCGCTGTTCATACCGCCAAAGCCCAAGCTCAAATTTAACGCACACTTAATTTTACAGATTTCGGGTTGACTCTTTACCCAGAAAAAACGATCGTTCAGTGGTTTTTGCAAATTGCGACTTGGATGTAATCGCCCGGCAATCATTTGTTCAATGGTAACAATAACCTCAACCAAACCGGCGGCTGCCAGACCATGACCGAGAAGGGATTTTGTGGTATTAATACGAGCGTGCAATAAATATGACTGTGCCAGTGCCTCAAGCTCTATTGCATCACCCAACAACGAGCCTGTACCGTGAGGATTAACATAATCAATATCTGACGCCGTTATCCCTGCCTGTCTCAGTGCTAAACGAATAGCACTTTTCTCTCCTTCAAGAGATGGATTTGGGTTGCGATTGCCATCAATAAAAGTACCCCAACCTGTGATCAGGGCTAACGACTTAGCTTGACGCGCCGATGCATGAGCAGCTTTTTCGATCACTAAAGCGCCACAGCATTCACCAAAAATAAACCCATCACGATCTTTGTCGAAAGGTCTCGCCGAATATTCCGGTTGTTTGGCAAATCTCTCTGATCCCAATGCACCGGCAGAACGTAAGGCCTGTAGTTCCCAATGGGATAGATCCGTAAGCATACCCAGCACAATACAAGCATCTAACGAACCTGATTCTAGAAAATTAATGGCATTAATGAGTGCGAACTGACCGCTGGCTGAGGCCCCTCCCGTGGAACAACTAAATCCGTGCACCCCTAGGTATTCGCAGCAAAACCCCGCCACGTCAGTGTCCATAAAAGATATACCATAAGCGGGGCGTGTAAAGGTTTCATTTCCATGCAACTGACGATGCATCACAGCCTGTTCTCGCTGCTGAAAATTAGACCCGGAGAGTATTAAACCCACTCTGTGTCCATCGACAGAATCAAGATTAGCGTTTTGCCAGGCTTCCCTGGCGGTAACAGCAGCAACTCTACCCGACCAAGACAGAGTTCTCAGTTGTTTAGAGGACAAATCATCGGGGTATCTCAACTCAGAAATTTCGGCACCGATAAAAGGGGCAAAATCATGTTCAAGATCATCTGGTAACTGCCTACCCTCTCTTTTCAATACTGAGAATTTATGCATTCCGGCAAACAACGACTGAGTAAATTCCTCCCGCCCCTGACCGATACTGGTAGTAATACCGATCCCGGTAACTGCAATAGTCATCGGCTATACCTTTGTTGAAGAATATCAGCCAGCTCTCCCATATTGGTAGCTTTAGCTAATTCCAGTAAAGGCACATTTAACGACAACGCCTGTAGCGTCATCATAACAATTTCTGATCTATCTAGTGAATTCGCGCCCAACTTTATTAGCGTATCACTATACTGAAATTGATACTCTTCAAGTTCCGGTAATACTTCAATCGCATGCTTCACAATGAGATCAAAGATTTCTTTTTTTTGCATATTTGTGTCCTTTTTACTGTGAATATGGACTACTACCAGGAAAACTCTTTGGTGCAGACATAAGGGATAATATTACATACAGTATCATTGCCAAAAAACATCTCCTTAATACAATCCTAAAATATCACTCCCAAGGAAATCGACCTGTTGCAATGTAACGAGAAATTTTGCGCACATTATTTATGTCGGAAAACGTTTTCATATTGGCTTTTCGTGCCAAAGGCTTTGCCTGTTCCAGATCGGGATGCAATTGCTGCATATACTGTTTGTAATTCACTATCGTATTTTTCGATAACCTTCGCAACCGTAGTAAATGGCGCCGCAATAGATTAGGGGTATTGGCCTCCACTTCATCAACCAATTGCCAGCATTTGGCTCGATTCGCGCTAATTGGACTTGTCATCATGGTCATATAATTGGCTTTAGCAAAACCGATACGACGAATTAAAAAAGGCAGCACACAGGCAGGCAGTACTCCAAATAGCATTTCCGAAAGGCTAAACACTGCGGACTCTTCACTAAGCACAATATCACAGGCAGCCACAAATCCCACTCCGCCGGCATTGGTTTTACCACGTACATGGGCAATAGAAACAAATGGACTATGTGCTAGCCGCAGCCAGAGATCATAAAGCGGTTCAGGATCATTGGCCTGATAACTGGTCGAATTGAATTGACGGTTTATTTCATTAAAATCTGCGCCAAAACAAAACACTTCTGGCAGGCCTTCAAGCACCAGCACTGTAATAGTGTCTTCAACACGATCTAAAAACAGGTTACACTCTGTTACCAACTGCTGGTTGATAGTATTGTTTTCTTCGGGACGATAAATTTGTAGATAACCGATGTCCCCATCCAGCCGCGCCTTAATGGTATGAAAACTGAGATCACCCACTAACCTATCCACTGGTATTCCCTATGGAATTCTTTAATTTCACACAGAAATAATGTAGGTTTTACCAACTGGTTTCTGGCGGCACGGAAAATTTCTGTATCCAATACCACATTACGTGTTCCAAACTTGACTGTATTACTGGATACCAGCAGTTTCTCGTATTCCTGCATTGACATTTCATAGCGGCTATCCAGTTGATTCAATATGTCTTGTTGGCGAATTTTTTGCTGGCTTTCAGCGCTAGCGACGCCGCTAAAAAACTCCGAACAGCAACCAGATCCATATGAGAAAATACCAATGCGTTTAGGTTTATCAAAATTGCCATGGTCTATTGTACTGGCCAGCGACAGCATGGTTGTAGCTCCCATAATGTTACCCACCCGTTGACAATATTTCAGCCCCGGAATAACCCTAGCTTCAAAATCGGCTTCGATCTGTGGCGGCTTTGCCTTAACCAACTTACGCATAAGATTACGGTGTGCACCTTTAATCATGCCACCAAACGGAGTGTGCATTGCCAAAAAGTCGAAGGTTTTATCATAACTGCATCCTTCTACCCGTTTTTGGTATTCAAGAAAAGCCTTTTCGCAGCAATCTAAATAAGACAACAATGACAGATCAGAGTCCCCTGCTTCACTGTCAGGATTCGGCCGACAGGCGTCCATAACCTCGTAACCGTAATAACCATTAGCACCTACATCAATTTGCAGTATTTGTGGATTATCACTCACCAATATCGCAACAGCTCCGGCACCACCACTAGGCTCGGCAAATGACCAGTCAAGGGTTAAGGCGTCCCCCCCTTCCTCAATTATAAAACGAGAAATATCAGTAGCCAATAACAACACTTTTGCACCTGGTGAAACCTGAGAGAGAATAAAGTTAACTGCAATTTGTAACCCAGCCACTCCAGAATAGCAGGCATTTTTTACTTCAAATAAACGACAGTTACGATTGAGACCAAGTAAATCATGACAATAAGTGCTCATAGATTTACCAAAATCAAATGATGATTCTGTACAGGTAATAACCATCTCGATACGATCTTTTTCCTCCGGGGATAAAACTTCGATTAATGGTTTAGCAGCATTTATCGCAAAGGTCACCGGATCTTCATGAGGTAAAGCGACAGTTTTCTCTTTCATTAATAGATTTTCAAATCGTGTAAGATCTAATTGTCGATGTTCAGCCAACTTTCGTACATCTACAAAAGTTGTTCCGGGAAACACATTCATGGCCTCGATTCCTACCAACTTCATTATATATCCTCAAACAAGTTATTTATAAGTGATTCTATGTACGGCTGGAACTGCAAGTTACAGAAGTTGTGATTTCAGTGAAAAGCAAATAATTTCTTTCGACATTGCTTGCGCATTCGAAAATCGATGAAAGATTCTTCGGAAGGAATTTGTAAATAGAGATTTTGTTGTTGCACCATAGCGAATGTTTGACCTGGCATCAGTCCAAAACTGTGCCCGGGAAATATCCGTGTTGAAGAATTAAGTCTATTCCGTAATTTTTGCAGACTCCAAAACATCTGCCGGGCTGCATCCGGATTAGGGCACATGCCACAGCCTTCAGCAAACAATACGTCACCGGTAAATAAAAAGTTATCGGTTCTATAGCAAATACACCCAGGGGTATGCCCAGGGGTGGCGATAGCCTCTACAACCAATTTTCCCAATGATAGGCTGGTTTCTTCAATAGCTTGTAAATAGGGACTGCTGAATCCGGAGAAGATAATCTCTGTACCGGACATAAATATTGGGCACTGGTATTCCTCAGCTACTTGACCAGCTAGATTAATATGATCAAGATGAGAATGCGTGATCAAAATGCCTTTTAACTGAGCATTCTGCGTTTCCAACGCCAGGTGCACTTTGTTGATTTCCCAGGCCGGATCCACAATCATAGCTTCGCGACTACCGTTATCCATTAGCAGGTAATTGTAGTTTTTCATCTCCTGGAACTGGACTTTAAAGCACAATAAATCAGCCTCTTTTCCTTTAATGAGTTTACAACACATTGTTAACCGCTCTCATTAACCATTGCCACATTATCCTGTGCCAATCGCCAGGGCACTGAATATCCCTGCACCCAGGCCGCTGCCAGTGGGGTTATATTACCTGTTGTTACCCATTCGTGTATTTGTGCTTCATCAACAGACTGCTCTCGACTTTTGTCCATTACGTTCCCGACCATAATCGCTGTGTCATCAGTTTGCTCATCACCAGCAATAAATCGCTCAATCAGGGCTATTAGCTCAGCAACTGATGCAACAATAAAAACCACCCGTTCATCTAACTCTGTACGACCAATTTGTAAGGTCCGAGCGATACGTAAAAGTGTTTCTGGATCATCGGTTAATCTGGCAAGAAATTTCGGAAATGGCTGCAAACATGCAAGCAACCTGTCCTTATCAGATGCAGAAAAAATACAGCATTGTGGCTTTGCCTCAGCCTGTTGTTCAGGTAATACCGTGGTGGCAATAAATTCTTGCAACACAACATGGGCATTAACACCACCAAAACCAAAGCTACTCACGCCTCCGATGCGCAGTTTACCGGGCTCTTTCTGCCATTCACATGCTTGCTGGGCAATTTGCAATCGGGTTCCTGCCAGATCTATATAAGGGTTAATATCTTCACAGTGCAAACTTTTGACAATACGACGATGCCGCATTTGCAAAACAACTTTGATCAAACCGACAATCCCCGCTGCAAACTCCAAATGACCAATATTGGATTTAATACTCCCGAGCATACAGGCATGGTCACTGGCAGCCTGTATTTTATTTTGGGCAGCAACCATTTTCAGGCCGTTGATCTCTACAGGGTCACCAAGTGGAGTTCCAGTACCATGGCACTCCACATATCCCACTTGTGAAAAATCAATCCCAGAGTCATCCAGTGCTTTGTTGATCACCGCCGCCTGAGATTTAGGATTAGGTGCAGTCAGAGAGTTTGTTCGGCCACCATGATTTTCTGCACTGCCTTTAATCACCGCATAAATGTGATTACCATCCTGCAAAGCCTGCTGTAAAGGTTTTAACATGATCATCCCAACCCCTTCTCCGCGTACATAGCCATTGGCTTGGGCAGAGAACGTTTTGCAGCACCCATCTTTTGACAGCATACCCGCTTTAGAAAAACTGATATACGCATGAGGCGTTAATAACAAATTAACACCACCGGCAATAGCCTGCTCACAATGTCCCAAACGGATCGCTTCGATGGCCCTATGAACCGCGACCAAAGCACTACTGCAAGCGGTTTCAACCGGATTACTGGGACCATGCCAGTCCATCAAATAACTCATTCGATTTGGACCTACCGAGGTGACTTCTCCAGTTGCGGTGTAGGCTTCCACGGGCAGAGCATCGAGGATCGCAGTGTAAGCGCTGGCGCCACAACCGATGTAAATACCGGTGTTAGATCCCTTGGTGGCATCGCCACCACAACCTGCATTTTCCAAGCATTCCCATACGTATTGCATGATCAGCCGCTGCTCGGGGTTGATATACAAGGCTTCAGCTGGAGAAATACCAAAAATCAACGGATCGAATTCATCGACGCCGTCGATAAAAGAGCCCCACTTACTAGCTTCCAGATAATCCCGCCAGTCCCAGCGATGCTCTGGGATCTCACGGATCATATCGCATCCTTCATTCAGCAACTGCCAGAATTCATCAAGATTACGCGCTCCAGCAATACGACAGCTTATACCAATCACCGCAATATCCTTGATACGGTAATGAGTGGCACTGAAGTAGGCTTGTTGAAATCTAGCGGCAAAATCACTCAGGGCTTCATCCCCCTTTTGTTCTGACTGTCGCGTTATTGGTACAGTATTCTCTTCGACCGAAGTTTTTGATACATCCAACAGTTTCTGTATTGTATTATGGTGGTGTTGAAGTAAATATTCAGCAAAAAGCTTGATATTAGTTGCTTCAAAAAAAACAGTAGGCATAAGGCTAAGTTTAAAATAAGCATTGAAGCGATTAATCAATTCAGCCAATAAGATAGAGTCAAAACCAAAATTAGCCCAGTCTGCCTGCAGATCCAGATCTCGTGATTTTTGTTTTAAATACCCAGCTACTTGCTGCTGTACAATCTGAATAAGTTGCTTTAACAAAGGCTGATTATCCTGATAAGTCATCTGCTTTTGCTCGATAACATCAGGCGTTGACTGTAGTTTTTGTATCGAACTACTAAAATAGTTGTGAATGGTTTTTTTCTGTCCATACAGCACTAATAACTGGGTATATTCACTGAGCAGTGTCTGTTTAAGTACTTTCATCCCCAGCTCCGATGGCATTGGGCTAAGCCCTATGACCTGTCGCAAGTTTTCCTGTATAGACTGATCAATCTGCATGCCGTCACTCAACCATAACGGCCAGTTAATGCTGACGCTTCTACCAAAACACCTGCCTTCAGAAACTCTGTGCTGACGTTGACTAATGTAATCATCCATATAACCATTAGCAGCAGCATAATCGAATTGTCCAGGGTTACCAATTACCCCGGCGATAGAGGACATAGTTACAAAAAAGTCTAAATCCATGGATGCTGTTGCTTGGTCTAACGCCTGCAAACCGGAAACTTTAGGCGCCAACACCCGTTGGATCTCATCAGTGTTTTTATTTGCTATATAATTATCTTCAAGCACCCCAGCACAGTGAAATACACCTTGAATATTCTTATATCGATCTACTATCTTGATAAGCTGTTCTGCATTAGCAATATCACAACTATGATAATCAACTCTCGCTCCGTTATGGGACAGCTGTTTGAAAAACAATTTTAATTCTTGATTTAATGCTTTACGGCCCAACAAAATCAGCTGGCAACTATCTGTAGCTGCGACAATGTCCTCAGCGAGCAATCTTCCGATGCCGCCAGCGCCACCAGCAATCAAATAACAACCCTGATTACGCCAAATGTTATCGAGCTTGCGATTCAGATTAACTGCTGTGTTCACCAATTCAATTTTCTGACCAGCTTGTTGTAACAATATATTTATTGAAGGATGTTCTTCACTTATGGTACGCAGTCCAGCCAGGATCCCTCGTTCACCACTACTGTTATCGGAGAGTTCTACTAACAACCAGCAGTTACTTTTCTTGGCAGCTAGTAAATTTTTCGCCTGCTGCAATACATCGATTACCAGCTTTAAATAATCATTACCACCTTGAATACGCACCACATGTTGCCCCCTCAAATCGGGTAAAGCGCTGTGTTGCCAGCAGGGTGAATAAGACACCAGATGATCATCTTGATCATCAATTTGGCGACCAATAAATCCACTAATCCGAACATAGACTGCACCGGATAAGTCAGCAATCGTAAATTCGATGCCTTCTTTACTTGTATAAATATGTCCAAACATTTCATCTGTCAGCGCATTAAATATATCTATTTTTCTGATAGTAAATGGTAATTGCACTGCGCTTGTCAAATTGTCAGGAAGAATTGAAGCCGAGGTAATAAACCCGTCCAACATTCCCGGATCCATACCCATATCGCGCTTTGCGGAACCGGGTAAATTGACCCAAACCAATACCTGCTGCTCTCCTTGGTGTTCTCCCGTTAGAATACGTTTTATACCCTGATGACTCGGACCCAATTCGATACCTTTGTCGAAGAATTTCTGATAAAATTTCGATACAGGAAAATTATTTTTTTTTATTCTTTCTTGTAAACCATTCAGATCAATATAAATTTCGTTAGCGCTCAACTGCACAACCGCTTGATAACTGGCTTTACATTGAAAGTGTATTCCATCAGTGCTACTGACTTCTATACCCCATTCTTCGTCGCCGGAAGGAAATACTCTGATCGTGATAACTTTCTCTTCATTTACCAACAGTGGTCGCAAAAACACACAATCATTAAGGCGAATAAAATGATCCTCTGACATGCTGACAGTATTTTCTAATGCCGCTCTGGCAGTTTCTAGATAAGCAGTAGCAGGCAGTATCTTTTCTCCCCGAATAACGTGATCACGAAGGAATAACTCATCGCCTGATAATGTGGAATGAAACTCAGAAAAAGGATAGGACTCCAGATCCTTGCGATCTATAGATACTGTCATTTGATTTCCTAAAATCTATTTCAAAATTGGGCGTGTTTGCCCAAGATATATTCTTTACTAGGGGAGTCTGACAATGCACGCACATAGAAACCTTCGATCATCAGCAGTAAATCACCACTTAGGCTCAACAGCGCGATATCAAATCTATTGATCCCCGGAATCTCTCTATTGAACTGATCTACAGGTGTTACGTACACATAAAGTTCCTGGGTAAGTGGACGGTGTAAGGTCAAAGTATCTATGGCAAATGGCAACTGCATAGAAGTGTCAGTTCCCGAGGTTTGTAGATACAGATAGCCTGCGACAGATTGTAGGGCGCCATCTAATAGCACAGGATGAATTACATAGCTGGCATAATCAGAAATTAACACTACGGGTAATTTTAACCTGGCTATTGCATGTTCGGAGCAACTGACCAATTGCCGGATTGTCCGAAAGCTTTCTCCATACTCTAAGCCTCGTATGGCAAGCATCTGATAAAATTCTTCAGCTTCAAGGCTGTATTCACATTGCTGTTCTAATTGCTCAACAGAAAATTTTTTTATTTGGGTTTTTCTATCCATCCAGTCCAATTGCATACGCCCTTCAGCGTGAACAACGACTTGCATATTGTCATCCGTAGAAACCTGTTCAAACTCAATAAAACCACCAATATCTTTCAATACCGTGCTCAGACACCGATCGCCCTCCACAAAACTCAGTGGTTTAGCCCAGACAATATCTTTGAGCATAGTGACCCTGCCTTCTCCGGCTTCACTGCCTGCTATGCAAGCAATTTCCAGTAATGCAGTACCAGGAAAAACGGCCTCACCGTTAATTTTGTGATCGGTTGCATAATAACTTTGCCGTTTAAGGTGGGCCTCAAAACGAGTCTCCCTCAAACTGGACACATTGACAGTCACTAGAGGGTGAATACCGGACTGCACGTCTGTATCTGTTTTTTCTTGGGGTGGTTTGGCACTGGCCATTCCTGCCCAGTACACACTTTGTTTAAACGGATATGTAGGCAGGGAGATACGCTGAGTGACTGATTCACTATAGAATACTAACCAGGCTATCGGCTCTCCTGTCAACCAAGCTCTGGCCAGTTGCTGATAATCACCGTTATTAAACCATTGCTGGTGGCGTTGCTGTTGTTCAGCTGATGTAAATTTGATTTTTACCTCGCCGGCCACCATGATCGCCTCATTCCTTTTTTTGCCAATATACTCAGCCAATCGCTGACGTAATTGCGCAACACTGCTGGCTTGGATTACCAATCTATGACTGTGCACTTCTCTGCCTACCTGTAAGGTATAACAAAGTGCACTAAAGTGTTGATCATCAAGACTATCCAAGGCAGCAGTTACTGCCCGAGCTAACTGCATTAGCTGGTTGTCTGTCTCAGCACTTAATAGCACCAGTGGAGCAATATGGTGAGTGTGGCTAAAACTTTGTTGCGGTGGCTCTTCTATCACCAGGCAGGCATTGACGCCTCCGGCACCAAAGGCGCTAATTAACGCGGTACGGCAACCCAATTGTGGTAACTGCCAGGGCTCAACTGAGGCTAATACCCGTAATGGACTGTTGGTCAGATCAATATCCGGATTCAGATTGTTGGCAAATCGAGCCGGCACCAATTGCTGATAGCGCATTTGTAACAGTACCTTGACCAGCCCGGCCATACCCGCCACAGACTCACCATGTCCTATATTCGCCTTGACAGATCCCAATGCACACTGTCCCTGTTGCAGCTGGTGTTTACCCAATACTTGATGCAATGCAGCCACTTCTAGACTGTCACCAATCTGCGTACCTGTACCATGTCCTTCAATGTAGGAAATGCTCGTTGCATTGATTCCAGCGGCCGTAAGTGCCTTTTCCACTACCAAAGCCTGTGCAGCCGGGTTCGGTGCTGAATAACCGTTTGAACGACCACAATGCTCATAAGCCCCCCCGGCAATCACACCCTGGATATTATCGCGGTCGTTCATCGCCTGTTGTAATGGTTTTAAAACTACGCTACTGATGCCTTCACCGGGGATAAAACCATCGTCACCTGCTGCAAAACTGCGACACTCTCCATGTTGTGCTAGCATACGTTTTTGACACAACGCGTGATATTTGGCCGGGTGTAAATACAGGTTAACAGCTCCTGCAATCGCTAACTGGCATTGCTGGTCTCGCAGACTCTCACAGGCCATTTGCAACGCCACCAGCGCTGAAGAACACGCAGTATCTACTGGAATACTCGGACCATTAAAATCAAAGATATATGAAATGCGATTGGCAATCGACCAGGGCATAGATGCCGGAGAAACCATATGGCCCTCACGCCAAGCATCCGGAGCGATGATCTGATGAGAGCTGCTGGTGACACCGACAAACACCCCAACATTGGCACTGCGACTTTTTGGGTTCAACTGGCGCAGACTTGACCTAGTATAGCCAGCATCTTCCAATGCCGACCAACAGGATTGTAAGAAGCGCCTCTCCTGGGGATCCATGATCAGTGCTTCCTGATCATTTATATTGAAGAAATCTGCATCAAACTGATTAAAATTATCAATAAACCCACCCCATTTACAATAAATTTTACCTGCTGCGGCCTGAGAAGGATCAATGTCATACCAGGCTTCGGCATCCCAGCGTTCTGATGGTACTAGTGTGATCATGTCATTAGCCGCCAGCAGGTTTTTCCAAAATTCTTCCAGATTGGCAGAACCTGGGAACTCGGCATGCAACCCAATAATGGCTATTTTTTCTGTCTGAGGCTGCTCAGCCACAGCGATATGCTGCGAGGATGCAATATTGGCTGAAGAATCCGGGCTGGCAACATTTATAGATCGCACAGCTGTTGGCGGCTCACAATCAAAGTGATTGGCAATAGCAATCGTATGATTGGTAATCAAATAATCTGCCAGTTTCTGCAAATTATCGTATTCATATAATAGGGTGTTTGGCAGTTCACCAAATACGTTTTGCAGCTGCATATTAAACTGGTTGATCATCACCGAATCAACACCGTAAGCATCAAAACGCTCGCCGATATCTATGCGTTCTTTCGGGATACGACTCTCTTGACAAAGCATCTCCAATAGATAGTTATCCAGTGCTTTGCGCAACTTATCCTGATCTTCACCACCCCGAACATAATTCACCTGTGATGCTGACTGCACCGTATGGTAACTACTGGCAGCCAACAGTTTTTCTCTGATCTGTTGCGGATAACCGTATAATGGTGCACCCGCATTAACGCCAGCCGACAGATAATATAACAGCGCCTTCACGCCCTGCTCTTTTTGTATCGGCAGCAGCCCGGTACGTCGGGTCATTAACGCTTGCTGCGATTCTCCCAGATTCATGCCTCCTGCTGACCAGTACGGCCAGTTAATGGCGACACTCTGTCCACAACGTAATCCGGCGGCGACTTGCTGGTTACGGAAACGAGCGAATTCGTTCAGATACTGATTAGAAAATCCATAATCTGCCTGTCCAGGGTTACCTATCATTGCCACAATAGAAGCAAAGAGAACAAAACTGTCTAACTGCAAGTCGGCACTGGCCCGATCAATGTTAATAGTTCCCTGCACTTTAGACGCCATCACTTTAGCGAACTCACCCTGACTTTTGTTGCGTAGCAGACTGTCACTGTTTATTCCGGCACTCAGAAAAATACCGTTCAGATCACCGATTTCCGCCAGGGCCTTTGTAATAATTCTGCTGGCATCTTCAGCTTTGGCCACGTCGCCACGAATATATTTCACTTTACTGCCAAAGCTTCGCAGTTGTTCTAAATGACTGTATTGCTCAGGCCGCGGATCAGAACGACCAACCAGAACCAAATCTGCCTGATAATGCTGCGCAAGATATTCGGCAAACATCACTCCCAGCCCCCCTAATCCGCCTGCAATCAGGTAACGTCCCCGTTGCTTAAGAGTAATATTGACGGTATCAATCGCGTCAACTTCGGCCATTTTTTGCACTTCCCGGAGCCACAGTTCACTCTGGTTGTTATAGTGATAATTCACCACGACTACACCATAATGGCTGGCGGCGAACTCCTCTGTTAACTGAACATTTTCTGAAAAACCTGCCCGTTCACTGCTAATCAGTTTTACTTGGATTGTAGGATATTCAGCCGCCAAAGTGCGATAAAAACCTGCTAATGCCATCCAAAACACCTGATCCAATCCCTGCAAATCACAACAGGACACTATTTTCAATTGGCGACACTCAGGTTCTTGCAGCACCATCGTTAATAAACTGACATAGTCCAGTAATTGCTGCTGGTATGACCACGACAGTGAGCTGGGTGATGGCCAGTGCCAGATCTGTCGAGGCAATTGCTGGTCTTTGGATAATTGCTGTAGCATCCGCCGCACCTGCTTTTTGTCGGCCAGATCCAGCTGAAAACAATTGCCAGTAATTTGTTGATATGAGTCACCATGTTGTAACTCAATACAGGCCGCACCATTTGCCAATTCAGTTAACGGCTGATACTCACCTACCAGCAAGATTGGTCCGGGTAACGTCGGGTCTGCAGCTGTAGGCAGTGGCTGCTGCTCCCACTGATGCTGACAATACACAAGTTGGGGCAGCTCTTTATGTTGCATCGAGGGCTGTGACGGCTGTGACGGCTGTGACGGCTGTGACGGCTGTGACGGCTGTGACGGCTGTGATGGTAAATTTTGCTCTACGGTCTGAGTATCGGCATCAATCCAGTATCTTTCCTTTGCAAATGGATATGTGGGTAATGACAGCTTTACTGGCGGCTTGTCCGGATAAACTAGTGTCCAGTCGATGCTGGCACCACGTACCCACAGTATCGCTAGTTTTTTCCAGTCCCTTTGTCGAATCACCACATCTAGATATGCTTCACCAGCTTCACCATCCAATAACTGATTATCGACATCCACTTGCGCTGTGAAGCAATAATCCGCAGTACCCGGTTCAGACAACGCAGCTACTAGCTGCTCAACGGAATCGGCGATAATAGCGAGACGGTAGGAAAACTCACTGCGCCCGACCCTGAGCGAATGAGCAACCTGAATGAGACTGGCTGTCGGGTTATCTGTCAAAAACTGCAATAAGTTACCCGCATATTCAGTCAGTGCCTGTTCACTCTGGGCCGACAACACGACCAGTTGAGGTAGCGACGATGGAGTTACCTGCCGCTGATCAATATATTGCTCAATCACCAGATGGGCATTCGCACCGCCTGCACCAAATGAGCTGAGTCCGGCCTTGTGCGGCTGCTGCTTCATTTCCAGATCAGTCGCTTCACGCTGCACATAAAAAGGTGATTGCTTGAAATCGATATTGGGATTAAGGGCATGGGCATGCAGCGACGGTACCAATTTCTGATGCTTAAATTGCAGCAACACCTTGGTCAACGCAGCAATACCCGCTGCCGCTTCCAAGTGACCTATGTTGGATTTTACCGAACCAATGGGACAAAACTGTGTGTTGCCACTATGCTCAGCGAAGGCTTTACACAATCCGGCAATTTCTATCGGATCACCCAATGCGGTTCCGGTGCCATGAGCCTCCAGATAACTCAGCTGTATCGGGGTTATGTCCGCTCTCTGTAGGGCCTTTTTCACTACTTGAGCCTGGGCATTAGGATTAGGTACGGTATACCCATTGGTTTTACCGCCATGATTAATAGCACCGGCTTTTATTACCCCGTAAATATGATCGCCATCCCGCTCTGCCGTAGTCAGCGGTTTCAAGAATGCTGCGCCAACTCCTTCACCCGGAACATAACCATCGCCACCTTCACCAAAACTGCGACAACGGCCATCACTGGCATGAAAACCACCCTGGCTAAGGTTGAGGTATTTGTGAGGATGGATGGATATATTAACCCCCCCCACCAAAGCGCCAGCTATTTCACCACGGCGAATTTCCTCTGCGCCCAAATGAATTGCAGTCAGTGATGATGAGCACATGGTATCCAGAGCCAGACTAGGACCCGAAAAATTGAACAGATAAGACACCCGATTGGCAACCGAGGCGTAAGAAGAGCTGGGAATCGTACCGGATGCAGTGAGTTGTGCACCATACAACTCATATTGCCCCCACATAATTCCAACATAAACGCCAATACAAGCACCAGACAGTGAATCTTTTGAGTACCCGGCATCTTCGAACGTTTGCCAGGCTATTTGCAGAAACAAGCGTTCCTGAGGATCAATCACCTCAGCTTCTTTGGCAGAGATATTGAAAAACAGTGGATCAAACTGATCGACGCCACTTATAAAGCCACCCCATTTACTATAGCATCTGCCTTTTTGATATCTGTCCTCAGAGTAATACTGCTGATAATCCCAACGCTCTGGAGGAATTTCTGTAATACAATCTTTGCCGGTTCTCAGGTTGTGCCAGAACTGCTGTAAATCATCAGCCTGCGGATAACGCCCGGACAGGCCAACAATAGCAACTTCCCGGTCGACAGCCGCTGGTTTCGATGCCTGCCAGCTGGCATTGTCCATAATGCGAAATGCTGTCTGGCGAAAGCTGTTTTTGGATTTAGTCGCGCCAGAAACTTGGTGTTGATTGCTGATCACAGATGCCTGATACCGGTCAGGAGTTGCCTCTGATTTCAATAGAGATTCAATGGTACTGGCATGATG